>NZ_JBIPKE010000003.1:0-26171 GCF_044005705.1 Marinoscillum luteum | reverse complement strand
ATCTACTTCCAGGATTTGGATCGATCCATTGTCAGCATTACAAGCAGTGACATCAGAAACGATGTAGTCTACTCCAGGAGTTGTGTTATCAATGATCGGATTAGCCGCAGGAGTGCTAAGGATATCAAACTCGAGGGTATCGGCACATGCATTAGCGTTGTTCTGCATGATGAGTGTGTAAGTACCTCCAGGGATGTTTCTGATGATTGTATCACTATCAACGACCGCATTGGGTAGCTGAGTTAATAGCGCATCTCCGGCATTGGTAGAAGCGCCATAGAACCATGTGAAGGTATAGTCTGCAGCGACCCCCGCATCCGGAGTGATCTCGATGGCCCCATTGTAAGAGTTACCACTGGTGACGTATGTGGTATCACAAACGGTATTGTTGGTGGTTTCAGATCCAGCCCCGATAGGGTTGAGGGTAGCTGAAGGAAGCACAATGGCGTCACCAATGTTAATATTATGTCCACTAAACTCACAGTTTGTGCTTGGGTTAACTGGGATAATGCTATATCCGCCCTCTGTTAGATTGGTAATACTGTCAGTAGTATAGGTATTGACGAAATCTCCGTCTCCATCATATACATCAAACTCATAATCACCAATATTGCCTGGGATACCATCTTCGGTGAGTGAATTGATTTTATAACTACCATTGCTCAAAGTACCGCAATCAGTTACTCCATAGGCTGTTCCAGATAATGCAACCACAGGCTTGTTAACTAGCAGGTTTACTTCATCGATGGCATAACAAGAACCATCGGGATCCTGAAGGTCAGTTACTTTGACGGTATAGATTCCTGCAGCACGCCCATTGAGAACAGGGTTCAGGGTGTCTATGCCATTGAGTTCCGTGCCATCAGCACCAACTCCAGAACCAGCATAGAATTTAAAGGAGTAATCACCACCATCATCATTATTGATAACAGCAGTAAGAATTCCGTCAGGAGTGCCCCCAGAGCATGCCGTTGGTTGTTGTGTAACAGTCAGCTCTGCGTCAATAGCGGTAAGCTCGTCTTCCACGGTGAAAGTTTCGGTATCCGAAACACAACCCGTGGAGCTATTGGTAACAGTTAACGTATAATCTCCCGGTCCAACACCGCAAATAAAGGGTACATTTCCACCAATGGAGTTACCAAGGTTATCCGTCCATGCAAAATCGTATTCACCAAGGACAGGTTCGAGAAAGACTGCTTGATTATTGACAGAACCTCCAGTAGAAGAAGTGAAGCCTCCGATTACCTTGGATTCGCCACCAAAAACATTATTAATTACATCTCCCGTATATATGAATCTCAGTGAACCTTCGACCCAAAGTTCAATCACCTGATCAGATCCCGATTGGGTTACAAGGATCGAAACATCAAGTGTGTCTCCATCTTCAACGTTAGTTTTAGAAGCGTGAATTTGGGGTAGGCTTCCCATACCAATACCCAACTCAGTCGTAGTAATATTTCCGTTGAAGAAGAGATTGGTGTGGTCGTAGCTTGGGTCACTTGATCCATTGTCCCATGTGTCGAATTCAATTGTTACGGCAGGTTCAATTTTGTTAAATGAACCACCCCCCAAGACTTGACCTACTCCAAGGTCGCCTCCAACACGACCTCTAGCATCATATCCCCTTGGATCACGGTGCATGGTAAAGGCAATTCCGTCTGCACCATTGGCATCTCTGCTTCCCAATAGAATTCTGAAATCTAACCTGAGTGGCTTAGCCAGATCAATGGAATCCCCTAACCATATTCGTCCAAATTGATTGTTGGTCTCTGTGGTGAGCTGAAATCCATTGGCACCTACTTCTGTGGCGTTGTCCAAAACAGAGGTGTTACAGGAAGAAATATTCTGGAAGACCTCATCATTGGCTCTTCCATTAACTACAGCATTATTCAGGTCAATGGCTGCAACAATAGATCCGTTAGGGGAGTCAGAACATGTAGTGTTATTTCTTACTTCACTTTCACTGAGGACTATGATTGGTTGAGCGGGTACATCTTTGATTTCAAAGCTAAACTCATTCACACAACCATTGCCAAGGTTGGTCATCTCAAGGGTGTATTTTTTTCCGGTAGGGGAGCCCTCCAGGTTGTAGGCACTCGCCTCGTTAATCACATCATCACTGGTAGTGGTATTGGTTACCTGAGTACCTCCGGTACCCACACCTTCATACCACAAGAATTCATAATCGGATACTACTCCGGTGACAGGAGAAACCACAATTTCACCATCGTAATTGCCTGCTACTGCCACATCACAGACGGTATTGTTCGAAACACTAACAGTGTTGATCTGTGGATTGGCCGGTGAATAAGCTACCACTCCCTGGATGGGGTCTGAAGAACATCCGTTGGGCCCTACAGCCACAACGGTGTAGGTCATGTTTGTAATGTTAGAGATGCTGGAAGTAGACTCACCTGACGGTGTGCTTCCGTTGCTGGTGCCATCTACGGTGATATTCTGTCCTGAGGTGCCACTTCCTTCATACCAGGTAAATGTATAACCACTGGCGTCAGGGTCAACTACAGCACTGCCATTGAAAGAAACATTGACAGAAACCCCACCAGTAGGACCGGTGGTTCCTGTTGGATCACAGGTCGTATTCGGGGTAAGGGTATTGATAGTCAAAACAGGTTTGACAGGGGTTTGACTCAAGGTGATATTGGCTGTAGAAGTGACGCAACCAGTTTCTGTATCAGTAACCACCACGTAGTAGGTAGCGCTTGGAAGGTTGGTAGCGGTACTTTGGTCACCATCATTGGATGCAGCCACTTCGTTTCCGGGTGCTACAGAGCCCAAATACCACTGAAATGAATAATCAGGTTCTATATAAGTAATTCCCGGATTGTCCGGATCCTGCACATAAGCTTCAATAGAACCACCACCCGCGGTAGCGTTACATCCTGTGGCTGGAGTAACCTCTGAAGTGACCACATTCGGATAAGCCGGATCATCGATGATAGTTTTGGTTTGAGGAGCAGTTTCGCAACCAGTAAGCTTGCTTTTCGCTACAACCGTATATTTTCCTCCCGCCAGTCCGTTAAGGACATCAGAAACGGTGTCAGCCACAATCAGCGGAGCACTTGTGGTTTCTCCGGCGTAAAAGGTGTAAGTGTAATCACCGTCAGTTCCACTTGGCATGTTCACATTTAAAAAGCCAGAGTTGGAAGAACAGTAAACATTGTTGATGGCTGTGATGGAGCTGATGGTAGGTGTTGTGGAAACATCAGAAATGATTACATCTTTGTAGAAGTCACAGAGAATGTCATCATTGGTTACCAGTATTCTATAGGTTCCATCCGTTAAATCTGTGTAGGTAAATCCTGTATTGCCGTTAGCAACGGAGGTAGTCCCCAAAGAGCTGCCTGGATCCAATGTGGCGCCATCGAACAATTCGAATGTATAGGAGGATGGTTCAGAATTATCTGAATAGGCCTGTACAAAAATTTGTCCGGTTCCGGTAGCATTACATCCTGAGTCGTTAGTGATTGAGGTGATGATGGATGGTTCATCCACAATATCAGCTATCGCAAAAGCGAGGGTTCCGGTAGAGCAATCTGTGTCCAGATCGATTACCTCTATGGTGTAAAAACCAGCGGAAAGCCCTGTGAAAACTGGACTGGAGGGTGATGTAATGGTGGAAAGTTCTGTGTCAGTTGAATAACCATCATACAAAATGTACTCATAGTTGCCTCCATCCGGGTCAACCTTTCCTGTGAGATCCATGCTTCCATTGGGGTTCGCGGGATCACAAGTGGTATTGTTTTGAGCATAACCTAGCGGGCAATTAATATCCGAGGTAACATAAGCGATAGTCCCTTGTGCCTGCAGTTGTACAGTACCATTGTAGAATGCCCCCGATTGACCTGTATTTACATTCACGTTTGAATTCACACCTGTTGCTCTGTTCGGAATACTGGCCCCATCACTTACATCAGAAAGCCCATCAAAATCGTAGTATACAATTAAACCAGTCTCTGTGCCCACGGTCTCTGCACAAACGGCTTCATTAATTTCCAATGGCGTAAAGGCCTTGTTGAAAACTCTCAATTCATCAAATCGGCCTTCAAACTTATTAGTACCCAAATTTCTATCCCTTGCGACATACATTTCTGTACCCGCGTTCAATAGGCCATTTCCATTCCCCAGGTAATTGTCTGTACCTAGCAATACGCCATCTGCATAGATGGCCATATCACCCAGATTGCCATCACCGTTCAAATCCGTCAAGGCAGACCAGACTCCGGTCAGTTGTGTCCATCCTGTTGGTTTATAGTTGGTGTTGATTCTTCCACGGGAGCCGTCTCCTTGTGTTTTTACCACAAAAGCCAACCCGTCAGTGTTATCTGTCCAAAGAACTACTTGATCTTCTCCTGTTCCTCCTGAGGAAAAAATAAGGTGGTCATTCAGGTAGTTTTCATTAGCCAGATATACCCAGTAGGAGATGGTAATTTCTTTCCATCCAGCAATGGCTTGTGGAATTTCTATCCATGATTTGTTGCTGAAATTGATGGCACTCCCTGCATCCACAGAGGTGATAAAATTAAATTCTGGAGCTGAGGATTGCTCCAGGATTTCAAATGTTCTTTTGACCGTACAGCCACCTTTCTTCACGGTTACACTATAAATCCCATCAGGGAGTCCGCTGGCAGTAGCTCCACTTACAGAGGAACCGGGTACAGCTCCGGGTAGTTTATTGGCATTAGCAGTGGTTGTACCCACATACCAAGTAAAAGTATATCCACTTGTTGTGCCGGCCCCATCACCGTCAGCAGAAGCTGATCCATTGGAAGCACCGGTTTCGCATGAGGTATTATGTTGATTAATCGTGACAACTGGCTGAGGACCCGTAGAATTGTCATTGATCGTGACCGTTACAGGGTCACCGGGACAACTCGATGCTTTTTCAATTGCTCTTACAGTGTAATTGCCCGCAGCCAATGAACTGATAGCGGCAGTAGTATAGTCAGGGGTAGGTTTCAAGGTAGACCCTACATACCATTGGAAATCGTAATTAGAAGTGTTACCCCCAATGGAAGCGCTGGCTGCACCTGTGCCTCCACAAGTGGTGATATGAGTAAGTGACACATCGGGTACCGGAGGTTGTGAGAGCGAAGATGAGACTACTTCTGAGCCAGTCATCACACATCCGCTGAGGGTATATTCCACCTCGACAAAATATCCAATTGCTTCAAGATTACTAAGTATGCTACCTGCACCTATGGTGGTACCACCTGCATCCGAACTCAATGTCCATGTGAAGGAATAACCCACTTCTAGGGTGTCAAGAGGATCGCCGCTACCATCAGTCTGCGTGTAAGCAAAAGCTCTTAACTCTCCATCTGGATCGGCACAATCAGTAAGTGGACTTAATTCATAAACATGTACCTCAAAGTCGGGCACGTCATCTAAATCAATGGTGAGATTGACTGTATCAGAGTAGCAGTTGCCGTCTACGGTGTACCCTACCACTGAGTAGTTGCCATCCGCCATGGTGGGGTAGGTAGACCCACTAAACAACACCGTAGAAAAGTCACCCTGATTATACCAGTAGAATTCAAAACCATCTACATCTGTAAATTTTTTGGTGGTAGGGCCACTTGTTCCTGTTACACTCACATTGTCCAAGGTGAACTTTTCATCATTGGCAGTGGTGTGCATTGTCACTTTTATTTGAAGCGTATTGGCATTTATGCCGCTAACGGTCGCCTGCTTGTATTCAAAGTCACCATAACCTTCAGAAAGCAAAACAAAATCCGCATCAGTGTTTCGCTTATAATAGACACGCATCACATCCCTGGATTTACCTGATGCCTCCATATCTCCTTCAGAAATCATGTCTGCGGAAAAAGTAACGTCTGTGTGATCAGAAATATCTATGACCTCAGAAAGCCAGGTTACCGGCTTATCTTCATTGTTACCCCCTGAATTCCAAACTCTGAAGCCGGAGTTATTCACGCCATAAAAAGTGGGTGATCCTGCAGCTGAGGATGACCACTGGGAATCTCCCGAAGTATCATTCTTATCTCCATTGAGATCAGGGTCATTGAAGTCTTCAAACCAAACGGTCTCTACACCACCACCAATGGTTCCGTCGAAATAAGCCTGTGCCTGTCCATTATCTGGTTTGCTTGGGTCGCATTTCTGATTGTCTTTTAGTTTATCTACCGTAAGGGTAAAGGGTGTGTGGGTAACACTCACACTTGCTATGTTGTTATCTGTCTCGCATTCGGGGATACTTGCAGAATAGGGCGTGATCGGAGGTGTTTGACCAAAGTCATTAACTGAAATGTATAGATCAAAGTCTCCACCAATACCATCCACATCCAAAGTGATAGTTCGGGTTTCTCCTTCCACAAAGTTGAGTAGTACAACTATCTCAGTATTGAGTTTGGTGGAGTTAGCAGTAAGCGGGTCACCCGCATAAAATGTGACCGGTAGTGATCCGGAAATATCAGCATCACCTGTGTTGGATATATCAAAAGAGACAGAAAACTCTGTAGCGGGGCAGTTGGATGCCGTTGCAGTGATACTGGTGCCATCCAGATCAATATCAGGACTTACATAGGATGGACACCCTGTTTCATCCACAAAAGGAGACTGGTTCAAAAAGGTATTAAGGAAACGGTTAGGGCCCGTGGTACATATATCGGTAGAGAAGACAGCTGTATGATCCTGTTGACTAAGGGGTACAGTCAGGTCATCATTAATGTTCACGTTGAAGTATGCATGCTGGTTCCAGACCGATCGAGATGGCTGCCATGCCTCTCCATCCGCACCAAATACCCTGATGTGAGAATACTGAGTATTGGCATAAGGGTTGAAAGGGGTAGCATCGCTGGTATAACAGGAGACACATATTTCCGAAGCACCATCACCGTCAATATCTGCAACGATGGGGTATTCTTCTTGCGTTCTGGAGATACAGGGGAGAGTCTTTCTCGTGCTGCCGTCGGTACCATCTATGATCAAAAGGGCCGACTCAGACCGGTAGATGGTTTCAAAGGCGCCATCACCATCAAAGTCAAACAGTGAACAACCAGTAAAACCAGAAGACCCCTCTTTAACGGCTTTGGTCCAGAGGGGTTCAAAAACTCCTGTTACAGGATTGATGTGAAGAGAGTAAAGAACCTGATCTGATACATAGGTGGCATTAAGAAAACCGTCGCCATCTGTATCCCCAATATTGATACGTCCTGTACCACGCACAAAGTTGTTTCCTGCATCCTGATATACCTTTACCTCACCATTGGCAATGTCCCAGAAAAAAACTGAGGTTGTACTCCAGTATCCTGAACCCAAAGCCCCTGAAGTCAGAACATCAATATTTCCATCAAGGTTAAAATCTGCTACAGAAATGGCTGACCATTGATCATCCCAGGATGAATAGTATTTTGGGTGATAGCTTCCTGAATATCCACTAGCGGCAAGATCCGTATCCATATCCGCTACCCGTGTGAGGGTACCGGCCGCAAGATCTACGGACCAGATATCGTCACCTGTGATCAACTCCAGATCTGAGTCACCAAAAACATCCACTGCAATAGGGCTATGAACGAAATCCTTATCCCAGTTGCCACTACCTGTTACTAAAATGGCGCCAGTTAGGGCATTTCTGATCTCGTTTTTATAATAGAGTTCAACGTTACCATCACCATCAAAGTCCGCGACAGCAGGAAGTCCAATATTATTTCTGGAGGAGGTCCCTCTCCATTTTTCTACCTGATTGCAGTCATATACAATGATGTCATTGCCCACATTTTCTACAATAATCATTTCAGCGCAATCATCATTTTCCAGGTTAGCCAGTACAATTGAATTTTCAGGTTCAAAATAGAGACCAATTTGAAATTCCGTCTGACCAGTTACCCCATCAAGTACAGAAACTGTTCTGGCTTGCCTGTTTGTTACCACCACCTCTGGAGTGCCATCCTGATCGATGTCCCCAATAGCAGGTAAAGCATGACTATTGGCGGTTTCGTCAGCAGAAACCCATTCTGTTCTAATAGCGAATGTTGGATTTTCGGTGGGCTCCTCTGCACATAATACACTGTTACCAAAATAGAATTCTGAACAACTGGCTCCACCTGCACAGTCTCCATCATAACAGTCTATATATCCATCACCATCGTCATCCACACCATTGGTGCAATTTTCCTGACCAAAGGCATAAGAAATCGACAAACAAAATAATATGGAGAAAGATAGGAGGTGGTTCCTGTAATTTTTCATAGTTAAAATGGTGATAGAATTATGCATAAATACAGTCTGGCGTGCGTAAGTAACCCATTGGGCAATGTACGAAAACGACCTGAAAACCAAAAGGTATTATCGACGAACCAAAAGTAATAAATAAAACAATGCATAAATATATTAATATATTATTGGATTATATTAATATAATATTCTTGATTTAATCAAAATAAGTATTTGAATTGTAATATACGATGATTACCGGGCGAGGAGAATTGATCCCGTCATGTTGTATCTGGAGTTATCGCACTTCATAATAAAATAATAAATTCCTTCAGGAACTTGTGTGGATCCGTTGTTGAGATTGCCATTCCAAACACAATTGTCTTGAAAAGGAGAGGATCCTTTGAAGACGTAAGCACCTTTTTGATCCACAATGTAGACTGTACATCCTTCCAGGCTGTTGGTGTTAAGTATTTCCCAACATTCGTACCCCAGGCCATCGCCATTGGGGGAGAAAGTCTTCCTGGCAATTACACCTGGAGTTTCTATTACAAGGGTAGCGGTCGTTTCACAACCGTTAACTGCATCGGGTCCGGTAAGTGAGATGGTCGTGTATCGCTCACGAGGGTAGGCGGTAACTGTTTCAGAAGTTGTATTGTCAAGTATCTCCGAAGGTTCCCAGTTATAGCTCGAACCATTTTGCGCAGTAAGGGAAATCGTAGAGACACCATCCGCAAGATTAACGGTATCATCCTCTATTGTTGCCTCTGAGGTAGTTATTCCCACTCTGGAATTGGCGTAGTTAGAGACGGTCACTTCAGACTGCACCTCACAACCAAGATTGGTAACCATGTCCACGGTAATCGTGACATCTTCTTCGTTTGCTGCAGTCTTGGCATAGGTGAAGTAAGATGTATCCCCCGTAGACCAGTTGTAAGAGATATAGTTTTGAGGAAGTTCGAGCCTTAAACTGTCCAGTGGGCATTTTTCTGAGCCTTCTGGTAAAATGATATCAACTTCCGGAATGTCAGAAATGGTAATGGTTTTTGTGAAATCATCAGCACAGGACTCCACTGTTTCGTAGGAGGTGCTGAGGGTTACATCATAAGTGCCGGGAGTATTGTATGTATGGGTGGTTGTCGGTTGGTCATCTGTTGTTCCATCCCCGAAATCCCACTCATACTGCAAATCAAAACCATTTTGTCCGGTACTTGTGACACTAAAATCAATGGAAACTCCAACGCAGATTTCATCCACGGAGGAGAAATTGCTTACAGGCAAGGCCACTGCATTCACGGTATAGGCTGAGCTTTCTTTGTCACATCCGCTGGCATCTGAGATGACCGACACGGTGTAGTCACCTGATAAAGATGCCACAAATGTATTTGAATTAGCACCACTAATATCAGTGCCATTCCTCTTCCACTGAAAGCCAAAACCAGAGTAGCTTGGTACTTCTAGTTCAACTGTGGTGGTTTCACAGAAGTCGTCCGCACCATTATTGAAAATACCTACGGTAGGTGGTTCGTCCACGGACACAGAAATGGAGCCAACTTCACTGACACAGCTTCCTGTTTGGAGAACCCTCAATTGATAAATTCCGGCATTGACTGAAGATGCCGCAGCAATCTCCAGGGTATTGGTAGTTCGTGTAGTTTCTGTGCCATCTGGCAAGGTCCAGAGGTATTCGTCTCTGTTGGCGGTGGCTGTAAGGGTGAATGGGTCTCCCGCACAAATAACGCCTGAAGTACTGTTAACAATAGAAGGGGCGGGCGGTGGAGTACCTCCGGTCAGTGTAAAAGTTTGAGTGCCCACATCTGTACAACTTCCATCATTGGCTGTAATGGTTACCTGTATAGTGGCACTTGTACCAGAATTTACAGTCACACTGGTAGTCCTGCTACCATTGGTGTTGATAGTGGCATCCCCCGCGGATACTGACCAGTTGTAAGTGGTCTGCAAAGACCTGGTAGCAGATAGCGTAAAGGCGTTCCCCACACAGAAGGTGAGATCAGAGGGACCAATAGTAGGAGTCAGGCAATTTTGATTCAAGAGTACCGTAAGGTTACCAAATGATGTTGCATCGCTTCTATTGGTGGTGGCAAAGTCTGGTTTGGCGTCCCCGTTGATGTCAAAAACTGTAATATTCCTATTTCCGCCATTGGTGTTGATAGTTTTTACATCAAAGCTAAGCGTGCTTCCTGCTGTGGTGTTTTCCAGAATAGATATACCACCGGAGGTAGAAGTTACCGCAAGGTCTGTGAGTCCATCTCCATCGAGATCAGCTGCCTCCAAACCCCAGGCGTCCTGTGCGTTGGATATGGTAATGGGTGTAGCCTCAAAGCTTACCGTGTTGATTGTCGAAGAATTTAAAAAGATATCGATTTCGTCAGAAACAGAGCTGGTAGTTACGATTTCCTTTTTTCCGTCCATGTTGAGGTCGGCCAGAATCACATTCAGGCGTGTAGAAGTATTGCTCAATACTTGTTGACTCATTTTGATTACACCCGGGCTGCTTTCATTCTGAAGTACATAAACAAAATCGTTTTGGGCAGCAGAGATCGTTACAATATCATTAAGCCCATTTCCATTGATATCTCCAGCATCTAACCCACTGGCATGTACGGCACCTGTCACCGTAATACTCACAGGAGTGTCGAATGTGATAGTAGCGTCAGTAGATATGTTCCTATAAATGAAAATTATATTGTCAGTCTCATTTCCAACAACCAGGTCATTTTTGCCATCACCATCAATGTCAATGATCTTAAATCTTTTCGGATTTCGAATGTTGCCATCATTTTGTTTAGGCAGGATGAATTGATTTCTTGTGAAGCTAATGTTGCCAGCTGTGCTGTTATTGGTGTAAATGGATATGATTTCCTGATTGGATGTGAATACCAGGTCTGGCAGTCCATCGCCATTCAGATCACCACACTCGGTGCTTATCGTAGAAAACCCATTGGCGATATTTGTTCTGGTGAAGCTAGGGGTGGTAAGGGTAGAAGCATTCTTGAAAATACTCACACTGGTTCCGGTATTGTTGGCTACTGCTACATCTTTCAGCCCGTCACCATCAAAGTCACAAGCGCAGAGGTCATAGGTGTACTGCTGTCCTGTGGTGAAGTCAAATTGGCTTCCTACTGAAGTCACCTCAAAACCACTGCCTGAGAAGCTCGGAGTAAACACTTGACTGGAAGCACCTGAAAGCCCCGTGGATTTATCCAAAACCAGAACGGGTCCATAGGTAGCAGAAGAAGGAACCGTCACTTCTATGAGGGTGGTCGTGGTGTTGGTGATGACTGCAATACCACTACCGAAATTCACCTGCATGTTGCCGGGAGAAAAACCCGAACCTGAAATGCTCACGGTTTCTCCTACAGTTCCAGAGGTCTTATCTATGTTATTTACAAATGGACGCTGCTGTGCCAAAATAATGAAACTGCATATCGTCAATCCAAAACTAAAAAGGTATTTCATTATTCGTTAACCGTTAAAACCCACACTTTAGACAAACCTGAAAGGTTCTTCACTCTGTTTTTCTCTGAGATGACTCTTTGCAAATTGCTCGAATTGAAGATGACCACATAGTAGTACCCTCGAGCACTCAAAAAGCCAACTTTGGTATCATGAAATCCCCGCTCAAAAAGGATGTCACTTAGGTCCTCTGCATTTTGGAAGCTTCCAAAAACACCTGCTACTACGTAGTTACCAGCCGGAAGCTCGAGAAGATGGTTTCCTCTTTTGGCCACCTGATGTTCATCTGATTTTGCATAGTCGTCCAAAGGCCTGAAGTCATCTGTCAGTTCAGGGTCACCCTTGGCGATCTCCACTTTTTCTTCTTGAGTAGGTTCTACTTTGGGGTCTTGCTTTACAATAGGCTGCTCCTCAATCACTTCTACTTCAGGCTCTTCCACCACTGGTTCTTCTTTTACAGGAACCTCTGCCTTGATGGATATTTTAGCATCTTTCATGGCATGAGCTTCAGCTGGATTGTGATCAATGGCCTCTGCCGCACTTTCTGAGAGTATTTCATCCCAGATAATGAGCGTCTCCTTTCTATCACCATCTATGGTTCGTATCCACTTGATGCCAGCTTCTCTTTTACCGTCGGGCCTAGTGCGAATAAGGGGCTCATCGTCAGGGTTGGCGATTTCGTAGGTTTCCTCCTTGGCTCCCGGTGGGGGTGGGGGAAGCCAGCTAAACACCACTTCTTTTTCTCCTTGTTCATTTACCCTGTCAAATTTAATTCCACGTTCTTTTTCGCCGAATTTATTGATGCGCTCTACTGGCTCATTTTCTTTTTCATAATTCCAGTTATTAGTTGCCTTCACTGGCTCTTCCTTCTTGGCTCCTGCAAGAAGACCTAGTTCGTCTTCATCCTTGCTGGATTGCACGGGCTGTCTGCTTTTTTGCAGGGCCTGGAGTTGCTTCTGACGCTCAAGTTCTGCTTCCCTGGCTCTTTCCTCTGCGGATGTTCTGTGACTCTTGATGAAAGAGGATACATGCTCCGCATGATCCTTTTTAGAACCTAAATGATATCCGATATGAATTTCGTGTGTTGCGCCCAGAAGGGCTGCGGTATTTGGGTTTCCATATTCATAGGAATAACCAACCCCCATCCTTTCCCAAAACTTGGCACCCAGCAGTCCTACGAAACCTGCGTCTTGCCGGTAGCTGGCACCAACCCACACAATGTGTAACAGGTGAAGGATGACAGTAGCCTCGTACTGATTGGCCAGGTAGGAGTGGTACCTGTATATGAGGTGTGGTTCAATGGCAATGTTGTCACTCAGGTGTCCACGATAGTTAATTTTGAATAGGAGGTTGTCATGAGGTCTTACATGCATGGGGGTGGCACTCTCCGTGGTGAATAGGTCATAACCGAAAAGAGAAGGCAATGACACGCCGACATTGAAGTGGCCGAAATGATAGGCCATACCAAAATCTCCAACCATGAAGGTCTCATTGGTCAATAATCCCTGAAAAGCAGGATCCGTAGGTGAATCAAATTCTCCGAAGTTGAGACTATTATTCCCTGCTCCCAGGGACAACCCAAATCTGATGAAATGCTCCCTGTCAATACTTACAAGGTAGCCTCCTGTCACTTTTCCAGCGCTTTGAGTATACAAGCCAGCCCTTTCATTATAGACCATTGCTCCAAATGCCAATCCACCTTTCAAAGGCACATGAAAATTGGCATGAGAAAGTGATGGAGCACCGTCAATGCCGCCCCATTGTTCTTTGTACATTACAAAGAGTACCGTATGGCCTTCTACGCCTGCATAGGCAGGATTGTAGATATAGGGGTTCATGAAAAACTGATTGTAGACTTTTGGGAGCAGTTGCGAAAAAGTTGCAAACTGAGAAAAGCACAGCAGAATAACCCACAGAAATTTTTTCATACACCTATTTTGAACTTTTAAAATTTCCTGTCTGATTTTCAGTGACACAGACGAAATGAATACAAAACTTAGCTAAAATATTAAATATTTATCGTTTTGCTTTAAATAAGCGCCTTAAATCTGCTAACTCATTGTAAATAGGTGAACTGTAGTTTCTCTATATTTTTTGGTACTTTACCTTGCAATGTGTTTGAGGTTCTTCGTATTATTACGTTCAAAGTGTTATCTCCATGATCAAATATTTCATAGTCGTCTTTTACTTACTATGCTGGACCGGGGCAAATGCCCAGTACTGGTTTGGGCCTAAGGTAGGGGGGCATCGTACAGACTTTGTCTATCAGGAATCCACCTATAAGTCTGATTCATTTGATGTTAGCACTGATTATGGACTTCAAGGCGGCGTTATGATGATCTATCAGGCTTCCGAGAAATATGCAGTGATGGCCGAGCTCATTTATGAGCGAATAAACCGAAAGGTTACCGAGAAGGAGGGTAGTGACATAGAAGTATATAGCAAATCGGTTTACAACTATTTGTCCATTCCGTTTTCTTTAAGATGGGATTTTGGAAGGGAGCCTACTTACTATTATATATCAGGTGGCCCGAAACTAAGTTACTGGTTGGGAGGAACCGGAGAGATTTATTTGGATGAACTTAACGAATCGAGAACGCTTGATGGCCCGTTGCCATATAAGTTTGAGTTCAGCCAAAGAAAAGGTGATATACCTAATCATAGAGCTGTTCCCCAGGCCAATCGCTTTCAGTACGGTCTTCAGGTAGGAGCGGGCGTTTACTTTGATGTAGCCACTGGAGGACGAGTATTGGTGGATTTGAGACATTCATTCGGACATTCGAATATGGGGTTTAATGGAAATCCGAATTTCTCTTTCGATACTTATCAGGAGAATTTTAGATATAGAAACTATACTTTATCACTATCTGTGGCTTATTTGTTTGAATACGATGTGCAGCTTCAGAGAAAGGGGATGAGTACGATTAAGGAAAGTAACAAGCCCAAGAAAAAGTAAAATCAAGGAAAACGACCCCCGGCGAAACCCCCTGATCATCTGAATGATAGAGTGGTCTATCCATCTATGGAGGTAGTAATATTACACCTTCCGTTTTAATCCACTAAAGACCCTACCCAAATTCTGGTATCTTTTATTTTGAAGGCCTTCCGTTGCAACTATTCTCATCAAATAGTTTTAAGTTTGGAGTACAGCCCTAGACAAGACTAAAGTCAATTTTTTATTTTTTGATTGAATACGACCAATATTATTGGTATTTTTATATCAATACATTATTAAAATATAGCTATTGTGATAAAGTCGTTTCTAGCTTTTCTTGGGGGAGAACCCGGTGAAGAGAAGCCTATGTTGTTGTTATTGGGCATGGGTTTTTTCATGGGTATATTTCTCGCTACCTATCAAATTGGTTCAGAGACACTGTTTTTGGATATTCTTGGTGAGCCTTATCTGGATGTGGCTTTTTTCTCAGCCGGTGGTGCGGGTATCATCTCAACGGTGCTATTTGTTTATCTCCAAAAGAGGGTCAATTACTCTTCGCTTGTAGTCGTGAATCTCTTCCTTATTTTCGCTTTTATGGCGGTAATGAGAGCCGCCTTTGAGTGGACGAGCTACGATGGAAGCGAGGGAGGTTTCCAAATATTGCCATTTATCATGTTTGTTATGATTGGTCCGATCACTGCTATAACATTGCTCGGGTTCTGGGGGATATTTGGGCGGGTATTCGATTTACGTGCTTCTAAAAGAATTATTGGAGGAATTGATACTGGTGCTCTGACTGCTACCATTATTGCTTTTTTCTCCATACCGTTCATTACTCAGCTCCCATTTATTGACTCTACATATGATTTGCTCTTTGTATCCGCAATTTCATCCTTTGGGGTCCTCTTTTTTACCATCTGGATCATCAGGGATTTTAATGTTAATAAAGCTACTAAGGTTGAAAAGGGAGATGTTAAACCTGTAGAAGTTAATTTCTTCGATTTGATTAAGGATCCTTATCTGAGGTTGCTTTCGCTTTTTCTCATTTTTTCAATGGGTGCAAGCGTCTTCGTTGACTACACATTTTACTCGGCTACCGAGATCATGTATCCTGATGAGCAGGAGCTTACCAATTTCTTATCCTTCTTTAGTGGGACGGTCATGATTATGAGCTTTCTCATTCAGAGTTTTGTTAACGATATCATTATTGGACGTTTCGGGCTGAAGGTGGCCCTGATGACCATGCCACTGATTCTTATTTTGTTTACAATAGGTGGCATTGTTGCGGGTCATATTTTTGGGTATCAGGTGAAGACCGAGGAGTTTATCCTGTTCTTCATGTTTACAGCCTGTGCAAAGGCATTTACAGCTTCGCTTAAAGATGCTTTGGAGAATCCGGCTTTTAAACTGTTCTTTTTGCCTATCGATATTAAGATACGTTTTGATATTCAGACGCGAATTGAAGGAGTGGTTAACGAGTTGGCTACTTTATTGGCAGGTGCTGCCCAAATCGCGCTTGGGTTGTTGGTGTTTTTCGAACTTATCCATTTTTCATACCTCATTCTTGGTCTTGCAGGGATGGTGGTGTATTTGTCTGGGAAGCTCTTTTCTCAGTACAAAGTTACTCTTCAGAAGACTCTGACCGAACAGAAAAAAGCCCTCAAAGGTGAGGGCGTGAGGAACGAACAGAACACCATCAATGTGATTAGGAGTGAGGTCAGTTCTAAAAATTCAGACAGAGTGATCAGCGGGCTTCGAATATTTGAAAAGTTGGAGCCTATACAATTTGAGTTCACACTTTTGGATTTATTGAACTCAAGAATGAGTAAGGTACGAGAGTACGCTTACAAAAAACTTGATGAGTACTTGGTTTTCGAAGCATTGGATATCATTCGGAAAGATATCAAAACAGAGGGTGATGAAGCCGTATTGAAAGCGGCCACTGCCTGTGTAAAGAATCTTGAAGCTGCGGAAGCCTATGAGCTAAATGATATTAGCATTCGCCAGTTGGTGAGATCCACTGAGGCGAAGGATCGAATCAAAGGGGCAAGACTCCTAGTTAAGTCAAATGAAGACAAGTTTTTGCCCTATCTATCCGAACTTTTAAGAGACATTAATCCACGGGTGAGGATTGCCGCAATGACTACCGCAGGTAAGATTAGAAGGCCGGAAATATGGCCAAATTTGGTCGAAAACCTACATTTGGCTACCTATGGAAACTCCGCTATGTCAGCACTGACTCACTCCGGTGAGGCGGCTTTTCACGCTATCGATACCTCATTTTATAAGACGGGTCAGTATAAGGCTACCATGTTGCGGATTGTTCAATTATTGGGAAGAATCGGAGGAAAATCTGCTATCGATTTACTATGGAAGAAAATTGATTTTCCTGACAAGAAAATAGTATCTGAAATTTTATTGTCACTGAGCTACATTGGCTTTGCCGCTCGTGATTTTCAAGCTGCTCGTATCAAGATTGCGATTGAGTCAGAAATCGGAGACATAGCATGGAATATAAAGGCCGTATTGGATATTCCAGAAGAGAACGAGATTGATATGATGATCAGGGATGCTTTCAGAGAGGAGGATAAGCAAAACTATGAGAACATCTTTATGCTGTTGTCGATGATCTATGATCCCCAGAATGTTACCTTAGTTAGAGAGAATATCCAGGATGGCACCACAGATAGTATCACTTTTGCTGTGGAAATGCTGGACATTTTTGTGGAAGAGGAGCTCAAGCCAAAGTTGTTACCAGTTATGGATGAATTGAAGGTGGACGATCGTCTTGCTAAGCTCCAGAATTACTACCCTCCTGAAGATTTTGAATCCTATTATGATCTATTGCTACAGATTATCAATAGGGATTACAACCGGGTGAATAGATATACCAAGGCCTTGGCTTTTTATCGAATCAGTAATATGACTGGAGTGGAAGTGAGCGACGATTTGATTGCCAATTTATTTAATCCAGATCATTTGCTACTCGAAACAGCCGCTTACACTATCTATAAGCTGGATCAGAGTGCTTACCATCTTCATACTAAACGACTGAAGTCAGGGGTTAAGAAGGAGTTGGATAAGGCTATCGTTCCTCCAGTCTTTCAGGGTGAAGGCGAGGACTATCATCAAAAGTTATTACTGATTGAACGGGTATTACTTCTGAAGGAAGTGCCTGAGTTTAAGCGTGTTTCAGGGGAATTGATTACCTATATCGCGGAGGAGTTGGATGAGATTAGGTTAAATGAGGGAACTACTCTGGTTGATGCTGGAGAATCAGGAAATACCCCGGTATATATTGTGGTAGAAGGTAATGTGGATGTCTATCAGAATGACGTTTTGATTGATCAAAAATCAAGAGGTGGACTTGTGGGACATGAATTGATATTGGATACGAACAAGTTTGAGTATACAGCATTAACGAGAAATCGATGTACTCTCTTGGTATTGAGAAAAGAAGAACTATTGGATCTTATGTCTAAGCATATAGAGATTATTGAAGCGTATTTGAATATTTTGAATCGGGTAGAGTTTGAGGAAGAGGAAGTGGAAATAGCCGATATTTTACTTAGTGTGTAACTTAAAGATGACCGCCTAACCAAAAAGAAATGGATTTTAATAAAGAGATACTTTTATGCTTCTCAGAAGAAGATAACCAGCCAATAGAGGGAGGTCTGAAAGGTTGGGTGTCTAATTTCCATAAGTTTTTATCAACCCTGCTTTCTCAGATTTCAAGAGAAAGCCCTGAAGTAACGTTGGTTTCAGAGTCCAATTATCAACAAGTAGAAATAGAGAAAGCAGCCGTCATAATTGCGGTATGCAGCCCTGCATTCATTAAGAATGAAGCTCTGATTCAACGACTGGATAAGCATGCCGAAAAAGTAAAAAACAACGATCATCTAATAATAGAAGGGGTTTCCAGATTATTCAAAGTACATAAAGGACCTTTCAATGAAGATAAGGTCCTTCCTCATTTGGATAGCCTTATCTCTTATGACTTTTATATGGTGGACCCTTTGTCGGGAGAAGCTCAGGAATTCAAGCGATTTTTCGGAAGTGATGCAGAGCGGTCATATTGGATGAAACTTGTGGATATGGCCTATGACATTAATCATGTTTTGGAATCCAATTTATCCGGAAAATCAGGAACGGCAGCCGAAGTGGTCCCAATGGAAAAAACCGTGTATCTGGCCAGTACTGGAGTTGATATGGTGATTCAGCGAGACATCATCAAACGCGAATTGATTCGACACGGATATAAAGTGTTGCCTCAACACACATTATCCAAAGAGGTAGGGCAGTTAGAGCAAATGGTTAAAGAAGACCTACATAAGTGTAGGTTATCTATTCACCTGATAGGCGAGGATTATGGTTATAAACCAAAGGGATCTGATTTGTCGGTGGTAGACATACAGAATAGAATCGCTTCAAATCATACCTATGAGATGGTGGAATATAACAAAACGGCTAAGGATAAAAGACCATTTAGTCGTCTTATTTGGGTTTCACCAGACTTGAAAAATGTCACAGAAAGGCAGAAGATATTTATTGAGGATCTGAAGAGTGATGCTGCTGCTTTGGAAGAAGCAGAGGTTTTACAAATTACCCTACAAGAATTGAAAGCGATTATTAGGGAAGAATTGGTCACAGGAGGTCGCTTTAATAAGAATAGACGTGAAATCAAGGGGTATACGCATGAGGAAGAAGGAAATGCAAAAATCATTTATTTGATACAAGATAAGATGGATACCTCCAAAACCAAACCACTGAAGGAGTTTTTGGAGAAGTCAGGATTTAAGGTAGTTTCTCCTAGCTACGAGGGTGATTTAGTAGACATTAGATACATCCATCAGGAGAATTTGAGGCGCTGCGATGCTTCCATTATCTATTTTGGAAGTGCCAAAGAGGCATGGATTAAAACAAAACTCCAGGATCTACTTAAGGCTCCCGGATTTGGGCGTGAAAAAAAGCTTCAAGCAAAGGCCGTGTATTTTGACGGTCAGAAAGAAGTCGATTTAGAGCACTATAAGAAGAATAAAGCCATGGTTCTGGGTATGAACGGTGGCTTCAAACCAGAACATCTTAAGCCTTTTCTAACCAAACTAGAAAAATAAAATGAGCGACAAAGACATGAATCTCGCACAAGGTCAGGCTCAGGATATCATAGATATCACTGAACTAATTAATCCATTTCCTGGGTTAAGACCTTTTGGAATTGAAGAAGGGCACCTTTTCTTTGGCCGTGAAGGTCAAAGCGACGAGGTGTTGGTAAAACTGGCAGAGAATAAATTTGTCGGTATACTGGGAGCTTCCGGTTCGGGAAAATCCTCATTTATGTACTGCGGTTTAGTACCCAGTCTTGTGGGAGGGTTTATGACCGAGGCGGGTTCCAACTGGAGAGTGGTCGTGGCACGTCCCGGTGGTGGGCCAATTGACAACCTTGCTGAAGCCCTATTGATTAAGGATAAGGAATATTCAAACCTCTCAGAAGAAGATAAACTTATCAAGAAAACGATTATAGGTACCGTTTTGCGTAGCAGTTCCCTTGGTTTGGTCGAGGTGATTAAGCAGCTAAAAACGGACAATGATCAGAATATGCTGATCGTAATTGACCAGTTTGAGGAACTTTTCAGGTTTCGAAAGCTGGAAGCGGCTACCTCCGATATGGATGAGTCATCAGCTTTTGTCAATTTACTTCTGGAGGCAATACACCAGTTTGATGAGCCAATATATATCACCATAACCATGCGCTCAGATTTTATTGGGGAATGTGCCAAATTCCCTGATTTGACGCAGATGATTAATGACTCACACTACCTGATTCCGCAAATGACAAGGGATCAGAAGAGAGTGGCTATTGAAGGACCTGTGGCTGTAGGAGGCGGTAAAATCGCACCGCGTCTCACCCAGCAACTGCTTAACGATGTGGGTGATAATCCTGATCAGTTGCCTATTCTTCAACATGCATTAATGCGTACTTGGGCCAATTGGGTAGATACCCGAAAGCCCAATGAGCTCATGGACCTAAGGCACTATAATGCTATTGGTACGCTTAGGGAGGCATTGTCACAGCACGCCAACGAGGCCTATGATTCGCTGTCTAAAAGAGAGAAGGAGATATGTGAGGTGATGTTTAAGTCGCTTACTGAACGAGGCAACGAAAATCAGGGGATTCGGAGGCCTACTAAATTGGGAACCATCGCAGCTATAGCCGGTGTGACCGAGGATGAGGTGTCTAGAGTGGTAGAAAAGTTCAGAGAGCCAGGAAGGTCATTATTAATGCCACCTTATGGGGTGCGTCTGGATACGGAGACAGTTATAGATATTTCTCATGAGAGTTTGATGAGGATATGGGACAGGCTGAAAAGATGGTTGGACGAGGAGTCCAAGGCTGCTGAGATGTATTTGAAGCTTTCTGAAGCAGCTGAACGTTTTCAGGAAGGTAAAGCTTCATTGTGGAAAATGCCTGATTTACAACTAGCGATCAACTGGAGAGAGGAGAATCGTCCTACTTTGATATGGGGTCAGCGTTATAATCCGGCATTTGAGAGAACTATGGTCTTTTTGGAAACTTCCGAAAAGGCCTATGTGACTGAGCAACGAAATAAAGAACTGTTGCAGAAGCGTCAGGTAAAAAGGATGAGGCTTAGTGCGATTATCCTTGGAGCAGCGGCGTTAGTGTCTATTTTCTTTGTAGTGTATGCAAACATTAAATCCAACGAAGCTCAAAAGGCTTCAGAGGAGGCCAAGGTTCAGCAGGAATTGGCGGTGAAGAATGCCGAAGATGCAGAGAAACAAGCGGCGTTAGCCGAAGAGCAGGCGGCTCTGGCCAGGAAAGCAGAGAATAAAGCAACGGCTGCCTTAAAGGAAGCCGAAGTAGCCAAAATAGAGGCCGAATTGCAAGCTGATATAGCTAAGAAACAAAAGGCTGAGGCTGATAAACAGAGGCAGGCTGCAGAAGAAGCACAGATTGAGGCAGCGGAAAATGCAGAGCAGGCGAAAATAGAGGCCGAAAAAGCAAGACAAGCTCAGGCAGAGGCACTCGTGGCTAAAGATAATGCTGATAGACTTAGGCTTCAATCTGTTGCTCAATCAATGGCTATTAAGGCCAGAAATATACCCGAAAGAGAACTGAAAGCGGTTGTAGCTAAGCAAGCATATGATTTTTATCAGCAATATGGTGACCCGAATAAGCCATACAATGGGGATATCTATGCCGGGGTTTATTCCGGGCTCGAAGGTGTTTTGAGCACATACTCCGTCAATGATGATGGAGAGAAGGTATTCAAGAATAATGGAGATTCGGTACTCAATCAATACCATGGACATTTACCTGTGACTACCTCTCAAGTGACTGAGGAGAAGATTTCTGTAAGGTCTGTGGTGTTTTCAGAAGATGGAAAGCGAATGTATTCGGCTGGTAGTGATGGGCGTTTGCTGATGTGGGATTATGCCAGTGGAAAAAGAACCTATGTGGAAATTTTTCATAGGAACCACGTGAACCGGGTGGTCAATGTAAGCCCAAATGAGCGCTATCTTGCTCTTGGTACTGATGATAACCACATTTTGGTTGTAGATCTTAAGAATAGAGACTCGGAACCTGTGAGTATTAATGGACATGTGGGCGGTACGGTCTATGATCTTGTTTTCCTTCCAGATAATCTGAGCTTTATCTCAACAGGTGCAGACAGTAGGATACTTTTGCATTCACTGAGAACCAAGGAAACGGTTCAAATAGCACAGACCAGTTCAAGAGCAAAGACCCTTGCCATTTCACCTGATGCAAAGACTTTAGCAGCGGGTACGGAAAGTGGTGAAGTGATGATTATTGACCTGAATGGAACCGATTACCCATCCCGAAATATTTATCGAAAAAATGGCAGCCCGGCGGTACATGCACTTCATTTTAGTAATGGGGCTGATAAGCTCGCTTTTGGTGATGATAAAGGGGACCTCTTTATTTGGGATTTGGTTGAGAAGAAGCAATGGGGACCTAAACTTACCGGATTTACTTCACCTATTTCTGATATTCATTTTAGCCCGGACGATGATCTTTTGGCAGCTACTAGCAAAGATAAGACTGCCAGAATGTGGGATTTAAATAATATTTATGATCTGCCGACAGTTTTTGATGATCACAAAGATTGGGTTTGGTCACTAGATTTTCACCCATCAGGTGAGCAGTTTGCCACTGGTTCTGCTGATGGAATTATCAGGGTTTTTGAGACTAAACCAGATGCCTATGCCGAACGAATTTGTGGGCTGGTTTCTTCTAATATGTCGGAAACTCAGTGGAGACAATATGTAGGTGATCTTAAGCAAATACCATACGAATACACCTGTGACGGACTGGATAAAGGTGATGAAATCGAATAGTCTATGAAGAAAATTTTACTGACACTGATTTGCTCTCTGGCAATGTTGGGAATATATGCTCAAACTTGCACCCAAAGGCTCAATCAAGCTGAAGATGATTATGAAGCGGGGAGACTTTTGGGGATACCTAACCAGATAAGAGATTGCCTGGATTCAGACGCATTCTCGAGTGAGGAGGAGGTAAGGGCAAGAAAACTACTCACCTTGGTCTACATTTTTACTGATCAGGAGTTTAAAGCGGAAGGAGCTCTTATTGAATTATTAAAGGCTGATCCGGAACATCGTCTGAATCCTCAGGTAGATCCCGCAGAACTATTCTTCCTTTATAGTCAATACAGAACATCACCTGTATTCCGTATTTCATTGAGACTTGGAGCAAATTCATCGGATCCTCAGATCATTGGCGTTTATGGAACACAAAATACCGTGGCTGCTCCGTCTTTTTACAATGGGAAAACTGAAAGCGGCGAAAGCTCTTATGCGTTGAATGATTCTACTACGCTGAGTGGTATTGGAGGGTTGGGTATAGGTTTTTGGGGTGAGTTGTTGGTTGAAAGACATATTAAGAATGGTTTTGAAGTTGGGTTCGGAGGGCAATTCAGGCTTTCGAAATACAATGTGGATAATTATTTGAATCAACAAGATTTGAGCACTTCGGTAGTCAATCAACAAGTCTACCTGCGAACACCTTTATTGGCGAGATACACCTTAGGATACAGTAATAGAGATAAGAAATGGTTACCCTATGTTTATGCTGGGGGAGCATTTGATTATTTGCTGTCTGCTGGTTATACCTCTGCTTCCAGAGTAGGAGGTACAGCCTACACTCAAACATCAAGTGATCTCCTGGCCTCAAATCAGGTCAATAAGGTTAATTATTCTTTCTTTGGAGGCCTTGGAGTTAAGTACCGGTTGAAAACGCATTTTTTAACGATTGAAGCCAGGTATGACAACAGTAGGCTCAATTATGTGAACGGAGAGGAACGTTATACGAACTCTGAATCAACTTTTGATTTGGGGTACGTGGAGTCAGATCTTTCGTTGAATTTCATTTCATTCTCAGTTGGGTATACACATTCCATATATAGTCCTAAAAAACTAAAAGAATATTGACGGCCATATGAAGCAATTTTTCTTATATACTCTGTTATTATGCTTTATCTGGAGTTGTACTCCTTCAGATGAGAATAGTCCTGCTCCCACGGAGGTCTTTGTAAAGTACTATGGACAAGGAACAAACGAAGCAGTTGATTTAGCAAGAACTTCAACTGGTGAGATCATCATATTGGGATCCAATATCCAGTCGGAAAGTCAGGATTTTTACTTGTTAAAAGTGGATGCTGAGGGTAATGAAGTTGCCTCAGAGGTTTATGACTTAAAGAGTGGATCTACAGATATTCCCTTAAAAATGAAGTCGTTAGGTTTCAATTCAACCACAGGACTTGACGAATTTCTTCTCGTAGGATACATACAATCACGAGATGCGAGTGGTTTAGATTTCTTTGAAGGAGCCTGGTGTAAAATTGATGCAGATTTGAATATAATAAGCACTGGTTCTGACTCTTCCAGGTTTAATCTGCTTGAGAATGTAATTACCACAGATATCATTCGAACTACTGAAACAGATGGTGTGGAGAAGTTTGTGGTATTGGGACATTCCAGACAAACTTTTGCAGGAGATCCAGTGAGTGATGGGGGATACCAAATATATCTTACCAAAGTTGATGATCAGGGGGAGGTTTATTGGTCTAAATCACACGGATATCTTGGCGATGAGGAATCATTGGCTTTGTTTGAAAATGCTGATAGAAGCTTGGTGATAGTAGGGTCTACTGAAGCAGGTGCTGATGGTCGCAACGTTTACGTCATTGAAACCAATTCACTAGGCACCTCAGATAAGAATGCTCCAAGAATCGTAATTAACAATTCAGTGTCGGGGGCCGATGAAACGCCCACAGCGGCTATAAAATCGTCCTTGGGTTACTCAATTGTGGGATATACCACGGGGGTAAATGGTCAAATGGCAGGATTTCATGTGGCCATAACACCATCAGGAGATATGGTGGCCAATAGTAACAATGTTCTTGAGACCGACTATTCTTTACCATGTCAGGCATTGGCATTGACAAAAACAATATATAACGACTTGATGGTTTTGGGGAGTATCCCAAATTTTAGGGAAACCACAGGAGAGGGAACTGCGGGGGCTAATAAACTTGAGCAAATCTTGCTTATGAGGGTCAGTCCATTGTCTGGCCATATCGAAGGGTTCGATCAAAACTATGGAACCACAGTCGGAAATGATCAAGCCAGGGCCGCCATAACTTTACCTGATGGAGATATTTTAGTCGCTGCAACGATCGATTTCGGTAGCGGTACTTCCATGCTAGGTCTTCTAAGACTGAATAGAAACGGTGAACTGAAAGATTAATTTGTAAGTGCTGGCAAGGGGCGCTTGGCGCCTTTTCGCATTTAGAAACATTTAAAGAATAATTAGAATATTACATTGGTCATAACCGCCTAGTTATATGAAACGAATTTTACTTTGTCTATTAGTTGTGTTAGGATGGAACTGCGCAAAGGCTGCAACGCCGCTTTTTCAGTCCGCAGTAATGAAGACAACCACGACCTTTGAAATCACTTACGATATTAATGTTGCATTCAGTGTGAGTGAAGCAGCATTTTTGACGGGGTTATCTGTAGATGGTAAATCCTTTACCTCTGCAACCATATTGAACAACGTCATTACCGTTACTCTTTCAGCTCCTGTTCCAACGAATTATTCAGCAAATGATCTGATCATTACAGCCGGTACGATTAAAGATGCAATTGCAGTCGAAACAAATGCGGGTGTTTCTGGAGAAACTTTATCAGATGGCGTACCTCCGGTTGTGACCTATTCCGCGATGTTTGATGCTGATCTGAATGGCAAGATAGACAGCATGTCGGTTGTATTTAGTGAAAACCTGAAGACTGGAAGTGGGTTGTTTTTTGCTATAGGGCACTTTGGGATCACTGGTTATTCAGTAGCCTCTATGGATTCTACGAAGCAGGATACTGTTCAGTTTGTATTGACAGAGCTTGCCTATTTTGATACCGATTCGGTAGCCACTATTGACTTTTTAGATCCTTCGAAGTTTGAAGATTTGGCTGGGAATGTGTTGGTAGACACCACTGTGATTGCCAATGA
>NZ_JBIPKE010000014.1:0-395829 GCF_044005705.1 Marinoscillum luteum | reverse complement strand
GACGGTGGATCGAACAATGTTTATGACGTGATAGTGACAGGTACCGATGGATCTGGGAATGTGGGCACGTTGGCAGTTTCGGTAACGGTGACAGACGCGGATGAGATCAATCCAGTGATCAGTGGCAATGGGACACCATCAGTACAGGAGAACACGACATCTGTTGGAACCTATACTGCGGATGAAAGTGTGACCTGGAGTTTGAGTGGCACTGACGCCTCTGCGTTCAGCATTAGCTCAGGCGTGTTGACATTCTTGAGCGCCCCTGATTTTGAAAGCCCGTCAGACGGTGGATCGAACAATGTTTATGACGTGATAGTGACAGGTACCGATGGTGCGGGGAATGTGGGCACGTTGGCCGTTTCGGTAACGGTGACAGACGCTGATGAAATCAATCCAGTGATCAGTGGAAATACTAGCCCATCGATTCAGGAGAACACGACTTCTGTTGGAACTTATATTGCGGACGAATCAGTGACCTGGAGTTTGAGTGGCACTGACGCTTCTGCGTTCAGCATTACCTCGGGCGTGTTGACATTCGTAAGCGCCCCTGATTTTGAAGGCCCGTCAGACGATGGAGCGAACAATATTTATGACTTGATAGTGACAGGTACCGATGGATCTGGGAATGTAGGCACACTGGCTGTTTCGGTAACAGTAACTGATCTGGATGAAATCGATCCGATTATCAGTGGAGAGATTTTGCCTGAATTGATTGAAGGAGAAACACTGGTGGGAACCTACACAGCAGATGAGTCAGTGACCTGGAGTTTAGCCGGAGTGGATGCTTCATTTTTTACTGTGAGTACAGGAGGGGGATTGAGCTTTGTAAGCGCTCCCGATTATGATAGCCCACTGGATGTCGGGGGTGATAACATTTATGACGTGACCCTACAAGGCACTGATGCTGCAGGGAATATTGGTAGCTTGGCGGTAAGTATTAAAGTGCTGCAGTCTGATGTAGTTCCTCCTGTGATTGCCGGAGATGAGCTCCCTGAAATTGCTGAAAACACGTTACTGGTAGGTCAATACACTGCTGATGAGGAGGTTTCCTGGACATTGTCCGGAGAAGATGCCGGGTTGTTTACCGTGAGCACCACAGGTGAGCTAAGCCTAAACACGGAGGCAGATTTTGAAGTGCCGGGGGATGCAGATGCCAACAATATTTATCTACTGACAATTACGGCAACGGATGGGCAGGGTAACTTCTCTGATCTCAGCTTGATGGTAACAATCACCGACGCTAATGACAACACGCCTGAGATCGTTGATCCGGGAAGTGTGAGTGTGGATGAGAATAGTGTGGTGGCTACATTAGTTGCAGGCCTTGTGGCCACGGATGCGGACACAGGTTCTGCTTTCGCTTGGAGCCTGGGTACTGGAAACGTTGACGTGAATGGAGATGGCTCAGCTCCTTTTGTCATCGACGCTACCACTGGCGAGCTCACTGTAAATGATCCCGATGATCTGGATTATGAAAGCGGCACTATTTCTTTCAGCCTTCAGGTGATTGTGGAAGATGGAGCAAATGCTCAAGGGGTTACTGTATTTATAGCGGTAAATGATTTAGATGAAACAATAGCCATTGGGTTTGATGGACTTGTTTCCAATGATCCTTCACCTGAGCTCACAGGAACAGTGGATGACCCGGAAGCTACCATAGAAGTGAGCGTGGATGGAAGTAGCTATACCGCGATTAACAACAATGACGGAACATGGCAATTAGCCGGAGGTCTGATTGCGGATCTATCGGATGGTACCTATGAGGTTACCATTACGGCCACTGGATTATCCGGTGGACAGTTTGGGTCTATCACGGGCACGCTTGTCATTGATGGGACTGCTCCTTTGGTGAGTATTGAGAGTTTAATCACTAATGTCGCCAGTCCCGAACTGTCAGGTACTGTGGATGATGCGGATGCTGCCGTTCAGGTGACTGTTAATGGTACGAACTATGATGCGGCGAATCAGGGAGATGGTTCATGGGTGTTGGCTGCAGGGACGATAGCGTCCTTGTCTGAGGGGACTTATGAAGTTACCGTGACCGCAACAGATCCCGGCACCAACGAGGGTACTGCGACAGGGACATTGGAAATAGATATTTCTGCACCAGCAGTAACTGTAGATGCTTTGGAGACATTGAAAGACAGCCCGGCCTTGAGTGGTACGGTAGATGATCCAGAGGCCATAGTGGAAGTTACAGTGGATGGAAACACCTATGAGGCCATAGTATCGGGTACGGTATGGACGGTGGAAGAGGGTACGATAGCATCATTGGCAGTTGGCACCTATGACGTGTTGGCAACAGCAAGCGATGCAGCCGGCAATTCAGCTGAGGACGCTAGCTCCGATGAGTTGATCATCAAGGCGGGTGCCCCTACGGCTTTGGCAGCTACAGAAGTTGATTACTTCAGCTTTACGGCGAATTGGAAGGCGCGAACGGGTGTATCTAGCTATCGTCTGGATATTTCTTCGGATGCTTCCTTTGTGAACCTCTTGTCGGGATTTGATAACCTCAGCACTACGGCCACTTCTGTGGTGGTGACTGGATTGAACTACGGCAGTGTGTACCACTACAGGGTTCGTGCGGTGTATGCCTCAGGAGACATTTCGGGCAACTCCAATGTGATCACTGTCACTACCCCGACGGATGCCGGAACTTTGGCAGATTCACTGGCATTGTTAAGCATCTATGAGGCAACAGGCGGAGCCAGTTGGACCAAGACGAACAATTGGAAAACGTCTCAGCCTCTGCGGGAGTGGAGCGATATAACCATGACAGGCACCCGAGTTACCTTAGTTGACCTTTCGTCGAACAATCTGGCGGGAGCCTTTCCTGAGATTTCTGAAGGTCTGGAGCTTCTTGCTACGTTGGATCTGAGTGGCAACTTGTTGACTTCTTTGCCAGCACTGACTTCTTTATCAGGCCTTACCAGTCTGGATGTGAGTGATAACAAACTGGGCTTTGCTTCTTTGGAACCTAATGCCGGGATTTCGGGAATTGTTTATTCTCCCCAAAAACCAGCAGGCGAACGAATAGAAACCCTGGAGCAACAAGGCACAAACTTTACCATTGACCGAACGGTGACAGGCTCATCAAATAGCTATAAGTGGTTCAAGGAAAACCTTAAAACCAATGCCATCACAGAGTTGACCAATACCGGTTCTTCATTAACCATTGCAATTGAGAGTTTCAATGATGAAGGTGGGTATTTTGTTGAGGTGACAAATGATCTGGTCCCTGGCTTAACGATTAAGTCAGAGCCGGTAGTATTGAAGGTTAGTTCATTGGAAAGGGATTTTGCGGCGCTGCAAAACATTTATGATGCCATGGGTGGCGAATCCTGGACGGGAGAACAGAGTAACTGGCCTAATGAAACGGATTTTGCGAGTTGGCATGGTGTGGAGATCCAGAGCGAACGCGTGGTGGGTCTGGAGCTGGATTCAATAGACATGACCGGGGAGTTACCCAATGACATCCTCGATATCGCCGGACTGAAGGAGGTAGACCTTTCCGGTAACCGGATTTCTAAAATTCCAAATATGACCAGCCTCAGCCTGAGTAGTCTGAATGTATCCGGAAACAATCTCGAGTTT
Source organism: Marinoscillum luteum (assembly GCF_044005705.1). Lineage (NCBI taxonomy): Bacteria > Pseudomonadati > Bacteroidota > Cytophagia > Cytophagales > Reichenbachiellaceae > Marinoscillum > Marinoscillum luteum. The sequence goes on along the minus strand of NZ_JBIPKE010000014.1, from coordinate 392,232 downwards.
GATGACCTGGAGCCAAACGTACAGATAGCAGGTATCAACTACGCTAATCAGCGATTGGTTGGAGCGGCCAAAAATGACACCATTGTACATGGTAGTGATTTCACAATCCTTCTGGAAGTGGGCGGTAGTGCCAATGCCTACCAGTGGAGTCGAGCAAATGACGTGGGTACGGGGCCTGTTTCGGGAGCCACGTCTAACAGCTATACCATAGAAGGAATCAGCTATGAAACCATGGGTGTGTTTACCCTGTCGGTGACTAACTCTAAGGTACCGGGACTTACGCTAACCAGTCGCAAGCAGCGAGTGCTGGCAACGGCCGATCTCACATTTACTGCACTTGATCTGAGTAATGAGCTCTTTACGGAGGGTGAAGGATATGCGCTACGGGTGACCGCACCGGGTAAGCCATATGATACCATTCAGGCAGTAAGGGGCTCGGCAGCAGGGTTTGTTTTTGAGGACCTGATTCTGGGCGACTATCTGATAGCCGTTCGGGCAGATGATCTTGTCGAATTCCTGCCTACCTATTATCCAAGCACTGACCTTTGGAAGGAAGCAGAGCAATATATTCTGAGAGAGGATGGTATGGAGACCTTGCGAATGGCTCAGATACCACCACCACTACCACCGCTGCCAGATGGAGGTGTAGTTGGCGGAAGCATCGAGTCGGATTTTGCAGATGAAGAAGAAGAGGATGAAGGGGCACGAATTGAGTCTCGACGAAAAGTCAAGCGCGCAGGATGTAGTATGCGTAGGTTTGTCAGAAGTGGACGTATTGATCAGGAGGGTGACTTTATTCTCTACGCTTATGTAGAATCTGATGATGAAGGACGATTCAACTTTAAGGATATAGAGCCCGGACTTTACCGCTTCAATATTGAATATCCGGGTATCCCAATGGATCCTGAATCGTTCGTGGAGTTTGAGATTGGTGCCGATGGCAAAGAGCGCAACAGCTTTACTTTGGAGGCCACAGTTACTGAAGAAGGCATTGTGGTGGAGAAAATCAACGAGCTCGGATTCTACAGAAAATACTTCAAGGACCTGAATGTGTACCCTAACCCGTCCGATGAGGTGATGCATGTGAGCTATGCTAAAATGCTCGCTAAGGGTGTGGTGATGCGTCTGGTAGACCTGAAAGGAAATGTGGTGCTAGAGCAGGCGGTAGAGCGTGGCTACGACATGGCACGGGATCTGGATGTTCGCGAAATACCAGCGGGCGTTTACCTGCTCAACTTTGTAGATACGTTGGATCGCAAGCGCTCTGTAGTTACCTACAGGGTGGTGATCAGGCATTAAGTCATAAAATTATAGAAGATGAGAAGGCCACCCGGGAGGGTGGCCTTTTCCGTTTTTGTCTGTTTGATAGAAATCCGGGACTATGTGGACCAACTTATTGTTCGGAACGTTAGCTATTTTGATCATTGAAAGTCTGATTATCAGGTCATTTTTTATGGCCGTGAAACGGACAATTCCCCGGATTTATGTGGTTTTTGCCTTTGCTTTCTTTAGCGTTGAGGTGCTCTACCGGCAGTCTGTGAAAAGGCTTGATTATCTGAGTGTGATAGGGCAGCTGGATAATTTAGAATTAGAGAGAGCTGTGAGGATCCGAAGCATTTTTGGCAACAGCCTGATGAACGAAGTGGACTTGATCACGCTTTACGGCTTTTTTATCCTTTCAGCACTCATGTTTGCCCTAATATTCTATAAGAACAGACCGCTCCATATTGACTTTCTTAACGCCGCAGGAATAAGTTTTTTACTCGGCCCAATACTCTATTTATTTAGGTTTTTTTGGTGGGGGTGAGTCCTCCGCTTTAAAGAGAGGTGTTTCAAAAAAAAAGAGCCGATTCTTTTGGGAATCGGCTCTTCGTTTAACGGGTAAGATTCTTATTTCCAGGTATCCGTTTCAGCCTGTGGGATGGGAAGGATAAACTTATCATCCAATGGATCACTATTGGCCATATCAAGGTCATCCAGGTAAGTAGCTCTTCTTTTCAGGTCATGAAACAATATGCCTTCATACATAAACTCTCTGTTTTTCTCCAGTACCAGACTGTCATAAAAGGCAAAGGCGTCTCCTCCAAAGTCCGATTCCTGAAGTGCGGGTAATCCTGCGCGAGTACGGATGGCATTCAGGTCACTAAGGGCCGTAGCCTCAATTTCCAGGGTTTGCTCGAAGATGGCTTCTGCCCGGGCAAGATGTACTTCTGCCAATCGGATGACCGGTATCACTTTATCGGCAGTCATAAACTTCGACGATGAAATGGTGCTGGTATTGAGGATGTTGGTATAGAAGGCGGTGTTGATTTCTGTGGCTCGGGTTTGCTCGTCTACATCATAGTCCACCATACCACGAATGTCATCATCGCTGAAAAGCGGACTACCTGAAATAAAGCTTGAGTTGAGGGAGAATTCAAGAATCCTCATTGTCCCCAATCCACTTTCTGTCAGAGAAGAGAAATGATTGGCCAGTCCTGTTCCGGTAGATTTATCACCGGTGGTATTGGCTGTTGTTTGTTGCACGGCCAGGATGTCCTCGGTGCTGTTGGTGTTATTATTGAAAGCTAGGAGTGGATTACTTACCAGCGAAAAAGCACCAGACTCTATGATGTTGTCCGCATAAGTTTCCGCAGATTCAAAGTCGCTTTTCTGCAGGGCCACTCGCATGAGATAGGCCTGACAGGCGTAGTATGAAATAGCCGTTCCGTTTTTTCCGGAAGACTCCAACAATGAGGACGCTGTGGTCAAATCGGTCTCTACTTGTGTATAAATCTGCTGTACGGTGGCCAGTTCCGGCGTTTGAATCTCGCCTATTTCAGTAATAGGTTCGGTGAGCAGTGGAAGGGTGGCTACAGAGAGGGAGCTTCCGCCCTCCTCGTATTGAGGCCCCCATAGTCGCACCATTTCAAAGTAAAGAATTCCACGGATGGCCTGACATTCTCCTTGGATGCGTGCTTTTGCTGTGGCATTTTCCACATTCTCAATATTAGCCAGGATGCTATTGACGGTGTTGATCACCTCATAGGCCCGGCGCCAGTTAGATTCTACACGCAGATTGGTTTTCAGAATGTCCTTATCTATGAAATCCGAATAGGGTGGTGCATTCACATCATCCCAGGAGATTTCATTAGAGTTTCTTCGGCTAAGCAATTCCGGGAAAAGTTTGAAATCACCTCCGAGGAGTTCGCCACCACCAGTACCATCGTAGATACCCATAAGGTTATAGTAGGCACCATTAAGGGCCTCCTCGATGGCGGCCTGGTCTGTGAGTACCTCCCCACTGATGGTGTTTTCGGCATCTATGTCCAGGAGTCCTTCACAGGAGAATAAAGAGAGCGAAAAGAGGAGAATGAAAATTCTGAAAGCTTTCATTGCGGTGTTTTTTAAGATCAAATTCTTCATGATTACAGCCCGATTTTAATTCCACCCATAAATATTTTTGGTTGCGGAGCAGTGAAGTTGTCAATGCCACGGCTGATGTTTTGTCCTACTACGCCATCTAGTGGATCAAAATAACTGACATCCGGATCATAACCGGTATAGTCTGTAAAGGTGAGCAGGTTGGTGCCACCTACGTAGATACTCATGTATTGCATGCCCCATCCGGCGACCATGTCACTGGGGAGGTTGTAGGTAAGCGTAAGGGTTTTCATTCTCACATAGCTGCCATCCTGCAGCCATCGTGTAGAAGGGAAAGTATTTTCCTGGAAGGGATCGAGTACCGGATATTCGGCATCATCCCCGGGTGCATACCATCTGTCAGCCTGTGTGGCCAGTTGACCCAGGTTCAGGATTCCGCTATTGGCCAGAAACTCGCCAGTTTCGTAATACAAATCAGCACCGCCTACAAACTGGAAGAGCGCTGAGAGTTCAAAATTTTTGAAACGGAAGGAATTGGTAAATCCACCATAATAGTCGGGATTGGGGTTACCAACGATCTGCCGTGGGGCGCTTTCCCAGTCAGAGGTGGTACCTCCCAGCCCATTGTCATACAGGGCTTCTCCGGTCACGTTATCCACGCCCACATATTTTCTCATATAAAACACCCCTGCCGACTCTCCTTCCAGAAAGGCATTGACCCCCACGATTAGGTTAGAACCCTGTAGGTCGGTCACCTTGTTTTGGTTAAAGGAGATGTTAAAATCAGTGGTCCAGCTAAAGTCTCCTGTTTCTACGTTCACCGTACTCAGGTTAAACTCAAAACCTTTGTTTTCCATGGAACCCACATTTTTAAGCACAGAAGCGAAACCGCTCGTTTGCGATACCGGCACAGGGAAGAGCAGGTCGGTGGTGGTTTTCTTATAATAATCCACAGAGCCCGAAATGCGGTCGCTGAGAAAGGCAAAGTCCAGCCCGATATCCATCTGAGCGGTGGTTTCCCACTTCAGGTTGGGGTTAGCCAGGTTGGAGAGTCTGATACCGTCTCTGTTTCCATATCGGATGTTGTAGTAATTGCTTCGATACAGAAAATCATCTTGCGGGGTATTTCCCACCAGTCCGTACGAAGCTTTCAGTTTCAGGAAGCTCACCGGTGAGACGCTCTCCATAAACGACTCATTGCTGATGTTCCATCCTGTGGACACTGCCGGGAAGAATCCGTACCGATTGTCTGGCCCGAACTTAGAAGAGCCATCCATTCGTCCACTTACCTGGACTATGTACTTATCCATGAGGGTATAGTTGAATCGGCCAAAGGTGGAAGCAAATCTACTGGCCTGACCAGGGATGTCCACGATGGTAAGAGATGGGTTGTTTTCGTCCAGGCCTTCCAGCTGGCTCACGCTGTTGATGTTGGCCACTCTGTAACTGGAAGTGGTGTTGGATTCCTGATAAGACGCTCCCAGCATCACAGAGACCTTGTGGTTATCGCTGAGTTCGGGAGTATAGGTAAACCAGCCATTGAAAATGTAGTTTTTAAGGTTTTGCTCCCCTAACTGTGAGCGGCCCGTGAGGGCACCATCTCTGGTTTCAGGGCCTTGCCTGATCTCCTGACGAGCATCGTTAAAATCCATTCCCCCGTTGATATCGAAGGTGAGCTCATCTGTGAAATCGTACTTTAGTCCAAGGTTACCAACCAGGCTGTTATTAAAACCGAGGTTGTCAGAAAAGTTGACTTCAGTGAGGGGGTTGTACTCCAGGCTCCTTACTATCAGCTGATAATTGTTGTCAGCATTGTATCCGTCAGAGGGTGGAAGTACAATGGCTTGCAAAGGAGCACCAAGGTCCTGGTCTTCTTTCAGTCGGAAATCTTTGGAGTAGAAATAGTTCAGGTTCAGGTTGGCCGAAAGCTTTGAAGAGATTTTACTGTCCAGCGACAGAGAGCCATTCAGTCGGTCATATTTGTTGCCAATGAGAATACCCTCCTGAGTGGTATAAGACATAGAGGCAAAGTAGCCTAGTTTTTCAGTTCCACCTTGCAGGCTCAGGTTGGCGCGATGGGAGTAGGCCTTTCGGAAAACCTCATCCTGCCAATCGGTATTATAATTGAGCGAATCGTAAAAGCTTGGGAGTGTGACTGCTGACCCGTTGGGCAGATTGATGGTACGATCACCGGAAGCTTCCCACTGCTCCAGTCTTTCTTTGGTCACAAACTGATCCAGCGAAAGCGAACGCAGTGTGTACTCAATGACCTGCTGGTTATACTCTTCAGGAGTATACAGGTCTAATTTTTTGGGTGTCTGGCTGATACCAAACTGATAGTCGGCATCAATTTTCATTTTTCCGGAGCCACCTGATTTGGTGGTGATCAAAATCACCCCGTTGGCAGCTCGGGCTCCGTACATGGCTCCTGCAGAGGCGTCTTTAAGGATTTCTATTTTGGCGATATTAGCCGGGTTGATGTTGGATTGGTTGCCTGAGGTCAGCGGTACCCCGTCTATGACATAAAGGGGCTGATTGGAAGCTGACAGAGACGAACCCCCACGGATGCGCACCGTGGTGCCTTCACCAAGTTTCCCACTGCTGTTTTGTACAAACATCCCGGTGGTTTTACCCTGGTTGGCTTGTTCGAGGTTAATCAGTGGTGAGGGACTTACGTCGTTGGTTTCGATGGAGGAAACGCTACTGGTCATTTCTGTCTTAGACTGAGATCCAAAACCCACAGAAGTGGCTTCTTCCGCTTTTCCTTTCTTAAGGCTTACATTCAGGTTGGTGGTACCTCCTAAAAATATTTTTTGTGATTGATAACCTTCCAGGCTTACCACCACATTTTCATATCCATCTGAGATGCTGATCTGAAACTCCCCACTTGCATTGGTGACGGTGCTATTGCCGGATCCGGGGAGTTTGATGCTCACCCCACTCAGAGGTTCGCTGGTTTTGCTGTCGGTGATTTTTCCCTTCAGGGTCATTTCCTGTGCCCAGCTGAGGTGTGCCAGGAGTAAGAGGATTAGGCAGGTGAAATAGGATCTCATATATTAAAAGTTTGTCGGCTTCATAAAAATAGGCAGAATGAGTATTCGAAAATAGTAATACCCACCCTTTTCATACTAATCTATAAAAAGGAGTCAGCAAAATACGGGAAAATGGTCACTTCGGTGAAAAATCCTTAGTGATACTGATTCAATATACCCTAGCCACGGTATAAAATCCGCTTGTCGGGCGCTCTAGCTTTAAAGTTGGAAAAAATCAATTCACCGATGAAAGCATTACACAAACTACAGCACCTTTTAATCAGCGGAATTCTTGCCTTAAGTACGATGGTTGTACAGGCTCAGGATTTTACCGAAGACTTTGACTCAGGCCTTCCTCCATCCACGGGAAGTACTGATCTGCCTCTGAAATCAGGAGACTGGGGAAGAACGGGAGTCCAGAGTGATGAGACAGGAACAAAAACCCGAGATGCCTCAGCAGATGCAGCCTATATTTTATCCGGGTCGGGAAATTTTCTGATTACCCCTAAACTTTTCAATGCTTCAGATTTTTCCTTCTGGTATCGTGTGGACTCGCCCGGGGCAGATGGTTTTGTTTTCGATGTGTTGGCTTCTTCGGACGGTGGCACCACTTATGACATTGTGATAGCGGATAATCAGACCTCACTAAGTACTTCTTATGTTGAGTTTACTCATACTTTCGAAAGCATTTATACAGGGCCAATCAAAATAGCCACACAGATTGAGGGGGATTCTCACGGGCTGATCGATGACTTTTCAGCCAATTTTACCACCTCCTTTTCAGAGAATTTTGACTCGGGCCTTCCACCCTCTACTGGTACCAGTGATCTGTCGTTGGTTTCTGGTACCTGGAAACGTCAGGGTGTTCAGTCAGATGAAGCGGGATCAAGTACCCGAAATGGTTCGACGGATGCGGCGTTCATGTTTTCAGGTGGAGGTAATTACCTCCAGTCACCAAGTCTGACGGATGTTGAGTTTGTACAATTCTGGTACCGGGTGAACACTAACAATGCGGATGGTTTTGTCTTTGATGTGTTGGGCTCTTCGGATGGAGGCACCACTTTCGACATCACACTGGCATCTGAGGTGACTACTTTTGACCAACCCTACAAGCGTTTTGTTCATGAGTTTGGGTCACCTTATTCCGGACCAGTGAAAATCCAATTCAATGGGATTGGTGACAGCAATGGGCTCATTGATGATTTCGTAGCTGGTGCCGGGGCTGGGCCAGTGCCTGATATTGCCTTTATCACCCCAGGGGGGTCTGAGGAGTTGAAATTCGGAGAAGTAATGACCATTCAATGGGATAACTCTTCACTAGTAGGTACAGATAACTACACCATTTATTACCGAAAGGTGGGAGCAGCTTCCTGGAGCACTCTTGCGAGCCGAACCGGAACACAGCTGGCAACTGGCACAGGTAATGAAATGTCATATGCATGGACGGTGCCTGATTTTGGGACAGATTTGGATTTCCAGGCAGAGGTAAGGGTGGTGAATGCTACTCAGTCCTGGGATGAGGTAAGTCCTGAATTCAGAATCTATTTTGAATCAAGTTTGGCCATCAGCAGCCCTACGGATACCGATGAAAGGAAATTCAAGGAGACCATGGACATCACGTGGACGAATGGAGATATCGGGACGGGAGATTATTACCAGCTCTTCTACTCCAATGATGGAGCAGCGTTTGTCAATTTTTACAGTGGATATATTTATAACCTGACCAATGATGGCGCTGAGTCTACCTACACATGGACGATTCCTGATTTTGGAGCGGACTCAGCCAGCCAGGTGCGTGTACGTGTGGTGAATGCTACGCGTGCGGTTTCAGATACCAGTGAAGCGTTCAGGGTATACTACGAACCGAGTGTGACGATCAGCAGCCCTACAGATACCGATGAAAGAAAATTCAAGGAGACGATGGATATCACGTGGACGAATGGGGATATCGGGACGGGAGATTATTTCCAGCTCTACTACTCCAATGATGGCGCATCGTTTGTCAATTTTTTTAACGGATATATTTATAACCTGACCAATGATGGTGCTGAGTCTACCTTCACGTGGACGATTCCTGATTTTGGAGCAGACTCAGCCAGCCAGGTGCGGGTACGTGTGGTGAATGCTACTCGTGCGGTTTCAGATACCAGTGAGGCGTTCAGGGTATACTACGAACCGAGTGTGACGATCAGCAGCCCTACGGATACCGATGAAAGAAAATTCAAGGAGACCATGGACATCACGTGGACGAATGGAGATATCGGGACGGGAGATTATTACCAGCTTTTCTACTCCAATGATGGGGCAGCGTTTGTCAATTTTTTTAACGGATATATTTATAACCTGACCAATGATGGCGCTGAGTCTACCTTCACGTGGACGATTCCTGATTTTGGAGCAGACTCAGCCAGCCAGGTGCGGGTACGTGTGGTGAATGCTACTCGTGCGGTTTCGGATACCAGTGAAGCCTTCAGGGTGTACTACGAACCTAGTGTGGAGATCACCTCCCCTGTTGCAGGGGAATATGTTTTGCAGGGGAGCACTAAGAAAATCACGTGGACGAATGGAGATATCGGTACTGGTGACTATTTCCAACTTTTTTATTCCAACGCAGGGGGCTCATTTGTCAACTTTTATAATGGCTACATCTATAACCTGACCAATGATGGAAACAAAAGCACTTACAATTGGTCCGTACCAGCCATAGAGGGCACTAATATCAAGGTGAGAGTAGTGAACGCGACCAGGGCTGTTTCAGACACCACACAATCTTTTACCATATGTACCACCTGTCCGGCACTCGCTGTGTTTTATCCCAATGGAGGGGAAGTTTTGGGAGTCGGAAAGACGGCAAACATAGGCTGGTCAGTAGGCACGGTCTGGGAGGACAGCGATGAAGTCCTCATCGAGCTATCACTCGATGGAGGGACTACTTACGAAGCGTCACCGGTGTTCAGTGGCACTTATGCCGAGCTTTCAGGCAATGAATTCGCATGGACCGTGCCGGACCTTGTCACGACACAGGGTCTCATCAGAGTTTCAAATGTAACCAAGGAGACAAGTGATGAAAGTGATGCCGTATTTACAATCACCAGGCCACCGGCAGCACCAACTAACTTCACTGCTACAGAGAATAGCAATGGGGCAGTTGTCCTCTCCTGGACAGATAATGCAGATAACGAAACCAGCTACAGAGTTCAGTACTCCTCGGACAACCAATCCTGGATCAATTACAGTGGTTTTTTAGGCGCTGATACGGAAACATATACAGCAGGAGTTTCTGTGAATTCGGCTTATTGGTGGCGGGTAGAGGTTGCTAGTGGCACATTTACAGAAACTTCAGAGTCTCGGTTTGCCGGGAATATACTCCCTCCGGGTAAAGCCTTGTCTTTCGATGGCACTGATGATTACGTGGAATTGGCCAATCCCACAAACTTTGATTTTGGCACCGGAGACTTTACCATCGAAGGCTGGGTAAAATCGAACAATGTGACTTCCACGCAGGTGATTGCCAGTGATTATTCCGGAGGTGCTTCGTTTTTCGTTTTCTACATGGGTGCAGGCCAGCTCAAAGCTTCGCTCTCAAATAGCACCGCCGATTTATCCACCCCTGCAGTGTTGGAAAACGACACCTGGCACCATGTAGCAATGGTTCGGTCAGGTGATGTTCTCACCCTTTACGTTGATGGTGTTGCTTCTGCCAATGTGAGCGGGATGTCATCCAGAAGTCTGGCTTCCGCATCCAATGTGGAGCTGGGCAGGCAGGCATCGGGAAGTCCCTTTTACCTCAATGGAGCGTTGGACGAATTGAGGTTTTGGAATGTGGCCCGTACACAAGGGGAGCTCGCTTCTGCTTCTGTGAGTACACTCACCGGCGAAGAATCAGGACTCGTAGCCTATTATCGCTTTGATCACTCAGCGGGTTCGTCACTGGCGGATTATACTTCTGGAAACAATCAGGGATCATGGTCGGGTGCAGGCGGGGCCAACACCACGGCCCAATGGGTAACATCCGGAGCCACCATCAGCAATGACCCGGTCATTACTTTGTCTACGCCAAACGGTGGAGAGGAGCTAACCGTGGGTCAGGAGTATGAAATCACCTGGACCACCGCCAATATTTCGGGCGCAGACATAATCGAAATCCGATTTTCAGGCAATGGAGGAGAGAGTTATGAGATGATCGCCGAGGGAACCTTTGAGGGCTTTGGCAATAGCTATCTGTGGACAGTACCGGGTACAATGACCAGCACAGCAAGAATAGAAGTGGCCAATACTTCGGAAAATGTTTCTGATGCCAGTGATGCTGATTTCTCCATCGTGGCCAGCCAGCTTGGGGTCACCGTGTTGTCACCCAATGGAGGAGAATTTTGGGAAATCGGTACCATGCAGGTGGTCAGTTGGGAGGCTGTAGAATTTGCTGATACCGACCTGTTGGAAATCCGATTGAGCACTGATGGGGGTGAGACATTTTCTGTGCTGGGCGAGGGAACTAGCAGTAGCTTTCAGAACAACCAGCTCACTGTGGAGGTACCAGAAGGCGCTTCCGAAATGGCCATTGTAGAGGTAGCCAATATCACTCAGGAAGTGACAGATGCCAGTGATGAGCCTTTCACCATCGGCACGGTGGATCGCAGCATCACTGTGACCTCACCCAATGGCGGTGAAACCTGGGAGGGAGCTTCCAGCCAAACCATTTCGTGGGAAGTGATGAATAAGGAAGATGCGGACCTCATTGAAATTCGTTTGAGTACGGATGGTGGAGAAACGTTTGCCATCCTCAATGATGGAACTTTTGGGACCTACCCCGACAACACGTTCCAGTGGACGGTAACTGATACGCCTACAGAGTCTGCGTTGATTGCAGTGGTCAATACTTCCCGAAATATTGGCGATACCACCAATGCAGTCTTCACGATCACACCAGCACCGGATATTGTAGCACCCAGCTTTACCAACTCCTCTGGAGGAAGTGTGGTTGGAGATGACTATACCATAGAGGTGACACTGGATGAAGAGTCTACTGTTTATTTACTCATTTTATCGGATCAAAGTAGTATTCCGAATGCTACTCAGATCAAAGAGGCCGCAACCGGGGTGAACTCATTTCAGGGTCAGGTGGCTGTTGCCCAGCTGGAGTATGTCACTCCTGCTGAATCTGCTACGCTTGCGGGCACCGGCACATTCGTGAGAAATTCACTCTATGACTTTTACCTCACCGCAGAAGATGCCTCGGGTAACCTGAATGCCGGATTAGGAAAGCCAAATGTAAAGGCACAGCTGACACCTTTGGAATCTGATTCAGTGATCATTTCCTCCATTTATGATGCCATGGACGGCGCGGATTGGACAGACATTGCGGATGACTGGATCAACTTGCCACTGGCGCAAAGGGAAGAAATTACCATAGAAGAGGAACGAATTACCGGACTCAATCTATCGGGAAAATCTGTGACCGGAGTACTTCCGGAGGTGGTAACCGGCCTGGATGCCCTGAAAACACTCGACTTGAGTAAGAACCAGATCATAGGGCTGCCCAATATGAGCGGGATGTCCGGCCTCACCAGCTTTTTGGTGGCTGATAATGCATTGCTATTTGGCGCACTGGAACCCAACAGCACGTTGTTTTCTGAACCGGATGATTACGCTCCACAGGCTGTTTTGGGAGAAAAGGACAGTGTGGCCATTCCTAAGGGATCCAGCTACATGATGTCTCACGATGTGGGCGGAATCAACACTTCTTACCAGTGGTCGGTCGATAAATTCAATACTTACGCAGTGGATTTCGGTGATGCGGATGGAGGAACCTCCAGTAGCTATACCATAGAGGCCATTGACTTCAACAATATGGGGAGGTACAAACTGGAAGCGCAAAACTCGCTGCTTCCAGGACTAAGTCTGGTATCTGAGCCGGTGCAGGTTTGGGCCACAGCCACCCTGGATATCACGGTGATCGGTGAAAACGATGCGTTGCTATCCAGTGGAAAGGCTTATGCACTGAGAAACCGAGGCCCGGGCCTTCCATACGATAGTATCCCGAAGGGAGCAAGCGGTGGTGGAGACCCCAATGGGTTGGCTATTGTTGCTGGTCATGCGCTGTTTGAAGATTTACTCCTGGGTAATTATCTAGTAGGTATTCGCGCCGACCCGGCGAAGTTCCTGCCTACTTACTATACCAACACTTACTTGTGGGAAGAAGCCGATGTATTGGAATTCCAGGGAGATCTGGAAGCCACTATGCAGATGACGGTGTTGCCTCCGGCACTGGGCCCGGGAGATGGTGATGGATCCATCTTTGGAGGTGTTGAATCTGATTTTGATGAGGACGGAGATGAAGGCGGAAGAGTGAACGCACGAAGAAAAGTGAAACGTGCTGGCTGTTCTATGAGAAGGTTTGTGAGAAGTGGAAGACAGCTACAGGACGGAGAGTGGAAGTTGATTGCTTACGTAGAGTCTGATGATGAAGGTCGCTTCAAGTTCGACTTTATGCCTCCAGGTACTTACCGATTCAACATTGAATACCCTGGTATCCCTATGGATCCAAACTCATTTGTGGAATTTGAAGTAGGTGAAGACGGAGGGAATAACTCTATCGAACTTCAGGCGGTGATCACCGAGGACGGAATTTTTGTGGAGCGCATCAATACTCTTGGGTTTACTTCTGAGCAATTGGATCAGATGAATGTGTATCCAAATCCTGCCGGCAATCAGCTGAATATAGATTACACTACCCTGCATCGCGGGTTTGTGGTGAAGATGATAGACCTGTCGGGGACGGTGATCTACCAAAAGCAAATATCCGATCAGGGAGAACGCCTCGAGTTGGATACTTATGCCCTGAAGAATGGAATGTACTTCATTCATGTAACAGATCCGGGTAAGCCGGGAGAGCAGATTACCTATAAAGTAATCATCAGGCACTAATTGGTCAATAGGTGGAATGGTTAAACCCTGCGCTGATTTCAGTGCAGGGTTTATTTATGAATAACCAGCTGCCATCGGAAGGCCCACCTCCAGGAGAGTTGATAGTTCGTGATACCCGCTTGTTCCAGAATAGCTGCCAGCTCTGACTTTTTGAATCCCCGGGCGACGGAGATCGCTGCGTCATTGCGTACCATGTAGGATTTTGAGAAAAAGCGGGTGAGTAGTCGGATAGAATGAAAGGCCAGAAAATGGCGGTGCAGGTCATTGACGATGATCGCTACCCGAGCCTGATCTTTCAAACTCTTGAAAATGGAAATGAGCTGTGATTCGGTGAAATGATGCAGGAAAAGACAGCAATGGATGATGTCAAAATGTTGTCGCCTAAATGCCTCTGATAGAATATTTTCCTGGATAATGGAAATGTTTTCCCATTCCGTGGTGTGATCTTTGGCATACTCCACGATGTGCTGGTTGGCATCCACACCGGTAAATTGGATGTCCTGGTTTTTCTGTTTGGCTATCCGTGCCATGGCCATGAGGATGTCTGCACCACCACAACCCAGATCAGCGACGGTTTGGATTCGGTGATTCTTCAGGATTTTGGCAAATGCCGTTAAGCTGATTTGGTTACCCCCCAGCCTACGGTTGATGATGTCCAGTTCGCGCAGGGTCTGGCCAATCACCTCTCCGGAGATGCTCAGGTCATCCATGATCTCCATTTCTTCAGACCGGTGCTTCAGGGTCATGTGGTTTTTATTTTGAGTAGCATACTCTCCAGCGTGAGGCCAGGACCAAAGGCAAAACTGAGAATGTTTTTATGCTCATCCTGATTTGAAATATTCTTCATCAGTCTTTGGAGCACGAAGAGCACCGTAGGAGAAGACATATTTCCGTAGTTTCTCATTACCTCATAGGCATGGACGTTTTGGTCTCTGGAAATTCCCAGCTCTTCTTCTATCACTTCGAGAATTCGCTTCCCTCCCGGGTGTATGGCGAAGTAATCAATGTCTGAGAGGTTTAATGATAACTGACTCAAAAGCTTCTGTGTAAGGGAGGCAATACCCGAGCGTATGACCTCTGGTACTTGCACGGAGAGTTTCATTTCAAAACCAAAATCCCCAATGTGCCAGGCCATATCTGGTTTCCCGGAGGGCGCCAGGTCCGCATGGAAGGCCGCCATGGCCAACTGTGTTTTCTTTGTGTCTTCACCTTCCACCAGTACAGCGGCAGCACCATCACCAAAAAGTGTGTTGGAGAGGAGGCTGTCTTCGGCATCATTTTTTAAAACATGAATGCTACAGAGCTCCACTGCCACAATCAATACTTTGTGCCCGGGGTTGTTCCTTACGATCTGGTCTGCGATTTTCAGGGCATTGAATGCAGCGTAGCAGCCCATGAAGTTGATGGAGGTACGCTGCGTGGTTGTTGGGAGCTTCAGTCGTTCTATCAGGTCAATGTCGAGGCCTGGCGCATACATACCCGTGCAGCTTACCGTGATCAGATGAGTAATTCCTGTGGCTTCAGTCGTGCCCAGGCAATCCTGAACGGCACTGATGGATAACTTAATGGCTTCCTGCTCATACTTTTTCATTCGCTCTCCTACCTTTGGGAAGGGTTCCAGGTTATGAGCGTTGGGGAAAAAAGTAAAATCTGTTGGGTTTTTGCCGAAATCCTTGATCACGGAATGACGGTACTGAATCCCGCTGGCCCTGTAAAGTAATGTGAGTAATTTTTCTTTCTCCGGTTTCAGCCCCAGGTGTTTTGTCATGAAAAGCCCAATATCGGACTGACTGATGCGATTGGCGGGGACTGCGGTACCTATGGAGGAGATGAATGAAGACATAAGGCTGTATGAGTAATAATAACTAACTTTTGCGAGGTTCTTACTATCCGATGAAAAAGTCCACTTTCTTACATCTCCGAATACCCTTTTCGTTTTTTTTGTCGCCGGTTTTCTTTTTTGCTACGGCGATCGTCTCTGGGTACAACGCTGAAAATTTCTGGCTTGTTTTCATCATTTTGCATTTTCTACTGTATCCGGCCAGCAATGGCTACAATAGTTACTTCGACAAGGATGAAGGGAGCATTGGTGGGCTGAAGCATCCACCGAAGGTTACCCGAGAGCTATTTTATGCCTCCTGGGCCATGGATGTTCTTGCCATCGG
Source organism: Marinoscillum luteum (assembly GCF_044005705.1). NCBI lineage: Bacteria > Pseudomonadati > Bacteroidota > Cytophagia > Cytophagales > Reichenbachiellaceae > Marinoscillum > Marinoscillum luteum. The sequence continues at coordinate 376,748 of NZ_JBIPKE010000014.1, read as the reverse complement.
GCTTGGCTGGTCCATTTCATGGCAGTTTGCCGTGATGCTGCTGGTGTATGGGCTGGTGTCGAAGGCATACAGTCATCCATCCATTCGGTTGAAGAAAATGCCCATCATCGGGTGGCTGGCCGCAGGTATTTTTCAGGGGTATTTTACTTTTCTTATGGTGTGTCTGGCTTTCAGCGGGCCTGAGGTCATTACTGAGTTGAAAGTCCAGTATGCCGGAATTCTCAGCACGCTTCTGCTTTTCGGGTCCTACCCAATGACGCAGGTATATCAGCATGATGAGGATGCCCGCAGAGGGGATCGCACCATTAGTCTTATTTTAGGAGTCTTGGGCACTTTTCATTTTACGGCCTTGTTTTTTTCGGTGTCCGTATTGCTCTTTGCATTTTTCTTTCAGCTGTACTATGATACACAGGTGGTATTTTTATTTATCCTGGCGCTCTCCCCTATCCTGCTATTTTTCCTGGTCTGGTACATGCAGGTGAGAAAGGACCCAAACAATGCAGACTATCGGCGGACGATGTGGTTAAACTTTATTTCGGGGGCTTGTCTGAATATTTTTTTCATCTGGTTGATTGCTAAGTAAAAGGCTCTCCGTGGGTTTGACGGATGAGTGCCCGGGCCATGGGTTTCATATACTTTCCTGTGAATACTGCCAGCTCGGAGGCCTGGCCTTTTCCAAAAAGACCCTGAATCTTGCGGCCGGCCCACAGTCGGGTGGCAAATTGCTGATTCCAGGTGTGGAGGTAGCTGGCTTCTATGGCGGGTAAGTCAAAATGATCGCCGGTTTTGTTGGTGAGGATGATCTCTGAAAGGAGGCTGGCCGCATGTATGGCCATAGCCATGCCATTGCCGCAAAGGGGTGTGATCATTCCGGCGGCATCCCCAGACATGAGGAGGTGTTCGTAGACCGGTTCTTTTTTGACAAAGGTGATTTCATTGATCACCTCCGGGGTGGAGAAAAGAAAGTCACTATTTTGGAAAAGGTGTCTCAGCTTTGGGTTTCTAAAGAGCACTTCATTTTCCACTCCTTGGATGCCTCCATGTTTGCGCACCTGATCGCGGTGCACCATATAGCAGAGATTAAACTTATCGTCTTCAATTTTACTCACGCCGCAGTAGCCGCCCTCAAAATTATGCAGGGCGATCAGGTTGTCTGGAAAGTCTGTTTTCACATGGTATTTTACCCCCACATAAGGGGAGTGTTCTTTGATAAAGGGACGACTGAGTGTCTGATCAAGTTTGGCGCGCTTACCATGAGCCGAGATCACAAGCCGGGATTCATATTGCTTATTCTGGTCTGTTTTTACCAGAAAATGTTCCCCCATGAAAGAGGCATCCAATACGCGGGTTCCTTGTAAGATCTGTGTTCCGGACTCCTGTGACTTTTGGGCCAGCCACTGATCAAAGACAAAGCGACTGATTCCGAAGCCTCCCAAATCCAGTGGAGCTGTAAAGGATCGGCCTTTGGTGGATGAGATTTGTAATTGGTGGATGGAAGGAGGCAGAAAATGAGCAGGAAAGAGATCGTGGGCTTCCAGAAAGGGAATCACTTCATTCGAAACGTACTCCCCGCATACCCGGTGAAAAGGAAAGGTATTTTTCTCCAGAAGGAGCACATCCAACCCCGCTCTTGAAAGCAAAATACTATTGATCAGGCCGGACAGGCCCCCACCTATAATGATGATGTCGTGCATTCGTTGCTGCTATGAGTAAAAGTTAACAACCATACTCATATCATTCGTTTCAGGCGAAATGTTTTTTTCATTTTTCGTCCATCACGCCAAATCACAAGTCGTATTTTCAATCCATCCTTTTTTCTGAGCATCGCGTTGATTTCGGAGACAGAAGAATTTTGGAGGTTGAGTCCGTTGATTTTGAGAATGACATCTCCCCGCCTAATGTCGACTTCCGTAGCCGGTGTATCCTCATTCACGTCTGACACTACCAGGCTGTCAAGTTTTTTACCTTCTGCCGCAATAATCATCCCACTCATATTGGCCTCAAAAGCGTCATTAAAAGTTCGCCCTTTGCGCAGGTAGAGGGTTTCGTTTGGATAATCGAAAGTAACATCAAATCTTGAAAGCAGGTCACCCCCTAGGGTCCCATGCCTGGATCCCCGTTTGATGGCTTTGATGTAGGCTCCGCTGATGGGGATGGATACCAGTACATCCTCAAAGGAAAAGTCCCCAATGAGACAAGTGTTCATGCGCCCGAGGTGCCCTGGAATTTCACCTCCCAGGCCGTGTCCCAGTCTGGTGAGGATCACTTTTTCTGGTCGCTTGAGATCATCTGTATTGTCCACATCTAATAGTAAGGCATGGCTGGCACCAGAATCGACCATGAGCTTCACTGTATCTTTTTTACCATCCTGGGTAATTTGCATATTGATAAAAGGCTTGGTATTGTAAACGGTCATCGGGATGGCCGTGTCCCACTTTCTGGGCTTGAAGGACTCCGGGCGGTAGATCCGCAGGATCCTTTCATCATAGTCTATGTTGATCACAAACCGATTGAACACTTCGTAACCAATGATCCCATAGATTTCCTCTCCAAGGTTTTTGTTCAGCTCCAGATAGTCTTCTTTGAGCACCAACATATTCAGCCCTTTGCCTTGTATGCCGCCGGGCATAGACATGCGGATACCCGTGGCTACAAATGCCTGAAGGGAGTCGATCAAACCGGGCCCTTGTATCTGAATGTCGCGCACGTAAGTGAGACCCAGAATGTCTCCAAAAACCTTTTCGGTAAGTATCGCGGATTCTGCTCCCGTGTCCAGAATAAATTTGAGGGTAAGGAAATTATTGATGGTGATGGGGATGACGATCAGGTTGCTGTACTGCTCAAACTTGATCTCCACCATATTGACTCCATCTGGCATGAAAAACCCAATGCGCTCTTGAGAGGAGGCACGTGTGCCCATCATGCACCCGAGGATGAGCACCAACAACAAACGCTTAGAGAATGGGATGAAACGTAGCCAGGTTAGGAGCATATAATCTTCAAACAACAAATAACCACAAATCCCTAGTGATTGGCGGATCAAATGGGTCTGATAGTAAATTACTTAAAAAACCACGAATCAAAAAGGTGTGATTTTCCGCTTGTTGTCTGGTGCTTAGTCAAAAAGATTGGTGATGTCCTCCTTGCTGAGGCTCTTCACAAAGCTCTCCTCTATGGTGATGAGGTTTTGCGCAAGCTTCAGTTTGGACTGTTGTAGTTTGAGGATCTTTTCTTCTACAGTGTCTCTGGCGATAAACTTATAGGTGAAGACTTTATTGGTCTGACCAATCCTGTGGGCCCTATCCACGGCCTGGGCCTCTATGGCGGGGTTCCACCAGGGATCCAGCAGGAATACATAGTCCGCTTCCGTGAGGTTGAGGCCAAGTCCTCCGGCTTTCAGGGAAATGAGAAATATGCGGATGTTTTCATTGTTTTGGAATTTCTCCACCTCTGCCTTTCTGTCCTTCACAGATCCATCTAGATATGCATAGGGGATGTTTTCTGCCTGGAGATACTGCTCCACGATTTTCAGGTGCTTTACAAATTGGCTGAAAATCAAAATTTTGTGATCCTTGCCCAGTGCGTTGGACACCATGTGGGTGATGTCTTCAAACTTACCAGAGTCGCCTTCATAGGTCTCATCGACCATGCTCGGATGGTTGGCAATTTGTCGCAATCGGGTAAGACCTTGCAGGAGGATCATTTGAGATTTTTGAAGGCCATCTTGTGCAATGAGGTCCAGTATTTTGTTTCGGTAAGCATTTTTCTCCCGATCATAATATTCTCGCTGCTGCGCAGAAAGATCACAGTAGTGGACGTTTTCCACTTTTTCGGGCAGGTCTTTGGCCACTTGAGTTTTTTCTCTTCTCAGAATAAATGGCTTGATCAGTGCATTGAGGCGACGCATTTTGGCCTCATCCTTGCGTTTTTCTATAGGAATCTGATACTCCGTTTTGAAGAACTTCTCGGTACCAAGTAGCCCCGGATTCACAAAAGACATCTGCGACCAAAGGTCCAGCGTGCTGTTTTCTATCGGCGTGCCGGATAGAATGAGTTTTCTGCGTGACTTCAACTCCCGCACGGACTTTGATATGATGGAGTCCGGGTTTTTGATGGCCTGAGACTCATCCAGGATGATGTAGTTAAAATAGAACTGCTTGAGCAGGTCAGTATCTATCCGGGTAATTCCATAGCTGGTGATCACCAGGTCGTAGCGAGCAAAACGCTCATGATTCTTGTTTCGGTTGGTGCCGGTGTAGTTGAGTATTTTCAGGCCGGGAGCGAACTTTCCGGCTTCCATCTCCCAGTTGTAAATGAGGGAAGTGGGCATCACCAGCAGGCTGGTGGAGCCGGTGTCTTTTTCCTTTTCACCCTGCAGAAGGGCCAAAGTCTGTACGGTTTTTCCCAGACCCATATCATCTGCCAGACAGCCACCAAAACCATACTGATTCAGGAAGGACAGCCAGTTGTAGCCTGCCTGCTGGTAGGGACGAAGGGTTCCTTTAAACTTGGCGGGAACTGGCGTGTCTTCTATTTCATCGAAATCCAGCAGCTTTTCTAGCTTTCTGGTCATGGCCACTTTGGCGTGATTGCCGTCTTTGAGGTCCTTGACCAGGGATACGTGGATTTTGTTCAGCGTGATATTATCCGCTCCGTTGCTGGAGAATGCAAACAGATCACTGTACTCTGTTACCCAGTTGTCTGGGATGATGGCGTATTCACCATTGGGCAGTTTGAACTCGCTTTGCTTGTTGAGTACGTACTGTCGAATGGTGGTAAAGGGGATTTCAAATTCTCCAAAATGGATGACCGCTTTGATATCGAACCAATCAATGTTTTCAGTGATTTCGAGGTTAAAATCGGTGGAGCCTACAAAATACTTTTTTACCGAAGCGTCTCGCTGGTCTATGATGAAACCCTGCTCACGGAGGGTGGCCAGGTTGTCATTGAGCCACGACATGGCATTGGTTTTGCTTAGCGTGGATCTGGAGCTCTTGAGAGGCAGGCCGGAGTTGGTCAGCGTATCGATGAAGCTCTTCTCTTGTGTGGAGTCCCTTCGCACCCTGTGAAAAATGTAATCATCTTCCTGCTTTTCTACAGAGACACTCACTTTTTTGAGCTTGTCGGCTTTGTAGGAATACGTGCCATAGCGAAAGCTCAGTTCGAATAGGATTTTGGAAACATCCGCACTGGTGTTGGCCTTGGGAGTATCAAACAAAGTGCCTGTGCTTTGTGAGGCAGAAGCCAGTTCGGAAAATGACAGCACCGGGGTGGGCAGCAGTTTTTCGGACTTGATTTCAAAACCCTGGGCATACACGTCGAATGATGCAATGAGGGGGGCCACAAACTTTCGATAATAGGTCTCCTCTACATTTTTAGGGATGAGAATAAATTTTTTGTTGAAAAAGGGCTTCAACTTGTTACCATTCACCTCCTGTTCGAAGGTGAAGAGGGTATCATTCACCACCATCCAGGCGGGTTCTTTACACAGGAGATAGCTTTCGTTTTGAAAGAAATGAACCTTCTCTTCCTTGAGCTTGATGGTGGGAAAATAATGAGTGTTTTCTTCGTTTCTCCTGAAATGAAAAAGGACTGTAGCCTTCTCATCCGAAATGGTAATCTTTTTCCAGGTAGGCTCTCCGTCCTTGCCCATTTCAAATAGTTGCTTGCCATGAATAAGTGAAAGCACCTTGGATCGGCGAATTTCCAGGTATCGGTCTATCTCATCCTGAAGGATTTTATCACCCGCTTTTTTATCGTAAACCTTCAGAAAAAACTCATCGAGCTTCATCTTCTTTTTCTGGAAATGATTGAATACAGCCTTTTGCTGCATCTGATCCATGGTCTTGATCAGCTCATAGTCGGCTGCATCCAGTCCCTCATCAAATTCTTCGGCGTTTTGGGCAGAGATGTTTTGATGTGAATAAGTCAGGTTTCCTTTGTCGTTGATCTGCACGACGAATGACTCAAACAAGAAACCGAGGTACTCATGCTCGAAGAGTGAATAGACAATTTGAAAAGGCTGATCAGGGGCTACTTTCATATCGTTTGCAACTGGGCAAATTTCGAAACTAATAAAAAAGGAATTAAAAATCACTACGCGCGCAAAGAAGAGATTCTTAAGTTTTTACTGACGGTAATTAGAACACTCTCTCTTGGAAGAGGAGGATGAAATTAAAAATCACTGTAGATCAGTCATCGCAACGCTTTTGGAGGCGCTGAGTGCCGGCTGTATGGAGGTGACGATGGTGATGACAATGATGGACAAAACGGTGAGGAGAACATCGAGCCATTCCACTTTCACAGGGTATGCATCGATGATGGCGGTCTGCATGCCCATGGTAACCAGACCAAACTCCTGCTGTACGAAACTAACCAGGAGGCCCAGAAGGAGGCCGGTAAAAGCACCCGTGAAGGCAACTATACAGCCTTCCAGTAAGAATATTTTGGTGATGAGGCCACGGGTGGCACCTTGGGCAGACAGTATGGCCACGTCTTTTTTCTTGTCAAGCACCAGCATATTGAGCGAGAAGAAGATGTTGATGGAGGCTATGGCGATGATGATGGAAAAGGTGAGAAACACGAAGAATTTTTCATAAGACAACACCCTGTAGAGATCGCCGTGAATCTCGTCGTTGGATTGTACCAAAAAGGAAGACCCGAGTAAATCCTGCAGTCTTTTCTTCACCTCATTTGGGTCGGCTGAAGGAGCAAGCTGAAGCTCCAGGAGATTCCGCTTTCCTTTTTTGTTGAAGAGATCTTCGGCAAATCGAATCGGTACATAGACCAGGTTTTCATCATAGGATTTTTCCACCGCGAAGACCCCACCGGGCAGGATGTTCTTCAGACGATACATTTTCTCAGGATTGAGCATACCCGGGCGCACTTCGTCAGGGAAGTACATCTGTATGGTATAAAAGTCGTTTTTGGGGTTGATGGACAGGTCATATTGTACGCCTCTGCCTACAATGGCGTAGGAGATGTCGTTGGAGGTAAGCTTGAGATCCCCGAACACGAGGTAGTCTTCCAGGCGACCCTGCTCTATAAAGCTTTCACTCACACCCTTCACCCTGGCCACGCGCTGAGCATTGTTGTATTTGATGAGCACATTGTCCTCCAGTACCTCGGTGATGCTCACAATTTCTTCGAGGGAGTTTACTTTATTACTGATGTCGGGCCCATAGACAAAGGATTTCCCCACATTGGCTGACACCACCAGGTTGGGATCTACCGTGCCATAGAGGTTTCGCAGCAGTCCCTCCAGACCATTGAAAACTGAAAGTACGATGATCAATGCCATGGTACCAATGGCCACCACCAACATAGAAATGATGGAGATCACATTGATGAAGCTTTTCTTCTTTTTAGAGAGAAAATATCTTTTGGCAATGAAATAGGCAAGATTCACTCCTCTTCTTCGGTTTCGTCTGCGGGGGGAATGTTCAAACCATCGATGAGCTGATCCATGCGAGAGGCTCGCTCTTCGGTATCGTCGTGGAAAAACGCCAGCTCAGGGATCACCCGAACCTGCTTTCCTATTCTGTTGCCCAGGTGCTTTCGGATCTCGCTTTTCTTTTCGTTGAGGTTAAAGAAAACGTCTTCTGTATTTTGGATGGGAAATACGCTCAGAAAGATTTTGGCGAAGCCCAGATCCGGTGACATCTCTACCGCGGTGACTGTCACCAGGCTATGCCCAAAATAATGCCGGGTGTCGCGCTGAAAGATCTCGCTAAGGTCTTTTTGGATTTGCCTGCCGTACTTATGTTGTCTTTTGTTCTGTGTCATTGGTGCAAATATCCATAATATACAGGAAGGTGTACATGCCTGTCAACGTTTTGTCAGGTATGAGTGCCTCTATTATTTAGCAGGAAGCCATAGAAAGCACTCTCCTCCACCAATTTATTTGTTAATTTCGAAACGCAAAACAGCCAGACTTCATTTCAAATTGCTTCAATTTTTTAGAATCAACGATCCGTACAGGATGATTTTTGTTTTCCTGATCCTGGTAGCGATCAGAGTGACATGGATCATCGCAGGGCTGCCGCTCTCACTCCCTGAGTTGAAGTGGCTGCTGGTGGGCGAGCGCCTGAGCGATGGGTTCACCATGTATAAGGACCTTTATGACCACACCGGGCCGCTGGCGGCATTCATCTACAAGTGGTTAGACTTTGTCTTTGGTCGGAGCAGATGGGTTCACCTGGTCGTCAGCACTTTTCTGGTGACGGTGCAGGCTGGTATTTTCAATCGAATCTTGCTTAAGAATAAAGCCTATGATGAGAATAGCTACGTCCCGGCTTTTTTGTACATCGTGCTAATGTCTTCGGTCATGGACTTTTTTGCACTATCTCCACAGCTCATGGCCATCACTTTTATCTTGCTGTCACTCAATCATATTTTTCGGCGTATCGATAATGTGGTGACTGATGAGCTTTTTCTGCTTTCGGGGATTTACCTGGGAGTGGCCACATGCTTCTATCTGCCAGCTGCGGTATTCTTTGTGATCTTTTTGCTCAGTTTCATCTTGTTTTCTTCTGCGGTGCCCCGCAGATTGCTCCTACTGGTCTATGGAGCCGGGGTAGTGTTTGTGGTCATCTGGGCCTATTTTTTCTGGTTTGGGGCGGGCAGAGATTTCCTGGGTGACTTTTTCGTGGAGGGTGTAAGTAAGGCCAGAATTTTTTATGTGAGCTTTATGGAACTCCTGGGTATTGGCGGATTTCTCCTGGGTGTCACCTTACTTTCTCTGACCGTACTGTTTTCGCTCAGAGTGACCAATTATCAGCAGAAAATGCAGCAGGTGATGGTTTCATTCATGCTGGCGGCGTTTCTGGTGGTCCTTTTTTCAAGGGATTTGATGAGTGCTGATTTGATCTTTTTTGTGCCGACGACTACTTTCTTTCTGGTTCATTATTTTTTAGGACTAAGGCGCAAAGTCTGGAAAGTGCTGATGCCTTATCTGATGGTGATAGGGTTGCTTGTATACCCCAATGTGTGGCTCAGAAATAATCCACCGAGCGGGCTACTGGTAAAACCTTCGGAAGTGAAAGTGCCCGGAAACCGGCTGATGGGCCTTGGCCTGGATGTGGCCGATTATCAGGAGTATGTACTGGCAGGTCCTTTTTTGGATGCAGAGGTCAGCAGAAAGAAGATGGAAGATCTCCACTATTATGATGAAGCTTCCGGTCTGTTTGAAACCCTGGAGCAATCTGCTCCGGATGCCATCATCGATCAATGGGGAGACATGGCGCAGATATTTGAAAGATTCCCGGTATTCAGTGCCCATTATCAGGAGACTTCACCCGGCGTTTATCTTCGGGTGGATTGAAGCTGTTGGATAAGAGACGGCTTGCCTGTTCCGAGGTAGTTTTAAAGTGATTCGATTTCTCAGCAGCTGATTTTATCCACTCGCCTTTGGTGTCTACCTCCTTCAAACTCGGTGGTGAGGAAAGTTTTTACAATGGACTCTGCCAGTTCATAGGCAGTCCACCGTGCAGCGATGCAGACTACGTTGGAGTTATTATGCTGTCGGGTCACGGCAGCCAGGTCTGTATCCCAACACAGCGCCGCTCTTATTTTCTGGTGTTTGTTGGCAGTGATGGTCACTCCCTGACCCGAACCACAGATCAGTACTCCAAAGTCGCAATCGCCTTTTTCAATGGCCTCACAGGCGGGGTGCACAAAATCAGGATAATCCGCCGAGTCAGCATTGAAGGGCCCGAAATCGGTTACTTCATATCCTTCTGATTGGAGCCATTTTACTAATTTCTCTTTGTGATAATATCCGGCATGATCTCCGCCTATGGCTATTTTCTTACTCATCGCGTTTCTGAATTTCCGTGGTTTCGAGGAGCTCTCTTCTGGTCACCCTTCTGGAGATAAAGATACTTACTTCATACAATCCCAATAGGGGAATTGCGATCAATATCTGACTGAAAGGATCAGGAGGGGTGAGCATGGCCCCCAAAATCAAAATAACTATAATGGCATGACGCCTGTAGGTCTTTAAAAGTTCCGGCGTGACCAGACCGGCTTTGGTCAGAAAGAACACCACTATGGGAAGCTGGAACAATATACCGCAGGCCAGGATGAGCGTGATGACCGTAGACACATAGGATATGATGTCAAACTCATTCATGATGCTTGGGTCCAGCCGATAGTTGGACAAAAAGTTGATCGAAATGGGAGTGACAATGAAATAGCCAAAGAACACGCCCATCAAAAAGAGGAGACTTACATAAAATGTGGCACCTCTGGCTGCCTTGCGCTCTTTGGGATAAAGTCCGGGTTTGACAAAGCGCCAGATCTCCCAGAAGGCATATGGAAATGCGCAAATAATACCAATCACAAAGGAAGAAGTGACGTGCATCGAAAACTGACCCGTCATCTGCCGACTTTGGATGATGAATGGGAGCTCATCGATACAAAGGGCCGGAGACTTGAGCATTTCTGATAATCGACAAAGGGCCTCGTAAGTCCAGAAGTCGACCCGGCTGGGTCCCAAAATAATGGTATGGAAAACCAAAGTTTTAGCAGCAAAAGCCGCTATAGCGAAAACCATTATGGCAATAAGCGACCTGATCAGATGCCACCGGAGTTCCTCCAGGTGATCCAAAAAGGTCATTTCTTGTTCTTCATCCTCAACTTGATCCAGAGGCATATATCTTATGCGTAAAGCGGGAAGTCATTCATCCAGGCGTTCACACTGGATTTCACATGTGCAAGGGCTTCATCATCCGTATGGTTGGTGATTACCTTGTCTATCAGGTCCACAATTTTTTCCATATCGCTCTCCATCATGCCTCGGGTAGTAATGGCCGCAGTACCTACGCGCATGCCAGAGGTGATAAAGGGTGATTTGTCATCAAAAGGCACCATGTTTTTGTTCACAGTGATGTCCGCCTTGATCAGTGCATTTTCGGCATCTTTTCCTGTTAGCTCTTTGGACCTTAGGTCTATGAGCATCAGGTGGTTGTCTGTGCCTCCCGAGATAAGGTCATAGCCTTTCTTCACAAAGGCATCAGCCATCACCTTAGCGTTTTTCTGCACCTGCATGATGTAGGTCATGTATTCATCAGATAAGGCTTCACCGAAAGCCACGGCTTTGGCAGCGATGATGTGCTCCAAAGGTCCTCCTTGTGTACCGGGAAATACCCCGGAGTCCAGGATAGAACTCATTTTACGAATGGTTCCCTTGGCTGTGGTAAGGCCAAATGGATTGTCAATGTCTTCGCGCACCATGATGAGTCCGCCACGAGGACCCCTCAGGGTCTTGTGGGTGGTGGTAGTAACGATGTGGCAATGATCAAGTGGGTCATTGAGCAATCCACGTGCGATAAGCCCTGCCGGATGAGAAATGTCCGCAAGCAATACGGCACCTACTTCATCAGCAATTTCGCGGAAGCGCTCATAATCCCAGTCTCTGGAATAGGCCGAGGCACCACAGATGATCATCTTGGGTTTGATTTGCCTGGCTTTCTCTTCCACTCTGTCCATGTCGATCAGGCCGGTGTCCTGCTCCACGCCATAGAAGTTGGCCTGGTAATATTTTCCAGAAAGGTTCACAGGTGAGCCATGTGACAAGTGGCCGCCATGTGACAGGTCAAATCCCAGGATTTTATCGCCAGGGTTGAGACAAGCCAGGAAAACAGCAGCATTGGCTTGCGCACCTGAGTGAGGTTGTACATTGGCCCAGTTGGCACCGAAAAGTTCTTTGATTCGCTCTATGGCCAGGGTCTCCACTTCATCCACTACTTCGCAGCCTCCATAATAGCGTTTCCCAGGTAGTCCTTCAGCGTATTTGTTGGTGAGCACACTACCGGCAGCCTCCATTACCTGCAGAGAAGTAAAGTTCTCAGAGGCGATGAGCTCGATGCCTTCGTTTTGTCTTCTTTTTTCCTGATCTATTAGGGCAAATAGTTTGTCGTCTCTTTTCATGGTTAGCTTTAGGTTTTACCTGGTGGGGAAGTCTTTTTTAATTCCTCCTTAGAACGAAGCGCCAAAATTAGTCGATGACCCCCACTTTACCAATGTCATTTTTACTCGTATTTGTGACAGTGTTGGGTTATTTTAGCTTTTTACTTTGTGTTTTGTGAGATGCTAGAAGAGTTTAGAAAAGAAATAGACCAATTGGATGATGAGCTGATCAAGTTGCTCAACAAGCGAATGGATATCGTGCAGGAGGTGGGCAAACTGAAGCGATCAGATAAGTCTGCCATCTATCGGCCAGAGCGGGAAAAGGCGATTATTGATCGCCTCACGGCCAATAGTCAGGGGATACTGAACAGAGCAGCCATTGAGGCTATCTTCTTCGAGATTTTTGCGGTAAGCAGAAACTACGAACTCCCCGAGCGTATTGCCTATTTGGGTCCGGAGGGAAGCTTCACCCACCAGGCTGCTGAGAGCAGGTATGGCGCCATGAGCGACTACATTCCACTGGATTCTATCACCTCCGTATTTGAGTCTGTAAAAACTTCACGAGCCAGGTTCGGTGTGGTACCAATAGAGAACAATCAGGAAGGTACTGTGCAGGAAACCATCGATCTGCTGGCCCAGCATAAGCTGAGCATAGCTGCTGAGATTGTCTTGCCCATTCATTTCGCCTTTGCCTCCAAGGAGGAAAACCTGGAAAACATCAAAACCGTCTATTCGAGAGACATTGCCTTCCGGCAGTGTAAAAACTTCCTGAATGACTACTTTAAACACCCGGTGAAACTGGTGCCTGTAAGCTCCACGAGCCGAGCCTGTCAGATTGCAGGGGGGGAAGACGGAGCAGCAGCTATCTGTGCGCCTATCGCTGCCAGACAGTATACCTTACCTATCCTTTATAGCAATATCCAGGACTCGGCGGATAACCAGACCCGGTTTTTGATTATTAGTCAGAATTTCGTCAATCAGGTAAGTGGGCAGGATAAAACCTCGGTGATTGCCAACCTGCCTGATGAGCCCGGATCTTTGGTGAGGTTCTTACAGAATTTCCAGAACGCTGGAATCAATCTTTGTAAAGTAGAAAGCCGGCCTGCTAAAGAAGGTACTACCTTCAAGTATGTATTTTTTGTGGAGTTTGAAGGACACTTTAATGAACCAAAGGTTCAGAATACCATTCAACCCTACAAAAACAACATCACATGGCTGGGGAGCTACGTGCAGCTGTGCTAGAGAGGGTTAGTTAGCGATTTTGAACAGGAGGAATAGCTGGGTGTACTGATTGAACAGATTCTTTCGATCGATGATGGCATCTTGATTCGAGATTTGCGAAAGTGCAGTATTGTACCGAATCCCCAAATCCATAAAATAAGAAACAGACAGACTGGCTCCTATTGCGGCCGATACTTCCCACCGTTTATCATAAGTGGAGATGATGTTTTGTCGGGTGGAGTCATTGGCGAGGTTTTTAGCGCTTAGAAGCCTGGCAATTTCTACGCCCAGACTCAGTTTTAGTCTTTTTACAGGATATACATCCAGCAGCACTGGCATATTCAGGTAATGAAACTTATAATCGAGTGTGTCATGATCTATTTGGGTACCCTTGAGGATATAACCTGGCTCCATGGAAAACCCAAGGGGCAGGGATCGCATTTGAGTAGAAAGGACAAACGCGCTACTAAAAGTGTTTCGGGGGCTCAGGCTCACATTTCCTGAGTTTTCACCTTTCAAAGTGGTCTTGTTATACCCTACTTTCCACCCAAAGTAGGATTCCTGGGCGACCATATGGAATGATAAGAGCAGGACGAAAATAAAACCGACAAGTCTGGAGCGCATATGCAGCGGATTGAAGTAAATGAATCAAAATTATTTATCGCTGGTGAAGATAAAAATATTTCCTTTGTGTGAATAACATCCAAAACCTTTGGCCAAAGCTAAAACTACTTTTTATTGTCAGAACTGCGGAGCCAACTCCGCCAAATGGGTGGGCAAATGCCCTGCCTGTGGGGAGTGGAATACCTATGTAGAGGAGATTGTGACCAAAGGGAGCTCCACAGAGAAAGAGGTGTGGGAAGATGCCAGTGCCCCTCGCAATCAGCCACGCAAGATTCAGGATGTCGTCTATGACGAGCATCAGCGCATAAAGACCCCTACCGGAGAGCTGAACCGGACGCTGGGTGGTGGCATTGTTCCCGGATCGCTGGTATTGATAGGGGGAGAGCCCGGAATCGGAAAGTCTACCCTGTTGCTCCAGATGGCCATCAGGATGAAAACCACCAAAGTACTCTATGCCTCAGGGGAGGAAAGTCTGGATCAGATCAGAATGCGGGCGGAGCGCATTGGCATACAGGCCGAAAACTGTTTTCTTTTGGCCGAGACATCCCTGGCCAATATTTTGAATCATGCAGCGCAGCTGAAGCCGGAGATCCTGATCATTGACTCTATCCAGACCTTGCATACGGAAACCATCGAAGCTTCGGTGGGCTCCATCTCACAGGTGCGGGAGTGTGCAGGTAAATTGATGAAATACGCCAAACAGACCAATGTCCCTGTTTTTCTGATTGGGCATGTGAATAAAGACGGAGCGATTGCCGGCCCAAAGGTGCTGGAGCATATGGTGGATACCGTGTTGCAGTTTGAGGGAGACAGGCACCTTTCATACCGGATTTTGCGCACTTCCAAAAACCGCTTCGGTTCTACTTCTGAGATTGGCATTTATGAAATGCGGGAGACTGGCCTCCGTGAGGTGACCAACCCCTCTGAGGTATTGATTTCACCAAGAGATGGCTTTTTGAGTGGGGTGGGGATAGGCGCTACTCTGGAGGGAAACAGACCCTTGCTGATAGAGGTGCAGGCATTGGTGAGCCCGGCGACCTATGGCACGCCGCAGCGGAGCACTACCGGCTTTGACGGAAAAAGGTTGAATATGCTGCTGGCTGTTTTGGAAAAAAGACTTGGAATAAGACTCAGCGCGCAGGACATCTTTCTCAACCTGGCCGGAGGAATCAAGGTGAATGACCCGGCACTGGATTTGACCATTTGTGCGGCAGTATTTTCTTCATTTGATGACATTGCCATTCCCAGTTCTATCTGTTTTGCAGCGGAAGTAGGTCTCGGAGGAGAGATTAGAGCGGTGAATAGAATAGAATCACGGATTACAGAGGCTGCCAAACTAGGGTTTAAGCAGATCTATCTCTCAAAATACAATGTAAAAGGGATTGACACTTCTAAGTTTGATATAGAAGTGAAGGCATTTACCCGTCTTTCAGAGGCTTTTGAGGTGCTTTTTGCGCGCTAGTACCGCTCTTTGGGTGAGCGTTGTTTAAAACGATTCTTCTCCTTGGGGATGGGATCACCCTCAAACTCATAGTCACGCTTCTTCCTTCTTTCCTGCTTATTGATGATGGTGTAAATCCCCTCCTGACCCTTTACATCCACTTTTTGGCCAAGGAAGCTCTGCGTACCTGCTTTTGTCCTTTTGACTTTTGGTTTATTTGCTTCCATCAAACTCTCCGGCTCCTTTTGGCCAATGATGAAGTTGATACCAAACCTCACATCAATGGCTTGAAATTTTGTGAGGTCATAGTTGACCACCTGATCTACGGCCAGATACATCTGTGCGGGTCCGCCTTTCAGCGCCAGAGCCGCCCCCATGTTGAAAAACTGCTGCGGAAGCTTGGTGACATTGAAAGTCCCTACGAAAAATTTCCCGAAAGAATGTCTATATCCCGCCCCTAAAAGAAACTTCATCTGACCCTGAATATACCTTGCACCCCCTGTGGCGATCACATCTCCCCCATTGTGCGCATGATAAGTCCAGCTCAAATACGCTTTCGGGCTGATGATGGTGGTATAAGGGTTGTCGGTTTCACTATTCCGATTCTTAAACTTATTGATGAGGGAGTCCTCTATGGTCTGCACCAAATCCCCCGGATCTTTAAGGTCGATGCCCGAGTAAGTCATGGTGGTATCGGCAAGGGTATAATTCTTAATGTCCTCTTTCCACGAAATGAATCCAATATCTGTAATGGATCCTGAGATGGTATAATCAGGTCCCATGTTCAGGTTGAACCCCAGGTCAATGGCTGCGCCGCGATTGTTATTGGAGATGAGGTGAGTACCCAGATTGCCGGTATTCCCCTGAAAGATGTCCATTCCACTGGTGCGGAAGGTAGCATCGCGCATATCCAGACTGATGGAGTAGTCTTCTTTGTTTGTAGTAAGGTCGGCTGTGAAACCTCCAGGGGTGCTTCCATTGAGAAAACCCTGAAGATATTTAGCCCGAACGCCTATTGAGAGGTCACTCGAAACATTGGTGGAATAACCCAATCCGAATTCCCTGAAATAGGTTGTGGATAACCTCGTCTTGCCTATTTTGACGGTTTCACCTTTAGATCCGGCGTTGCCTTTAATCAGGAATTCCATGAGAGATTTTGGGTATAAAAAATCCATCTCTATTCGCTCATTGGCATACAGTGCCAGGGTAGACCCGCCTCTGGTGGTGATCCCAAGATGAAAGAGGTTAAAGGTAGTGGTCATGCTCACCATGTTGTTTTTCTGCAGACTCTTAAGGTAGAGGTTGAGGTCTATTTCCTTTTGAACTTCTCCCTGTATGATGACATCCTTGTAATTGAATTTATTATTGAAATTCAAATGAATACCTGAAAGTACCGGAAGTCCTACGAACACTTTTCCCTCAGGAACCAGTGCCGGGTTGTAGTAACTATTCTGAAAGGTAGTGTTGCCAAGGTGATAGAAGGACAGACTGTTCTGAGCGCTGGAGGCAAGGGCACAGGCTACTACCAAGGAGAAAGTAACATAAAATCGCCTCATCATAGTTCAGTTTTTAGTTTTCCGACTACTGCCACTTTAATATCGATTTTATAATCCGCCAGGATTTTCACGTAGACATCTCTGGTACCGGAAGTGGCGGGCGTATTCAATATAATCCTTAACACAACTTTCGATCCGACCCGCAGAGCATCCACACCTTCGGCAGTGAGGTGGATGTCTTCCACGTGGCTTCGGGCCTGTGTCACCAGTCCGGCCTTATCGATAAAAGGAGTTTCCAGGACCAGTGCCTGTGGTACAGTATGGAGTGTAGAGTCCGACTTATCCCTGATCTCTACTTCTAGCCTGGCTGAAAATGGAAGCCCATTGAGCGAGATGATTCGCATGGTCAGGCTTTCGGCCTCATCAAAGTCCAGTCCATCGCCAAGACTAAAATCAATTTCGCGTGTGACATCCTTCAGCGACAACTCCATAGGAAGCGAGATCTCAATGGCTGTGGAGATATAGCTATCATCCATCACAAAGTTCTGTTGGGTAGGGTCATCGGGGTTAGCAATTCCCGTGAGATTAAAACCGATGGACCTGGGAGAGGCCGCCAGCAAATCCCGCAAAGAAGAGTTTTGGCTATTGAGGGATACGGTAGACTGAACAAACTGACCTGGAGACTCGGCCCCTTCCACTACCTGTGGTGTTACAGTGGCACTTCCACTCAGGTAGGTGGTATCCATTCCGCTGGCGGAGCTATCTGCACCATAAAGACCCCTGAAGACGATGCCCATCGGGACCCCAAAAGTACTTTCAAAATGGAAGTTAATTTCCGGATCACCAAACTTGAAGCCAGATTCCCCCAGGTCTTCAAAAAAGGCGATGTTGAGTATTTCGTTGCCTACAGCCAGTGTGTCTTGCCCAAACTTACCATATAGGATAGAAAAGGTCTGGTCGAGGTAGCTGAGGGTCATATTCAGATAGTCTGTAGGGGAAGTGCTCTCTCCTGGACCAAGAAATACCGTGATTTGGGCATTTACCTGAAAAGTGTTGCTGTCTCCTTCCGTGGAGAGCAGTGTTTTGTAACCATCCAGGTCTCTTGACTCCTCATAGTTGCCAAAACCACCCATGCTGCCAGCAAATGTTACGGGCTCATTTGCGGAGATTGACCGGGTGTTGGTAATGTCAAAGGTGAAATTGACATCACTGCCCATATTGGAATTTAAAGAAAGGACCAGGCTTCCACCATTATAAAATACTGAGTCAAGAGCTTCATTATTTTCAGCTGGGTAACTAAAGACCAATACGGTATCAATCACAGCTTGCAGACTTTCC
The DNA here is from genome assembly GCF_044005705.1 of Marinoscillum luteum. Taxonomy (NCBI): domain Bacteria; kingdom Pseudomonadati; phylum Bacteroidota; class Cytophagia; order Cytophagales; family Reichenbachiellaceae; genus Marinoscillum; species Marinoscillum luteum. Next base: position 358,718 of record NZ_JBIPKE010000014.1, on the reverse strand, counting down.
GGAGCGGGGCCCAGTGTCGGGATGCTAATCCTGGCCTGGTTGCTAATGTCTTCTATGTTGATCACGTCCTCTCCTTTACTGAACTCAGCACTATCAAAATAGGTGAGCTTCAACAAGGAAGTGCTGTCTTCATCCAGCTGGAGTGCTTTGTCCCCTATTTCGTTTAGGAGGTCACGCATGGAATAGGAGATATCACCAAGCGGCAAGGCTACCTCGCTGGTTAGAGTAGGGCCTTTGAGGTTGTCAAAATCAAGGTCATTGACATTACAACTCAGGCAAAAAAGGATCAATAGGGCGGATAGTGATTTTTTCACGTTACTAAAATTGGCAAAATAAGTCTAAAGCAAAATGTTTTTCTTCTGTTTTTCGATGAATCCTGCGATTCCCTGCAGGCCCCCGGTGTGGATCAGGACTATTTTTGAGTTGGAAGGGAAATAATTAGTCTCAATGAGTTTAGTTACCGCAAAGTACATTTTTGCTGTGTAAATGGGATCAAAAAGCACTTTGATTTTTTCTTTAGTGTCATTAATAAATGTCACCAGGCCGTCTGTTACCTTCCCGTATCCACCAAAATGCCATTGATCCATTAATTCGTAATTTTCAAATGGAATGTTGTAATGCTGGAGCATGTTCCTGAATTCTGAATGAATGAAATTCCCTTTAAGAGCGGAGATTCCGATCAGTTTACCCTCCCCACTCATTGCTTTTAACAATCCAGCCATCGTACCCCCCGTACCCACAGAAGTGATTGCATAGTCGAAAGATTGGTTTATTTCAGTCCAGATTTCCTGACACCCCCGGATGGCCAGCTCGTTGGTGCCCCCTTCCGGCAGGATCAGATAGCCAGGATGGGTCTGCTGGAGTTGATGATGGTTTTCCTTGAGTTGTCGGTACTCATTTCTGGAGACGAATTGGAGTTTCATGCCCTGGTCTGAAGCAAACCGAAGGGTGGGGTTGCTGTCAGGAGACAGCTCATCACCCCGTATGATTCCGATAGAGGGGAGTTGATTCGCGGCACAGGCCGCTGCGGTGGCGGCTATGTGGTTAGAGTATGCCCCCCCGAACGTGACAATGCCGGCGAGGTGGGATTCCCGCACATGGAGAATATTGTATTTCAGCTTCCTCCATTTGTTGCCCATGATATGGGGATGAATGAGGTCATCACGCTTGATCCAGACTTCCATACCCTTTTCTTCAAAGAGAGGATCATGAATTTGCTCAATTGGAGAAGGTATGCGAGCCATACAGCGAAGTTAGGTAAATTTGCCCCATGATTGACCCACAGGAAGAGCACCAGAACGAGGACTTATTTGAGCATCACCACATTATAGCAGATCCCAAACAGGCCATACTGCGTGTAGACAAGTTTTTAATGGACAGGTTGCCCAACGTCACACGCACCAAGATTCAGTCTGGCATTAAAGATGGTTTTGTTAAAGTGAATGGGGAATTGGTGAAGCCCAACTACAAAGTGCATCCGGGTGATTCTATACATATCTATTTGTCGGAGCCTCCCAGAGATGAGGATGTTGTCCCTGAGGACATTCCGTTAAATATCGTCTATGAGGATAAATATCTCTTGATCGTGAACAAACCAGCCGGGATGGTGGTGCATCCGGCATACCAAAACTGGAGCGGTACCCTGGTAAATGCTCTGGCGTTTCACTTTCAGAACCTTCCCGAAATGGAAGGAAACGAAGGTAGACCCGGGCTGGTACACCGGATAGACAAGGATACTTCGGGACTTCTGGTGATTGCCAAGACAGAGGCTGCCATGACCGGCCTGGCACGCCAGTTTTTCGATCACAGCATCGAACGCACCTACTATGCACTCGTATGGGGAGAGCCAGAACCCGCCAAAGGCACCATTGATGTGTTTGTGGGCCGCAGCCTGAAGGATCGCCGGATCACAACTGCTTTTCCGGAAGGGGATTTTGGGAAAAATGCTGTGACCCACTACGAGACTGTGAAGCAGCTGAGGTATGTCACGTTGCTCAAGTGTAACCTGGAGACTGGCCGTACGCATCAGATCAGGGCACATATGAAATACATCGGGCACCCGCTCTTCAATGATGCCACCTATGGGGGTGACACCATTCTGAAAGGCACTGTGTTTACCAAATACAAGCAGTTTGTTCATAACTGCTTCAAAATGATTCCGAGACAGGCCCTTCATGCCAAGACCTTGGGCTTTATTCACCCCATCACCAAGGAGCCAATGCGCTTCGACTCTGAACTCCCCGAAGACTTCACCCAGGTGCTGGAAAAGTGGGAAAACTATGTCAATCACTACGATGAAGAACAATAATCCGATTGATAGGCATTTTTAGTATTTGGTGAGTTTGAGCACAACTCTTTGCGGGATTTCTGAGAAAATTCAAACGAATGGATAGAATCGTTCAGGTTTTTTCAAAAACCGGGTGCACCCAAGATGAAAGCGTTATTCAGCACAATTGCAAATACTACAGTGGCATATTATGATTTTTGCATGAAATTGAGTAATTTATTACTATCTAATCAGCAAACAGATGGTAATTTGTGGAAAAATACAATCCATAGGGGTGTTCATTTCGGTTGTAGTTTTTCTTCCCTTGATGACCCACGCCCAAAGTGAGGTAAAAATTTATCAGGATGCAGATGCATACATGCGTCAGGAGAAGTATGATCTGGCAGTGGACGCTTTTCAGTACATTTCAGACCTCCCGGATGTCAAATACAAATCCACCATCAGCGCTTTACTGAGCAAGAAGTACCGGTATCGGTCCATTGATACGTATCTGGAGTTTGAAGCCGAGAAAGGCAAGGACCCGCTGTACTACTATTGGCTGGGCAAGATTTACCTGAGAAGAAATATCCTCTCCAAGGCGTCAGAGTATTTAAACCAGTTTCTTCAGATGTCTGAGGGCATGAATAAGCTGGACTCGTATCGGCAGGAGGCGCAGTTCAAACTGCAATTTGTCAATGCCGCTGAGACTTCCGTGGCAGTGACACCACTCGAAAGCCCTATCAACTCCAACTTTGCAGAAATGTCTGGAGTATTGTTTGAGAATGAGACGAAGCTCCTCTTTGCTTCGGATCGATTGGAGGAAGGAAAATTTGATATTTATGTGACGGAAAAGGGCCCTTATGGGTGGAACACGCCAAAAGTGATTTCTCAATCCCCCGTGGAGGTTGACCATCTCAACCTGCTCTATGTTCGGGGTACGTTTATGTACTACAATCAGCAAAGCAACCAGCTCAACGAGATGGAAATTGGGGCGAAGGACTGGAAAGTGCTTTCTGCCGTGGAGACCCTGGATTTGGCCGGCGTTCACCACATTTATATGAATAAGTATAAGACCCGTTTGATCTTTTCAAAACCCACAGAAGACAATGGCCTGGAGATATTTGAGTCATTGAAGCTACGCTCTACCGGCGAATGGATGGAGCCGGTACCTATTTCCCCTCAGGTGAGTAGTAGGTACAATGAGGACTACCCATACCTGACAGATGACAATAAGCGCCTCTATTTCAGCTCTGACCGACCCGGCGGACTAGGCAAGAGGGACATTTATTACTCGGAGTTTGATGATGTGAAGAATGTTTGGGGGCCTCCTATCAATGCAGGCATCCCGATCAATACTGTGGATGATGATTTCGACTTTAGGGTAAGCTCGGACAATGAGGCCGTATTCTCATCTGATCGGATTGAATCCACCGGAGATTATGACCTCTTTGTGTTGCGGGTGAAAAAGTGATTATCTGGCCACAACCATTTCCAGCAGATCATCCAGGTACTCCCGGTTATTGGATAGCCTGGGTACTTTATTTTGTCCACCTAATTTACCGCGTTTTTTCATCCAGTGATAAAAAGTGCCTTTGGCTACCAGATGTACCAGAGGGGCTACCAGCGCAATGTCTTTGTGACGCTTGGCGTCATAGTCAGAATTGATTTCGCGGAGTTTGGCATCCAAAATTCGCTTGAATTGATCCAGGTCCTTAGGCTGTTTGTTAAACTCAATGATCCACTCGTGACAACCTCTGGTGCCGGCCTCCAGATAGCGTGGTCCGGCGGTGAAGTTCTCCATTTCCGCATCGGTTTGTTCACAGGCTTCGGCGATGGCCTCCTCTGCATTTTCTATGATCAACTCCTCGCCAAAGGCGTTGATAAAGTGTTTGGTACGCCCACTGATTTTGATCCGAAAGGGATCCAGAGAGGTAAACCTGATGGTGTCACCAATCTTGTACCTCCAAAGGCCGGAGTTGGTAGTAATGATGATGGCGTAGTTTTTTCCCAGCTCCACTTCGTCCAGACTAATGGTCTTGGGCTGATCACTGTCCCACTCTTCCTTAGGGATAAACTCGTAGTAGATCCCATAGTCCAGCATCAGGAGCATTTCTTTAGAGTCTGTGCGATCCTGGATTCCGAAAAACCCTTCGGAGGCATTGTAGGTCTCCATGTAACGCATGTTCGGAGAAGGAATGAGGCTATTGAAAAGCTTCTCGTATGGGGTGAACGCCACCGCACCGTGGATGAAGGTCTCCAGATTGGGCCACACCTCAAGGATAGAGCTTGCGCCTTTGATTTCCAGGATTCGCTCCAGGAGCACAATCGTCCAGGTGGGGACACCCGAGATGGAGGTCACATTTTCATCCAGGGTATAGTGTGCCATTTTTTCGATCTTCTCTTCCCATTCTTCCATCAGCGCAATATCCAGTGAGGGAGTTCTGACCATCTGGGCCCAGAAAGGAAGGTTTTTGATCAATACAGCCGAGACATCACCATAGTACGATTTGGCGTTTTTGTCAAACTGGTTTACCTGCTGGCTGCCGCCTATCACCAGGTTTTTTCCCGTGAACATCTTGGTGTCGGGATAATTGTTGACATAGATAGAGAGGAGATCCTTGCCTCCTTTGTAGTGACAGTCTTCCAGCGCCTCGTTAGACACAGGAATGAATTTGCTGCGGGCGTTGGTCGTACCAGAAGATTTGGCAAACCAACGGATTTCTGTAGGCCAGAGGAGATTCTGTTCGCCACGCATCAGTTTTTCCACATAGGGGAAAATGTCCTCGTAGGTGACTATTGGCACTCTTTGTCGAAACTGTTCGCGGGTAGCGATGCTGTCAAACTCGTACTTTTTCCCATACTCCGTCTTTGAGGCGCGGGAGATCAGCGACATTAGCAGTTCTTCCTGCACCTCGTGCGGGTACTTCATGAAGAGTTCAATGTCGTGAATCCTCTTCTTCATTACCCAGGTCAATATGGAATTAAGAATCTCCATTATTTCTTTCGTCGGAGTTCAAAGTTCTTACCCAAATAGACCCTGCGCACTTGCTCATCGGCAGCCAGTTCCTCAGGCGTGCCGGCTTTCAGGAGGTTTCCTTCAAACATCAGATATGCCCTGTCGGTGATGGAGAGGGTTTCATCCACGTTGTGGTCGGTGATGAGGATACCGATGTTTTTGTTCTTGAGCTGAGCCACAATGGTCTGGATCTCTTCCACGGCAATGGGGTCGACACCTGCGAAAGGCTCATCCAAAAGGACAAAGCTTGGATCCACTGCCAGGGCCCTGGCAATTTCGGTTCTTCTTCTTTCACCGCCGGAGAGCACCATGCCCAGGTTTTTTCTGACGTGGGTCAGACTGAATTCCTCCAGCAAAGACTCCATTTTTTCTTTTTGCTCCACTTTGGAGAGCTTGGTCATTTCCAGCACCGCCAGGATATTATCTTCCACTGATAGTTTACGGAATACTGAGGCTTCCTGAGCCAGGTACCCAATTCCTTTTTTGGCTCTTCTGTACATGGCCAGGTCAGTGATATTCTCCTCGTCCAGGAAGATGCTCCCTTCATTGGGCTTGATAAGTCCTACAATCATGTAGAAGGTAGTGGTTTTCCCCGCTCCATTTGGCCCGAGCAATCCCACAATCTCTCCCTGGTTCACTGACACGGAGATGTCATTAACCACCCGGCGTTTCTTATACTTCTTGATTAAATGCTCTGCTCGTAATTCCATATCTATTGACCTTGCAAGATATCAATCAAATTTAATATCCTTAATGTTTAGCTGTAGGCTTTTGTTTCCCCGGTAGGTGTTTTCCTCTATCTGGTAGACCACCTGAAAGACCTCATGGTTCAGGAGGTCTTCAGATTTTTCAGCCAAACCAAAGCCAATGGCTTCATAGGCGAGGTGGTTTCCTTCCTGATAGAACGAGGCCTTGAGGTGTTCGTCTTTAATTATTTTGGGAGGAAATTTCAGCTTCACATTTTTGGTCACAAAGACAGGTTTGAGGTTTTGTGGGCCAAAAGGGGACATCTGCTTGATGATCATATAGTTTTTGTAATTCACAAAACTCAGATCTACTTCCAGGTCTATCTCCAGTTTGGGCTGTAGTATTTCCAGATTGATGGTTTCAGAAACAATCTTTTCAAATTTTTGTCGGAAAGCAGCTACATTTTCGAGTGGCAGGGTGAGGCCCGCTGCATGGGTATGTCCACCAAATTGTTCGAGCAGGTCACTGCAGGAAGAAATGGCCTCATGGATGTCGAAGCCTTCGATGGAGCGGGCACTTCCTGTCGCCTTATTTTTGGATTCGGTCAGGATGATGGTAGGTCGGTAGTATTTTTCGATGCATCGGGAGGCCACAATACCGATCACTCCCTTGTGCCAGTCATTTTTGAAGAGTACGGTGCTCTTGGCAAGCTTCAGACTTTCATCTTCCTCCACCATGCTCAGGGCTTCCTCAGTGATGGTCTTGTCAAAATCCTTTCTTTGGGCATTTTTGGCATTGAGTACGCTGGCAAAGGCTTCGGTTTCGCTATCATTTTCGGCAGTGAGCAGCCGCACCGAGTCATGGGCGTGGGTGAGTCGCCCGGTAGCGTTGATCCTGGGCCCGAGGTAAAAAACGATACTCGAAATGTCAATTTCATTTTTTAGGCCACTGACTTCCATCAGCGCTTTGAGTCCCGGACAAGGCGAGTGGTTGAGCTTTTTCAACCCATAAAATGCCAAAACCCTGTTTTCGCCAACGATGGGCACAATGTCGGAGGCGATGCTCACGGCCACCAGGTCCAGATGTTGATACAGCTGCTCCAGAGGGATGGAGTTTTGCATGCAAAAGCCCTGCAAGAGCTTGAAGCCCACTCCGCATCCTGATAGTTCCTTGAATGGATAGGGGCACTCTGGCTGCTTGGGATCCAGGATGGCATGGGCTTCAGGCAGTTGCTCCCCAGGGATGTGGTGATCGCAAATGATCAGATCAATGTCATAAGAATTGGCCAGGGCGGCTTTGTCCACTGCTCTGATGCCACAGTCCAGGCTGATGATGAGCTGAAAGCCATTGTCATGGGCATATTCAATCCCTTTGGTAGAGATGCCATATCCTTCTGTGTATCGGTCGGGAATGTAATATTCCAGGTGATCTGAGAAGGACTTAAGAAAGCCATACATGAGGGATACCGAAGTGGTGCCGTCCACGTCATAATCGCCGTAGATGAGAATCTTGGTATTGGAAAAAATAGCTTCACACAGCCTATTGACGGCCTTATCCATGTCTTTCATCAGAAAGGGATCGTGCAGATGGCTCAGAGATGGTCTGAAGAAACTTTTGGACTGCTCAAACTCAGTAATGCCCCGCTGCAGGAGGAGGGCTGTGAGGTCTTTGTTGATGTTGAGCTCCTTCGAAAGAGACTCGAGGTAGTCGGTATTTGGAATGTCCCGCAGCTCCCATCTTTTTTCCATTCGGGGAAATTAGAAAATATGGGTGAAAAAGCGAGGGGCTAGTTAAATGATATTGTCCAAATCTTTTTCTCCTACGTAGTAGTTTTGGTACCAGTATTCATAGTCTTCGTACTTCACACAATCATAATCATTGCGCTCTCCGAGTATGATGAAATGAACGGGCTGCAGCCATCCGGAAAAAAGGGTAGACTGGGCGAAGGGAAGGTCAGAAAGTCTGACGATTTTGGTGCCTTCGAAGAATATGGGCGATGCTTTACGGGTCATAACAAGGCGAAAGTGTTATGCAAGCATACTAAATTTTCTCAAAAAGGTTGCGTCATTCGGCGTTATGAATATGTTATTCAGATGAAGTTACTGTTTATCATTGTGGTAATAGTTGGGTTATATTTATCGCATTTGGATATATTGGCGGGTAATTCTCTATGAAGATAGCACTAAGTGAGATATGGAATTTTTCTGAGCTGATCAGCGCCGACGAGCAGGGCTGGTCTTATAAACTGGTGGCAGGCAGTGTGGTGGTAGCGGATATTTCACAGCAAGTGCTCGTGGGGCTTAAGAGTGATGAGGAGTACGATACCGAATTGTTACCTTCCATTTTCACTTTCAGAGAAATTCTGTGGCAACCTGATGTATTTACAGAATCCGTCAAAAGTCTTCCGGGTCTTCGGATCCTGAAAGCGCATTGTGAGGATATTATAACCACTTACGAGGAGGGGGGACTGGAGACACAGCTACTGTATTCTGCACTGTTGAAGGGGCTGGCGGCATGCAGTGAAGAGGCGATTGCCTCATTGGAGAGCGAGAGTGTTTCGGTGAAGAAGGCATTGGGTGAGTTCAGAACGGCTGCATTTCCTATCGTGAAGTTCTTCATTTTTCATCCTCAGAATAGAGTTGATTACTACAAGGATGCGGTGAACAGGCTGAACTATGCTGTGAAAATAATGCTCACACAGTTTCATGGAAAATACACCGAGTTATCCGATCCCTATTGGGAAGTAATCTATAGTCAGCCAAACAAAGAAGTAAAGACTGCCCGGAAAGCTGTGGAGGAAAAGGAAAAATCTTAGTTTTGCGGTTAGAATTTCAACAAATCCACAGGGAATCCGTTTTCTGGAGGATACCCAAAGTACACCAAATCTGCCCAAAGATTTATGCAGCCAGATGAGCAAAGGGAGGCCATGGAGCGTACCCGCTTTTTCTTAAAGAACTTATTCAGGGGAATACTCTGGCTGGCGGCTATTGTTGGGGGTTATTTCTATTTGAAGGCAAATTATAACTTCTCACTCGAGGGGGTTTTGGGGCCACTATACGATAAGCCCTTTGTTATTTTTGGCATTTTTTTTACCTCAGAGACCGTTTTTGGCATTATCCCTCCGGAGTTGTTTATGATCTGGTCGCTTCGAAATGAGGTGCTCCAACAATATATCCTGAATGTGGCAGGCCTTTCTGTCCTGTCTTATCTGGCAGGCATCATCGGCTATTACATCGGTTCTCACTTTAGCACCACGCAGCTGTACCGCACCTTACAAAAGAACTATCTGGCCAAATTTGAAAAGCATGTTAACAAATTCGGAGGTTTTCTGGTTATCGTCGCAGCGCTGACGCCATTGCCTTTTGCAGGTATCTGCATGCTGATGGGCGCGGTGAAATATCGATATCGCAGGTTTCTTTTGATGTCTATGACCCGATTTTTGCGTTTCACGGTCTATGCGATAATTATTTGGGAGGCGAATATATTTCAGTAGCCAAAACAAAAGCAATTAAATGAAAACAGGAGTTTTGCTGGTAAATCTGGGAACACCGGATTCCACTAAGGTGGGTGATGTAAGAAAATATTTAAGAGAGTTTTTGACTGATAAGCGGGTGATTGATATCCCTGCTGTTTCGCGCTGGATGTTGGTGAATCTTATCATTGCGCCGTTCAGGGCACCCAAGTCGGCGGCCGAATACAGGCGACTGTTTACTGAGCGTGGTTCCCCATTGAAGTATTACACAGAAGATCTTCTGGAGCCCCTGAGAAGTATATTGGGGAAAGACTATGTGGTGGAGTATGCCATGCGCTACCAAAGTCCCTCTATTCAGGTGGGGCTGGATAAATTACGCGAACAGCACGTGGGCAAAATCCATGTCATTCCTTTGTTTCCCCAGTATGCTTCGGCTTCCACTGGCTCGGTGATTGATAAGGTGATGGAGATCACTAAAACCTGGCAGATTATCCCGGAAATTAGATTCACATCGCAGTTTCTCGAGGAGGAGAAATTTCTACAGGTCATTGTGAACAAAGGGAAGAAGCGGATGGAAAAGACCGACTATGACCATTTTGTTTTCAGCTACCACGGTTTACCCGAGCGTCAAATCCTGAAGGGTTCAGTGGGCGAGCAGTGCCAACTAGGCACCTGTTGCAATCAATTTCATGATCGAAACCGGTATTGTTATCGGGCCCAATGCTACCAGACCACCCGATTGCTGGCGGATAGACTGGGGATTCCCGAAGAAAAATATACCGTTTGTTTTCAGTCCCGTCTGGGCAGAGACCCATGGATCAAGCCTTATACTGACCATGTGCTGGAAGACCTGGCTAAAAAGGGTAAAAAGAAAGTACTGGCCTTCTCACCGGCGTTTGTTTCAGATTGTCTGGAGACCACAGTGGAAGTAGGAGAAACCTACAAAGAGGACTTCATCAAAGCCGGTGGCGAACAGTGGGATCTGGTAGAAAGCCTGAATGACGATCCTTTGTGGGTAGAGTGCCTGGCAGATTTGGTTCGCAGCGTCTGATCTACTGAATCAGTAGCATTTGGGAAACCCAGCGCCCATCGGTGTGAATCCTTACGACATACACCCCCGAGGTTAGATAAGGCAAGGTAATGCCACCTTCAACTTCATTGGTGGCAAAATGTGTTTTGCCCTGAATACCTATAATTTCAAGGGCCATGATACTCCCATCTGTGGCCACATTCAGAGTGGTCATTGACTTGGCGGGGTTGGGGAATATGCGTGGCTCGGCTAGCACCCTGATGGCGTCCTGAAAGCTCAGTGTATCCGCTGATGCACCCTGGTGACCGATGAGGGTGATATCAAAAATACCTCCGTAGTTATATTGTACTTCCCCACCATTTGGCCAGTCTGCAGTAGATGGATTGCCCCCTTCAAACAACCATGTATAGTGGTCATAACCGTGGCTGGTGTTGGAAACAGTCAGAGATTCACCGGCCTCCAGCGTGAGCTCAGAGAGCTCAAAATCCAGGGCGACCTCACAACTGGAGAGCAGTCCATCTACTTCCGAGCGTAGCGCTGAGAGTTGGTCGTATACATTTCCTCCAGGGCAAAGGGTACTGCACCCATCGCGGTGGCCGCCGATGTTTCCGACTTGCCCCAGCGGATGTGCGCTGGACCCGAGGGCATCCAGGTTTTCTTTTTGAAGTTTGAATGCGGCCAGTTGCTGTAATGTTGCCCACGTCGCATCAGTAGGGAGAGCGGTTTCATAATTTCCCAATAGACAAATACCCATGGTTTGGCTATTGCTACCACAGAAGTGTGCACCCAGTACGTTATCCTGTTCACCACCGGCAGGGTCGCGACCGGCGTAAAGCGCCCCATTTTGAGCAACGAGATAATTGTATCCGATATCCGACCAGCCATTCACCTCGGTATGATAGATGTAGATATCACGCACCACCTGAGTGTAGTTGGTGTTGGTATTGGAGCCTGCCGCATGATGAATAATTACGTGCTCCACGTCTGTGAAGGAGCGACTGTAGCTCGGGGCATCCAGGCCATTGCGCCATTCTTCCTGCAGGATGGGGTCCACACTAAAATCACATTCTTCCTGATCAGCTCTCAATTTTCCACTGGATGTGGCCGGAGCATTGCCACTATTGATCAGGAAAACAGACCAATCAGGGTCAGCATCCACGTTGGTTACCTCAATCGGTTCGGGCAATGAAAGAAAGTAGGTATACGCCGGGGCATCCGGATCCAGTGGTATAGCCATCGCTGTACCATTCACCTCTATTTTCACTGATTGTCCCTGAAAATGGGGGCTTTTCAGCACGAGAGCAGTGGTGGGTTGGCCAGACAATATCTTTCTGTCTTCTTGGGTATACCTGAAAGCGCCAAGCCTCTGTGAGGGAGGTTGCTTCTGGGCCAGAAGAGAGAAGTATTGAAAGAAAATGAGTAAGAGTATCGCGTGTTTTCTATGCACTGACAGTGAGGATTTCGTTCAGTTTACCTATAACGTAATCTACGTCTGCTTTGGTATTGAACCTACTGAATGAAAACCGGATAGCTCCTCGTTGCGGATCGGATCCGATGGCTGTGAGTACGTGCGAGCCAATGTTGGAACCACTGCTACAGGCACTTCCTCCCGAGGCAGAAATTCCGTTGATGTCCAGGTTGAAAAGCAGCATGTCATTGTCTTCACTTGGCGGCAGGCTCACACTCAGTACAGTATACAAGCTGTTTTCCAAATCGTCAGAGGTGCCATTGAATGATACGCCTTCTATGTGCAGTTTGAGCTGCTCTATCATGTAAGACTTCACCGATTCTATTTGCTTCTTATGGTCATCCATATGAGCGTAGGCCAACTCCAGTGCCTTGGCCAGGCCAATGATTCCATAGACGTTTTCTGTGCCTCCGCGCATGTTGCGTTCCTGGGCTCCTCCATGAATAAAGGGTTGTATTCTTTTTTCATGATTGACATAAAGGAACCCCACGCCTTTAGGTCCATGAAATTTATGTGCTGAGCCCACTACAAAATTGGCTTTCAACTCCTGCAGGTCGTGACGGAAGTGCGCCATGGACTGCACAGTGTCTGTATGAAAAACTGACCCATAGGCCTTGCTCATTTCAGCGATGGCATGGATGTCATTCATCGTACCAATTTCATTATTAGCGTGCATCAGCGTGATGAGGGTGTTCGGGTCTTTTTTGAGGAGCTGCTCTATTTGATCGAGGCTTATTTGACCTTTCTCATCCACATCCAACAGGTGCAGATTGACATTGCCTTTTTTGGCGAGCATTTCTACGGTGTGCAGTACGGCATGATGCTCCAACGGGGTGGTGATGATGTTTTTTACCCCATAATCTTCTATGGTACAGCGAATGGCCGTATTGTCAGCCTCGGTACCGCCCGAAGTGAAAAAGATTTCTGACGGAGAGGTGTTGAGGAGGTCAGCCACTTTTTTTCTGGATTTCTCTATGGCGGATCTCACCTGCCGTCCATGCCAGTGGATAGAGGACGGATTGCCGTAATACTCCAGCATATATGGCTTCATTTCTTCAAATACAGCCTCGTCAAGAGGGGTGGTAGCCGCATTATCAAAATATACTTTTTTCATTTCGGGGACGTGTGTTAACTATGCAAAGCACAAAATTAAGCATATTATGCATGAGACCGACAACATCTATGGACATGAATAAGCAGGTACTGGAATATTTGAAAAGGGTGCAGTCATTGGCCAAAACAGGTTTGACTTATGCGGAAGATGCTTATGACCGTGAGCGTTATGAGGAGCTGAAGGAAAGCACCAACAATTTACTGAGTACGCTTGTGGGTGTGGAGATTGAGCGCATCGTTGCTCAGTTTGAAAACCTGGACGATTACCCCACTCCAAAAGTGGATGTGCGTGGGGTGATTTTGAAGGAAGGAAAAATATTATTGATCCGTGAAAAAACCGACGGAAAATGGGCCATGCCCGGGGGGTGGGCAGACAATGGCTACTCACCGTCAGAGAATATCGTGAAGGAAGTATGGGAGGAGTCTGGTCTCAGAGTAAGGCCTGAGCGCTTGCTGGCCGTGTGGGATAAGCGGAAGCATGATCATCCGGCCGATGTACACAGCGTTTACAAACTCAATTTTCTTTGTATAGAGGAGGGCGGAGCACTCAATCCGGGCCATGAAACCACGGGCGCAGCGTATTTTCCCATCGATCAACTACCGGAGCTATCGCTGATGCGAAATACATCCGTTCAGATTCAAAAGCTTTATGAGCTGGCCCTCTCTGGAGGAGTTGATTTCGACTAAGCCGAAATCAACTCTTTAATGTCCATCATGAGTTTTTGCGCCAGGTGATCGGCCGTTGATTGGCTATCAGACTCAGCGTAAATCCGGATTATGGGTTCGGTATTGGATTTTCTCAGGTGTACCCACTCATTGTCAAACTCTATTTTCAGGCCATCAATGGTCGAAAACTTGTTTTTGGCATACTTCAGTTGGAGGTTCTCCAACACACTGTCCAAATCCAAATTGGCATCCAGCTCAATCTTATTTTTGGAGATGTGATAGCTTGGATAAGTAGCCCTTAGCATGGAGGTGCTTTTGCCAAACTCAGCAAGGTGTGAGAGAAACAAAGCGATCCCTACCAGGGCGTCGCGACCATAGTGCAACTCGGGCAAGATGACGCCACCATTTCCTTCTCCACCTATTACAGCGTTAGTTTCTTTCATGGCGGTGACCACATTTACCTCTCCCACTGCTGCGGCTTTGTAGGTGTTTCCATGTTTTTCCGTCACATCCTGCAGGGCCCGGGTGGAAGAGAGGTTTGAAACCGTATTTCCGCTTTTCTTACCCAGCACATAATCCGCAATGGACACGAGCGTATATTCTTCACCAAAGGGAACCCCATCTTCGCAAACCATGACCAGTCTGTCTACGTCTGGATCCACCACAAAACCAAGGTCAAAATCACCACTGGTGATTTCATTGCAGATTTGTGTGATGTTTTCCGGAAGTGGCTCGGGGTTGTGTGGAAAGATGCCATTGGGCTCGCAGAAGAGTTCTGTTACCTCTACTCCCAGCTTGCGGAGGAGCTTAGGTACCGCAATGCCTCCGGTGCTATTCACCCCGTCTACCACTACTTTGAATCCTTTTTCGCGAATGGCTTCAACATTGACCAGGTCAAGTTTTAAAATCTGCTCGATGTGCCAGTCGATGTAGTCGTCTTTGGTCTCTACGGCACCAAATTTCTTTGGGTCCATAAAAAGCAGGTCCGGTGAATCGGCCCATGCCAGCACTTTTTGGCCATCAGCAGCAGTGATGAACTCCCCGTTTTCGTTGAGGAGCTTCAGTGCATTCCACCCGGACGGGTTGTGGCTGGCGGTGAGAATGATGCCACCCTGAGCTTTTTCATTGACCACAGCCATTTCTACTGTGGGGGTAGTGGAAAGCCCCAGGTCTATCACATCTATACCCTGTGCACGTAGGGTATTCTCTACGATGGCCGTGAAGATCACTCCCGAAGGTCTCGCATCTCTTCCGATCACCACTTTGGGCTGATCGTGTGTTTCTTTGATCCACATCCCAAAGCCGGCTGTGAACTTGGCAACATCTATTGGAGTAAGCGTTTCGCCCACTTTTCCGCCTACCGTGCCTCGCAGCCCGGCAATTGATTTAATTAGTGACAATATGATTCTTTTGGTGACAGTACAAAGTTAGAAAAGCAGACTTTGCTGTCGGTTAGACATGTGATTAAATAAAAATAGTCAAATGGAAATTCGGTGCAGTTTAGTTGAATTTAGCCATGAGTTTGTTGACCTCAGAGTCCGGGTTTCCACAGTTCTCATCCCCACTCATCGTTTTGCCGCAGTAGCCACAGGTGGCACCTTCTTTATTCAAAAAAGGGCTCTGGGAGGCACAGGTTCCTTTGAACTCGCCATTTTTTTTGAATATCAGTCTTACTGACATCAAGATGAAGAATATTGCGATAAATCCAATTCCAAGTAATACGGTAGCCATGAGGTTACAATTTGATGCAAAATTAAAGAATATTTGTAATCTTGTTTGTCTACAACACGCTTAGTTCCTTAAAGATTTCCACATGTCCAGACAATTGTCAAAACCAGACCCCAGACGGGCCGAAAAACTCGTAGCCTTTGACCGCTTGCTTACCATTATGGACGAGCTGCGCGAAAACTGCCCCTGGGATAAGAAGCAAACCATGGAGACCCTTCGCCACCTCACCATTGAGGAGACTTATGAGTTGGGTGATGCCATTTTGGAGAATGATCTGGAGGAGGTGAAAAAGGAACTGGGTGACCTGATGCTTCATATGGTGTTCTACGCTAAAATTGGTGCAGAAAAAGAGGCCTTTGACATCACCGATGTGCTCAATGGGATCTGTGACAAACTGGTTCATCGACATCCGCACATCTATGGTGATGTGGAGGCAAAAGATGAGCAGGCCGTGAAGGAAAACTGGGAGAAGATCAAACTCAAGGAGAAAGGGAATAAGTCTGTTTTGGGAGGAGTACCTCCATCACTGCCTGCCATGGTGAAAGCCATGAGGATTCAGGAAAAGGCACGGGGCGCAGGGTTTGACTGGGACAAGAAAGAACAGGTATGGGAAAAGGTAGAAGAGGAAATGCAGGAGTTCAAGGAGGAATTTAACATTGCTGATGAACAAAAGATCAATCGTGAGCGGGCTCAAAACGAATTTGGTGATTTGCTGTTTTCTCTGATCAATTATTCGCGGTTCATAGACATTAATCCTGAGGAGGCCTTGGAGCGAACGAATAAGAAGTTTATTAAGCGGTTCAATTATCTGGAGTCTGAATCAGGAAAAGACGGCAAAACCTTGAGTGAAATGACGCTGGATGAAATGGATGCCTACTGGAACCGCGCCAAGGAACTATAAGTTTAAAGCGAGGCAATTTGGGAGCTCTCCCTGTTTTTGATTATTTTCATTGCTCATTAACCTAAATTTTTTCAACTATGAATGAACTTAAAATCAATCATCTCGCAGTACTCGTTTCCGTCATCTGGATGTTCGTACTTGGATTTTTGTGGTACGGTCCGCTGTTTGGCGAGTCCTGGATGAGTATGGTAGGACTTACCATGGAAGATGCTCAGGCCAACCCTCCTGGTGCTGGCGTGTGGATCACCAACGTGATCTCCAGTGTGGTTCCTGTGTGTTTAATGGCCTGGTTTTTTGTGAAGATGAATGTACGGTCCCTGGTAGCCGGAGCTATTCACGGATTCCTCATTGGCTTTGCCTTCAATTTACTACCAGGGATGTCTGGAGGCATGTTCTCGGGCGATCCGTATGCATTGGCGTGGCTTGAGGGAGGTTTTCAGGCTGTAGGATGGGCAGTGTCGGGTATGATACTGGGTGCCTGGACCAAGACCAAATAATTTCAAAACTTAATGGCAGGCGCAGGGTTTTTACCTCATGCGCATACTTGTTAGTACCCGGGTGCAGGCTTCCTGCCAGGTGGTGAAGTCTGGCTTCACAGAGCAGCTCTTTTTGTCCTTGAACCCGCCGTTTCCTCCTGTAAAACTACTGAGGTTTGACGGGTGTGAGAAAGGCGATTGGGTGACCCTTGAGTTGAATTTCCTTCTTTTCAGGCAGCAGTGGATCAGTGAGATTACCGAGGTTTCTGAGGAGGCAGGCAGCTGGAATTTTGTAGATATCGGCAGAAAGCTGCCTTTCTTCCTAAAAACATGGAAGCATCGGCATTCCGTCAAGCAGGTGGGTGAAGGTGCCGAAATTGTGGATGCTATTCGATTTACAACTGGCTCACTCGTATCTGACCTGTTACTTTATCCGATCCTTTGGGTTCAGTTTCTGTATAGAAAACCCATTTATAAGCGGTGGTTTAACAAAAAGCCCGCCTGAAAACTTTCAGGAGGGCTTTTTGCTCAGTGTTGATCAATATATTTTAAGCGTCTTTCCATTTAATGGTACATCCGATCGCTCGCTGTGTGGTAATAGCGGGTTTCTTACCAGCTAAAAGGGCATCAATGGCGGCCTCCACATATTTTTGCTTCACATCGGATGCTTCTCTGGGGCTATCATCAATGGCTCCAATGTATTCTACCTTGAACTTGCCGTCCGCCTCTTTATTGAGCACATAGACGTGTGGTGTTTTGGACGCGCCAAATGCGGATGCAACTGCCTGGCTGTCATCCCTCAAATAAGGGAAAGAATATCCCTTTTCTTTTGATCTAGCCATCATCTCCTCCATGGAGTCTTCCGGTTGCTTGCTAACATCATTAGGGTTGATAGCGATCACCGGAAAGCCTTTGGGCGCATACTTCTGATCCAGCTGCATTATTCTTTGCTCGTAGAGTCTTGCGTAGGGACAGGTGTTGCAGGTGAAAACTACAACGAATCCTTTTGCGGATTTGTAATCTGCCAGCGAAACCATGGCACCATCCACATTCTTGAGTTTAAAGTCCGAGGCGTAGTCCCCAACTCCATAGCCATCTTCCGGTGTGTCGGTGGCACTCACGAATAAAACAGCCACAGTAACCAGCAAACCAGTCACTAATAAGAATGTCCTTTTCATATTTTCAGTCATTTTGAAGTTAATTTATTCACTACATTATCCAGCTCTTGCTTTTCGAAGCTGCTCTCGTAAAAATATCTATTTCCTTTTTTATCTATAAACAATGTTGCCGGAATGGCACCACTCCAGCTATTGTCTATAGAGGTAATGTATTTGTCGTAATCTTTTTCGTCCAAAAGGTAGGTAGAGAGGCCGACCTCCTTTTTCTCTAAAATTCTCCTGGCTTTTTCTATGTCCTCCGGGAAGTCAAGGCTTACCAAAATGACCTGGGTATCGCCCTGGGTACCCAAAGCATTGAAGTAGCCAAGTTCTTTCACACAAGGACCACACCACGAAGCCCAAAAGTTGAACACCTTCAGGCTACCAGTATTTGTGTTGATGAGTTGCTCGAGTTCGGGAAGCTTAATAGTGCGTATTTCCTGGGCCGACGCTGCGCCTATGAAAAGGGTGCAAAATAGAATTAGGATTTTTTTCATTCTATGGTACGCATACGTGAATCCAACAATTTTGTTTAATCAATGGTGTCTTAATTGCACTTTTCCAATAGATGATGTAGTACAAATATGAACACGTTTGAGGTCATTTTTTTAAATGACCAGAATGGATTGGGTGACAGCCAAAAGGGCATACGGGAATGGGGAGGAGCCGCGATAAATGGTCAGATGGGGCCTGAGCTAAGATTGGGCTCTGGCTTTAACAAAAAGAGATCAGTAATCGAAATTTGAGATTTGATATTTATGCACATTTTATTCACTTTATCCACAACCCCTAAAAAAACGACAATAAACACCTGTAAAACAGATACTTATACCGATGTACCTCAATGAAATATTTGTGGATAAGTTCAAAATTTTTCTGAAGAGCAATAACTAACGCAAATTCTTAAGGTATTGATGTTCAGTCGGTTGAAATTTTTACTACTCTTTGGTCTGACGAATGAGCTTTTTGCGATAAGCGTTGAATATCCTTGATTTGGAGATAAAGCCCAGGTACTTTCCATTGTCTATAACGGGTAGGTTCCATGCCTGTGTGAGCTCAAACTTATTCATCACGGATTGCATTTTTTCCTGAGGGTTGAGATAGGCCGGAGGCTTCTGCATGATGGTTTTCACTACTACATTGGCCTGTTTTTCAGGGTCAAACATGATTTCCCGGATGTGATCCAGGGTCACGATTCCCTCCAGTTCGTTCCGATCATTGACCACCGGGAAGATGTTTCGCTTGCTCTTTTTGACCAGTCCTACCAATTCCTGAAGCTTAGCATCTGGGTGAATGGTTAACAAGTCCTTCTCTACGATTTTCTTGAGGTCGATCAGGCTGAGTACTATCAAGTCACTGTCGTACTGGATGAGGTCACCTTTTTCGATGAGGTTTTTGGTATAGATACTGTGTTTTTCGAAGTAGGAGATGGTGGTGAAGCTGATGGCCGACACCAGCATCAGTGGGACAAAGAGCATATAGCCACTGGTGATCTCTGCGATAAGGAATATGGCCGTAAGTGGAGCATGCAGTACCCCACTCATGACCCCACACATACCTACGAGGGTGAAGTTGCTGGCGCTGATATTGCTACTTGGCAAGATGAACTGTACCACTCTTGAAAACAGGAACCCAGTGACACCACCCATAAACAATGAAGGGGCGAATACTCCCCCACTACCACCTGAACCCAGAGTGAGTGCTGTGGCAAAGGGTTTGGCCAGAATGACGAGAAGCAGAATGCCTATAACGATAAGCTCCTGATCGGCCAGGCCATAAAAAAAGCTGCCACTCAGAAATTTAACTTCATTGCCCTGCAGCAGGCTTTTGATGGACTCATAGCCCTCGCCGTAGATGGGCGGAAACACGAAAATGATCAAAGCAAGCGCCAGGCCGCCAAAGATGGCACGGCCGTATTGATTTCTGATGTTCTCTACAGCGCCTTCCACCAGATAGGTAATCCGGATAAAGTATAGGGATGCCATGCCTGATGCAATTCCCAGCAAAATGTACCAGGGAGTATCCCTGGCCGAAAAGGTATCCACCAGCTTAAAAGAGAACAGGATGTCTTCTCCCAGTAAAACGATGGAGACCAGTTGTCCACTTACTGAGGCAATGAGGATCGGGATGAATTTGCTGATTTTAACTTCCGTCAAGATGACCTCAATCGCAAAAATGACTCCTGCGATGGGAGAATTAAAGATGGCAGAGATAGCACCGGCAGCACCGCAGCCTATGAGCAGGGTTCTTTTCTTGTAATCGAGGTGGACAAACTGCCCGAAGTTGGATCCGATGGCCGAGCCCGTGACTACAATGGGAGCCTCCAACCCCACCGAGCCTCCGAAGCCCACTGTGATGGCGCTTTTCAGCATGTTGGACATCATGTATCGTTTACGGATGCGGCTGGAGCTCTTGGAGATGGCCCGGAGAATACGGGTGATGCCATGACCTGGCGTATCTCTTACCACAAATTTACGGACGAGTACCGTCAAAAGAATGCCTATGACCGGGTAGACGATGTATAGGTAGTTGATGCGGGTGACATCTATATTTTGCTGCAAAAGCTGCTGTACATAATGCACTGTACTCTTGAGGGTGACCGCCGCCAGACCTGCCGTGAGACCGATCACGCTCGCAACAATCAAGATAAAATTGTTGTCACTGATGTGTTTCAGTCGCCAGACCAAAAACGTCATCATCAAGCCGGAAAACTTTATTTTTTTGTTTGGCACCTTGCCACAAAGGTATAATTTTCAGATTCAGGATAACTTTAATACAAAGTAAAAAAGACCATGGACTTTACCCAAATAAAGGAGACCTGCTTATATGTTCGTGATTTGGACCAGACCAGACATTTTTATGAAGGGATTTTAGGCTTGAAAGTCATTTCACATCAGGAGCAACGACATGTTTTTTTCAGGCTTGGCTCCTCGGTGCTGTTGTGCTTCAACCCTGAGGCTACCAGAAATGAAACCATGCTGCCACCACACTTTGCTGATGGGAAGCAGCACATTGCTTTTGAAGTAGCACCTAAGGATTATGAAGGTGTGAAAAAAAGCATAATAGACTTGGGCGTGACCATTACTCATGAGCAGGAATGGAGGCCTTCTGTCCGTTCTTTCTATTTTGAAGACCCGGATGGTCACGTGTTGGAGATCGTGCCGGCGGGGATGTGGGATTAGGAGGTTAGATGACTAAGCCGTTGACTTTTTCGAGTGCTTCTTCCACATATTTGAAGGTGGAGAGAATTTCGGGCTTTCCATCTACCACAGCTACATTGTGTTCGAAGTGCGCTGAAGGCATTTTGTCTGCCGTCACGATGGTCCAGCCGTCGGAAAGTTGAATAACCCGCCGGGTACCCATGTTGATCATAGGTTCTATGGCGATCACCAGACCCTCCTTTATCTTGGAGCCATGTCCTCTTTTGCCATAGTTGGGCACTTCCGGAGATTCGTGCATTTTCTTACCCAGTCCATGCCCTACCAGCTCACGCACCACTCCATATCCAAAGCTCTCCGTGTAATTTTGAATGGCATAGCCTATGTCACCCATCCTGTTACCTGCCACGGTCTGGGCAATTCCCAGGTAGAGGCTCTCTTTGGTGACTTTCAGGAGTTGTTTGATATCGTCGCTAACCTCACCTACAGCAAACGTATAGGCGTGATCACCATAATAGCCATTTTTCAGAGCGCCAATGTCCATGCCCACAATGTCCCCTTCCTGTAGAGGACGGTTGGTAGGGATGCCATGCACCACTTGCTCATTGACTGAAGTAATAATGGTATTGGGATAATCATAAAGGCCCAGAAAACCTGGAACGGCTCCTGAATCTCTGATGTACTCTTCTGCGATCTTGTCCAACTCCAGTGGAGTGATGCCGGGCCGAATGTGCTCGGCCATAAGTGCCAGCGTTTTAGACACTATCAGTGCACTCTGCCGAATGAGTTCTATCTCTTCTTTGGACTTGTAATGGATCATATACCGTGAAAATGGGAGCACAAAAGTAATAAAAAAACCCTCCCGATAAAGGTGAGGGTTTTTTTGATTTGCTATATGAAAGTTATTTAAATAGGATTAAGATTTTGTCACACCTTCCAGTACTTCTTTGATGTCAACTCTTTTGCCATCTTTGAAAGACACGATGAAAGCGTCTTTAACACCCATTTCACGCAGGTATTTTTTGAAAGTATCAGCTTCCCAATAGTCTCTGAATGCACCGATGGTGAATTTGTTCAGGTTACCATCTTTCTCCTGAGAGAAGTTTTTGGCCTGATCAAATTTGGCCAGATCTTTTTTGGCGTATGCCCCGATCTGTACTTTGAAAACCACACCAACGTTTTCGTTGATTCCGCCCTGATCCGCATTGGCCGGTACGGCTGGTCTCGTGTTGGCTTCAGCCAACTCATCTCTGAGTTTGGACACCTGAGCCTGATAAGATGAAATTTGCTCATCCTTGTCAGCCAATTTGTCATCTACTCCAGCTAGCTCATTCTTCAGGCTGGCTGTCTGACTTTTAAGAGATTTATTTTCTTCTATAAGCACTTTGTACTGTTCTGGCTCCAGCGCTTTGATTCTCTTTTTCCACTCTTTTTGTTCGCTTTTCGACATTTGAGCTGAGGCGTTAAAACCTACAGTTACGAAAAATACCAGGAGTAATAATGTGACGATCCTTTTCATGTTTTAATCTATTGATTCATAATTAATTACATAACTAGTACTAAAGTACTAAAATAACTAAAAAAAACGCAAATTTTTACGACTTCAAGCTACCAATCATATCTTCGGGTTTCACCCACTCATCGAACTGCTCGCTGGTGAGCAGACCCAGTTGAATCGCTGCTTCGCGAAGGGTAGAACCTTCTTTATGTGCTTTTTTCGCAATTTTAGCGGCATTTTCATAGCCAATATGAGTATTCAATGCCGTGACTAACATAAGGGAATTTTCTAGTTTTTCCTTAATCACCGGATAATTTGGTTCGATACCTATGGCACAATGGTCATTGAAAGATTCGCAGGCATCACCCAAAAGACGCGCGGAAGTGAGCAGATTGTAAACCATCATGGGTTTAAAGACATTCAACTCAAACTGTCCGTAGATGCCACCGGCAGATACCGCCACATCATTTCCGAGCACCTGAGCACATACCATGGTGAGGGCTTCACACTGCGTAGGGTTGACTTTACCCGGCATGATAGAGGAGCCCGGCTCGTTTTCGGGGATGGTGATCTCACCAATACCACTTCTGGGTCCGGAGCAAAGCATACGAATGTCGTTACCGATTTTCATCAGGCTCACGGCCAGTTGTTTTAGGGCGCCATGGGTTTCTACGATGGCGTCATGTGCGGCTAGCGCCTCAAATTTGTTTTCGGCAGTGACAAATGGAAGCCCGGCATTCTGTGCTATTTTTTGAGCTACCAGCACATCGTAACCTGCAGGCGTGTTGAGGCCTGTGCCCACAGCAGTACCTCCCAATGCCAACTCACTGAGGTGTTCCAGCGTGTTATTGAGTGCCTTTAAGCTGTGATCAAGTTGTGATACATAGCCAGAGAATTCCTGACCCAGGCTCAGCGGGGTAGCATCCATAAAGTGGGTACGCCCGATCTTCACCACATGTTGGAATGCGTCAGACTTGGCCTTGAGGGTGTCTCTCAGTTTTTTCACCCGTGGTACGGTGTGCTCCACTACTATTTTGTAGGAAGCGATGTGCATGGCCGTAGGAAAGGTATCATTGGATGATTGACTTTTGTTGACATCATCATTGGGGTGAATGAATTTCTTCTCGTCACTCAGTTTGCCTCCGTTCAGCACGTGTGCCCGGTTGGCGATCACCTCGTTACAGTTCATGTTGGACTGTGTGCCGGATCCGGTCTGCCAAATGACCAAAGGGAACTGATCATCCAGCTGACCTGTGAGGATTTCATCACAGACTTTACCGATCAAATCAGATTTCTCTTTGGGCAGTACACCCAGTTCCAGATTGGCTTGAGCAGCAGATTTTTTCAGGATGGCAAAGGCCTGAATGATCTCCAGAGGCATGAGCATGTTAGCACCTCCTATTTTGAAGTTTTCTCTGGATCGTTGTGTCTGGGCTCCCCAGTACTTGTCAGCAGGGACTTGTACCTCCCCCATTGTGTCGTGTTCTATGCGAATCTCCATGTTTTGAGAATGTGTTTTCAATGAAATGACTTAGACAAAATTAACACAAACTTGCTGACGTTTGCCCGTAAATAGAACTGAATTGTCTCTTTGCCGTTTTAGTAGTAGGTTTGCGTAGTTTAGAATTATTCTAAATAGATGAAAAGCACAAAAGTTCTCATTTCTGACTTTCAGTTTCTAACAAGAGCAGGACTCATTCACCTCATTGGAGAGAAGGAGGAGTTTGAGCTATTGGGTACTGTGGAAGAGCCCGAAAATCTGCTGGGTGCCGTCTTATCACACCATCCGGATGTGCTCCTGATGGACTATAAAAGTCAGGACCCGGTGCTCCTTTCTTTATTGAAGCAAGTAGTCAATTCTCAGGCGACCAATGTATTGATCATTACCAACGAAGATAACCGTCAGGCGATCAAGGACCTGCTGGAGTTGGGGATCAAAGGGATAGTGACGAAGAACTGCAGCCGTCAGGAGATTTTAAACGCCATTGAATCGGTGGCGCTTAACACCCGCTTTTACTGCAACAGAATTCTGGACTTGCTGGTGGAGGAAGATAAGCGAGCTCGCGAGAATAATTGTGAACCCACGGAGCTGTCACCCAGAGAATATGAGGTGCTGAACCTGATCACCAAGGGATACCGAACGGCCGATATAGCTGAAACGCTGCATCTGAGTGTTCACACGATCAATTCACATAGAAAGAATATTCTCAAGAAACTCAACCTTAAATCACCAACGGAACTTATCGTCTATGCCATGGAAAGTGGACTGGTCAAAGTATGATATAAGTCATGACATTTCACTAGAAATCGCTATTGCTAAAGCCGGAATACCTCAGTTATTTTGCAACCAAATAATATGCTGACACTAGATACCCTAAAAACCAACCAGAGTGTGACCATCAAAGCCCTTACTCAAAATGGGCTTACCTCTAAGCTAATGGATATGGGGATGTATCCGGGTAAATCTGTGCAGATAGTTTTTAGGGCTCCTTTTGGAGGCCCAATCGCCGTGGATCTGGATGGCTACACGCTCTCGCTAAGAATAGACGAGGCATCACTTGTAGAGGTGGAATAAGATGAAAATTGCATTGGTTGGGAATCCCAACTCAGGTAAAACTTCTGTTTTTAATCAACTCACCGGTCTCAATCAGAAGATCGGGAATTTCCCTGGGGTAACCGTAGATAAGAAATCGGGCATCCTCAAGCGATCACATACTCCCCACGAAATCATAGACCTGCCGGGCATCTACAGCCTCTATCCCAAGACGCAGGATGAGCAGGTGGTATACGATATCCTGGGCAATCAGCAGCACGCGGATTATCCTGACCGGATTGTGGTGGTGGTGGATGCTTCTAACCTGGAGCGAAACCTCCTGCTTTTTACTCAGGTGCTGGACATGGGTGTGCCTGTGACCATGGCGCTGAACATGACCGACATTGCGGACAAGAAAGGGTTGGTGATAGATACCGAAAAGCTCAGCGAGTTATTGGGAGGAGTACAAATAGTGCGGATAGTGGCTCGTACAGGGGTGGGTATAAATGAATTGGTAGACGAAATCATCAGTCAAAAGCCTCACCAGGCGTCTCAGCCATTTTTGGGTGGAGAGTTTGACAAAGGACAGTTTCTGATCACTGATAGCACCGAACAAAAAACGAGGGTAGAGAAGCGCTACCGAAAGATTACACAGATTTTGAAGTTTGTTGTGAAACAAAAGCCTGTCAGGAAATCGATCATTAACCGCCATAGGGCAGTGGATCGTGTACTGACGCATCCGGTTTTTGGCTATTTGATTTTCCTTGGCATTCTATTAATGATTTTCCAGGCGATTTACGCCTGGGCGGAGTGGCCAATGGATCTTATAGACACGCTCTTTTTGTCCATGAGCAAGTGGGTGAAAAACACCCTGCCGGATGGCCTTCTCACGAATCTCATAGCCGAAGGAATCGTTCCTGGGCTGGGCGGTGTGGTGATTTTCATCCCGCAGATCACCTTGCTTTTCGGGTTCATTTTTATCCTGGAAGAAACGGGCTATATGAGCCGGGTGGTTTTTATTCTGGACAGATTCATGCGTCCATTTGGGCTCAATGGAAGAAGTGTGGTTCCGCTTATATCAGGTGTGGCATGTGCCATTCCGGCCATTATGGCTACCCGCACTATTGACAATTGGAAGGAGCGCCTGATCACCATTATGGTCACGCCACTGATGAGCTGTTCTGCTCGCTTGCCGGTTTATACCCTCTTGATTGCTCTGGTGGTGCCGGATACATTTATAGGACCTTTTAATCTCAAAGGCCTTGTACTGCTTGGTCTATACCTCATAGGTTTGGTGGCGGCATTGCTCATTGCGTTGATCTTTAAGTTTTTCATCCAGACCAAAGAGAAGAGTTTTTTGGTGATGGAGTTGCCGCTTTACAAAATGCCCAGATGGAATAATCTGGTGATCACCTTATGGGAAAAAGTAAGACTTTTCGTATTTGATGCCGGCAAAGTCATTTTTAGCATTTCCATTATCCTTTGGGTGTTGGCTTCCTTTGGGCCGGGAGACCGGATAGAGAAGGCGGTTGCTGCTATCCCCGAACCCACCTCCGAGGTGAGCCAGGAGGAGTTTGAGCAGCAGGTAGCTTCGGTGAGTTTGTCCAATTCCTACATTGGTATTTTGGGGCATGCCATTGAACCTGTGATCAGACCTTTGGGATATAACTGGCAGATTGGCATTGCGCTTATCACCTCATTTGCTGCGCGTGAAGTCTTCGTGGGCTCTATGGCCACCATCTATAGTGTGGGCGAAAACTTTGATACGGAGCGAACCCTCCTGGAGCGGATGCGGTCTGAAAAAAATAGTTTGACAGGTAGGCCGGTTTACACTTTGGCTTCAGGACTATCACTGATGATCTTTTACGCCTTTGCCATGCAATGCATGAGTACACTGGCGATTGTGTTGCGTGAAACTAAAAACTGGAAATATCCATTGATACAATTAGTGTACATGACCGGGTTGGCTTATGTTGCTGCATTGATCACTTATCAATTGCTGAAATGATACAGACAGTCCTTGTAATCGCGCTTTTTCTGGCTGCAGCCTTCTGGCTGGGCAGAAAGCTTTATCTGAACTTCTCTGGTAAGCAGAGCCCCGGCTGTGAAAAGTGTGCTGCCAAGGAGCTCGCCCGACGCTAATTTCCTCACTACTTCTAGTGATTCATTTGACTATCCATAGCTATTGATTGCTGTGGTTTTTACCTCCAATTTTGCTATTAAGAATTATTCTAAATAATGATTCAAGAAAGTAACGAGCAGCAGAGCAATTTTTTCAATCCTTTTGAAGGCAAAAGCCTCATGGAGGGGGAAGAGTGCGTATTCAAAAAATGCTGTAAGAAGTACAAGAAAAAAGGTCGCCACTGTAAAAAGTGTCCCAAAATATGAGTGAGGTCTTGGTGAGAAGGGAAGAGATGATTTTTGAAACGGAAAATGGGTCGCTGAGTCAAAGTGATGCGACCGAGCGGTTTCAGCTGGCCTTTCATCAGGAGGAACTTTCTTTTCGGGTCTGTGAGTTGATCACCTTCAAACGAAAGCTTCAGGCCATTGACCTCCCGGCGATGCTAATGAGTGAAAACCAGGATGTAGAAGTACTCCACATGCCTCATTGCGATCGTCTTTTTGTGCTGACTATTCAGAACATACTGGAGCTCAAGGAGCTGCTGGCAGGCGCATTTGCCATGCTGGAACTGAACAGCGTAATCCACAGACAGCTGGTGAGAAGACCACTTTAGACTCATTTTAAATTAGCCTTCTTTATGGTAATTGGGGGCTTTTGTAGTTCTTTTACACCCGAATTAAATTTTTGCGACCATGAAAGACATCCTGAGAAGACACTCGGTATTGAAAGAGGACATTGTCAATACCATCAATAAGCAAATTAAAATGGAAGCTCAGTCTTCTGCTGCTTACCTGGCCATGGCTGCCTGGTGCGATACCCGTGGCTATGACAACTGTGCGGCTCATTTTTTCAAGCAGTCTGACGAGGAGCGAAAACACCAGATGAAGTTTTTTCGATACCTGACTGATATGGAATGTGATGCTATTTCACCCTCTGTAGGTGAGTCTCAGCATGAGTTTGCTTCCCTCAGGTCTGTGTTTGAGACAGCTTTGGAAATGGAAATAGCGGTGACGGATTCTATCCACGACATGGTACGCGTCTGCAGAAAGGAAGGGGATATCGCTACTGAAGAGTTTCTAAGATGGTTTGTGCAGGAGCAAATCGAGGAGGAATTTGTAGCCAGAAGAACATTGGAGCTTTTTGACGTTTTGGGTGAAGATAAGATTGCCCTGGGAATGATCGAGGAGCGGGTGCTCACCATCGAGTACAGTGCTGAAGGATAAAATTGAATAATCAATAAGATAATAAAAGGAGAATCAGTGACGGTTCTCCTTTTTTTTATTTCACTACTTTAAGGGAGGTATCACTAAACCTGGTATCACTACCCATAGGAGCCGTAACTAGTTTTAATGAGTCTAAAAACCCTCATCACTAGCGATTGACAGAGAGCGTTGATCGGGCCACATTTGCGTTGTTGTTTAGAATGATTCTAAATAATCAGGTAAATGAAAAAACTCTTACTCTATATAGCACAGGTTTTAATCACTTTCACCGTCCTCGCCCAGTCTTATCAGGTGCAGGGGATCGTGACCGATGAAGCAGGTGAAGGGATACCCGGAATAACGGTGACCATCAAGGGAACCGGATCAGGTGTATCTACAGACCTCTATGGTTCTTTCTCGCTCCCACTGATGGGCCAATCTATACTGGTTTTTTCAGGGATTGGATTCGAATCCACGGAGCAGCAGGTGGACAGATCAACCACTACATTGAAGATTAAACTCAGGTCAAGTACCACGGAGCTTAGTGCGGTACAGGTCATCGGTAAGTCCGAGCATACAGAAACACGAGAGCAGCCTTTTGCTGTGTCGGTGGTGGATGTGAAACCTCTGAAAGTACAAAACCTGGATGTCAATCAGATTCTTGGGACAGTATCGGGTGTGAGGATTCGCGAGCAGGGAGGAATGGGCTCCGGTTTCGATTTTTCACTCAATGGCTTTACCGGCAAGCAGGTGAAGTTCTTTCTGGACGGCATACCTATGGACAACTTTGGTTCATCTCTGTCGCTGAATAACATCCCTGTCAACATGATCACCGGGATAGAGGTATATAAAGGGGTGGTACCAGTACACCTCGGTTCAGACGCTTTGGGAGGAGCGGTGAATGTCACCACTGACCAGAATGTTCGAAATTATCTCAATGCCTCTTACGCCATTGGGTCATTCAATACCCACCGGGCATCAGTACTGGCCAGGTATACAGAACCCCGCACAGGCCTTTCTTTCAATGCCAATCTGTTTTTGAACTACTCTGACAACAACTATATGATGCGGGATGTGGAAGTGCCCAGATCCGATGGTTCGGGAAAGCTGGACACGGTGGATGTGAGGCGTTTTCATGATGCCTATCAATCACAAACGGCCCAGTTGGAATTAGGGGTGGTCAATAAACCATTTGCCGATCGACTGTTTGTGGGATTGATCGCATCCGGCAATGAAAAGGAGGTACAAACAGGCCTGAACATGCAGGATGTGTTTGGGGAAGTGATGACCACCGATCAGGTACTCATTCCTACATTCAAGTATAGAAAGTCTGATCTTTTCGTGACGGGACTGGACCTGCGGGCATATGCCATGTACAACCGGAGAAAAGCCGTGCGGGCAGACACAAGTTCACGAACCTACAACTGGTATGGGGATTACAGCACCCGGATCAATAATGCCGGAGAATTCTCCTATAACAAATCTCTCTTTAGCTATGAC
The DNA here is from genome assembly GCF_044005705.1 of Marinoscillum luteum. Taxonomy (NCBI): domain Bacteria; kingdom Pseudomonadati; phylum Bacteroidota; class Cytophagia; order Cytophagales; family Reichenbachiellaceae; genus Marinoscillum; species Marinoscillum luteum. The sequence continues at coordinate 328,725 of NZ_JBIPKE010000014.1, read as the reverse complement.
GATGAGTCCTACCTGGCTACGGCCAATCTGAGCTACCAATTGGGCAAGAATCATTCGGTTTCGGTCAATCACACGTTTAGTCAATTTTCCAGGGTAGGTAAAGATCCGATGCGTGACCTCAGTGAGGTGCCCTTTACCACCCCAAATACCATCACCAAAAACATCTCAGCGCTTTCTTACAGCCTGAGCCTGATGGATGATCAATGGAAGACGTCCGTTTTCACCAAGGCTTTTATGATGCACTCCAGTACCCAGGTGGAGAATGAAGACACGGATGAGTTTGAAGAATATAGTATTCAGTTCTTACTCAACGGCTATGGCGTAGCCTCTACCTATTTTGTGACGCCCTGGGCACAGGTGAAGCTTTCGTATGAAAATACCTACCGACTGCCAGAAGGTGAAGAGATGTTTGGAAATGGCCTGACAGTGCTTCCCAATACTGCTCTGGAACCCGAGCAAAGCAATAACTACAACGCGGGTATATTGGTGAGCAAAGTATTCAAAGACCACTCCATTCGGTTTGAAGGAAACTACCTCTACCGTAAAGCGTCCAATTTTATAAGACTTGACGCCTCACAGCCTCGAAACTCTAACTATGTCAACCAGGCGAAAGTCAACCTCACCAGCATAGAGGGAGGAATTCAATATACTTATAGGCGTCTGCTTAACCTGGGGATCAACGTCACCAAGCAAAAGAACATCAATGCAGATGAAAGTGACCGCCTTTTTAAAGACGACCTGCCCAATCAGCCTTTCCTCTTTGGGAATATCACGGCCGGGGTTCAATTCCACCATGTGGGATTAGAAGATAGTCGGCTTTCTATCAACTGGCTCTCTCTTTTTGTGGATCAGTTTTACTGGAAATGGCCAAGTCAGGGGACCAAAAAATACAAGTATGACATTCCCCGGCAGCTTTCGCACAACCTGGCATTGTCCTATGCATTCGACGAAGGAAAATACAGTGCCTCACTGGCCTGCAACAACATCACCAACACCATAGTGTATGACAACTTCGCCATGCAAAAGCCCGGGCGATCTTTCAGCCTGAAGCTGAGCTATTTTCTATCCAACTGATCATTTTAAAAACATAAATAAACAGAACAATGAAGAATATCAAACTAAGTGTGTGGGCCCTTTTGAGCTCATTTTTTATCCTTTCGACTACCTCTTGCGAGCCAAATGATGAGCCTGATCCTGATGGGGGTGAAGAAGGTTGGTCAGGCTACGTGGTGGGCCTGCGGGCCACAGAGGGAGATGTCTCTGCAGACTATATCGTATCGGTGGATGACCTGATGTCGGGAGTGATCACTTCAGAAGGTCAGGGCATAGAGCAGTCTGGTTGGTCATACTACACTGCTGTAGGTGATAACTATCTTTCGATTGGCTACACCCTCAATGAGTGCATCGGGTATAAGGTGGATGCCGGGGAATTGTATTTAAACTCAAAGTTTGTATTTGAAAGAATAGACTGTGTAGGTCCCCTGGAGGGAGATTCGTTTCTGGCCATTGGGGCTCCTTGGGGCGGGGGTTCATATGACTGTCAGTTGCAAGTGGTAGACGCAGGGGATGTGGCCATCACGAAGACCGTGAAACACCCGATTTACGAATCCTACTTTTATGTGGATTCTTTGGATGAAGAGGTGCGGCTCAACGCCTGGCCCACCAGCACTCACCTGGCAGGTGACAAATTATACGTGTCTTTCTATCCTCTACACGGAACCTCCTGGGAGACCCCGCTGGTGGATAAGGCTTACGTGACGGTGTATTCCTATCCGGGATTAGAGTATATCAAAACTTTTGAGGATGACCGAACGAGCCCAATTGGCTACTACGGTGGCCAGCCGTCTCTCGTGACCACTGAGAGTGGGGACATTTACACCATCTCGTCTTCGTCTTATTTTGCAGGATTTACACATGTGAGTCAACCCTCCGGAGTGCTCAGAATCAAGGCTGGTGCCACGGAGTTTGATCAGGATTATTTCTTTAATGTGGAGGAGGATTATGGATACAAAATACAAAATGCAGTGTATGCTGGTGGCGGGAAGGCTGTGGCCAGAATTTCTGACCCTGAGAGTGATACCGGTCGGGAGGTGCAGTGGGCTGGATTTGGAAATTTTGACGTGATGGAAGTCGCGGTAATCGACCTTGAAGCCAGGACTTTGACCAGGGTGTCAGAAATCCCGGTGCACGCAGGACAGTATCAGACGCCTTACCTGGTGGAAGACGGCAAAGTATACATGTCCATCAGACAAAATGAAACCGGAAAAGCCTATGTCTACCGAATAGATCCGGAGACAGCCACCGCCGAACGTGGTGCCGAAATAGACGGTATTGAGCTTCAGGGCATTTTCAAGCATAATTAATTATTCTAAAAAAGAGCCTATGGGAGATTCCCTGGGCTCATACCTTTTTCAAATCTTATGAATCAATCAAAAACAATACTTACTCTGGTTCTGGTGATGATGACATGCGCCCAGTCCTTTGCGCATTACATGTGGCTGGAAACCTCCGAGTCCGGTGAGTTGGGCAAGGCCCACGCGGTAAAAGTGTTCTTTGGCGAATATACCTATGGCGTAGTGGAGGACCCTTCTGGGGAGAATTTTGCAGCAGTAAAAAACTTCAAACTGTCGGTGGTGACCCCATCTGGCCTGAAACATGAAATCCCCACATCAGTCAAAGGGGATGCTTTTGAAGGAATTTTTACTCCTACGGAAAAGGGCACTTACACCGTCACTTTGAACAATGACGAGATCGAGGTGATTGATTACACCCAGTATGATTTTGGGGTTTTTAAGACCCACTATCACTCCACTGCCAGGGTGGTAGTGGGTGGCGAAAGTACAGAGACCAAAGCCACAAACGACAAAGGTCTGGTACTGGTGAACTGCGCCACGGATAAAGCGGATGTAGGTGCCGAAGTGGTAATCAAAGTCCTGTACCAGGGGAAACCCCTGGCCGAGCAGGAAGTAGCCATTTATGTGGCTGATCTCTGGAGCAAGAAGCTTACTACGGACGAGAACGGGCAGGTGAGATTTGATTTACCGTGGGCTACCAGATATACCATAGAGGCTACCAAAAAAGAGGAAGTACCCGGCACGTATCACGGTGAAGACTATGAATTTATCTGGCATTGTGCCACATATGCCATAGCACTTTGATGAGGATGATTACGCTGAGTTTCCTATTCACCATTCTGGGTTTTTGGGCTTGTTACCAAACCTCCCGGAGAGTAGCACTTGCCGTGCTCAATAGACGACCCGAATCCGGGCAATCTAATCAGACCAGAGTCCTCCCCTTTGGTTTGATTGGATTGCTGGTAGGCTTTGTGCTTTGTGTACTTAGTTATGGTTTATGGTCTGGTTTGTTTGTCTTTTTAATCTTGCTGACCATCGTATCCAGTCTGATGATTCTACTGGCACCACTAGGTTACATCAGCGGAAGGAATATAGCGGTTGTCGCCCTTTTGTCAGCCCTTATAGAAATCACGCTCTGATGCCGGCTCATAAAAAACATCTGACAAAATCATTTCACCAGCGCTTTGCCAAAATCACTGCCGGTTTTGTGGGAGGCTACGCGGTTACCGTGAGTTTGTTCATGGCGCTTTCACTCTGGTGGGATCGTGCCGGGGTAATGGTGACTTTGATTTTCGGAGGGTTTATACTCTGGGCCGGGTTGATGATTGTTGCTTTTTTATTCAGAAATGGCTGGCTGGCCTGGCTCCTTTATCTCCTTTTGGCTGTTGTTTTTTCTGCTGTTTTTTGTTTCAATCAATATATCCTGCCCCTATGAGCAACCGCATCTATAATGTGCTTTTTCATACCCATACGGTGAGTGGACTAGTCATCAGTGTGGCACTTTATGTGATCTTTTTTGCCGGCTCCATCAGTTTTTTTAGGGATGATATCATAGCATGGGAGCGCAATCAGCCCATCAAAGCCCAAACACAGATGAAAGCTGATTTTGATCGGATTCTGGACACTTTAGCCATGAGGTACGGTGACCTCAGGGGTCGTACCATTAATATCCGGCAGCCACATCAGGAGCGTAATGTGGCTGTTACTATTGAACCTTCTCAGGATACATCAGCCACTGAAAGTGCCAAAAGGAGCGTTTACACATATCTGGATACGAAGACCTATGAGGAGGGCACCTACTACTCCACCTATACACTGGGCGAGTTTATTTATCGGTTACATTTCTTTGCACAGATCCCCTACCCATACGGCTATCTCCTGTCGGGTTTTGTGGCCTTCTTTTTTCTGTTTGCAATCGTCACCGGGCTCATTGTTCATTGGAAAAAGATTGTGAGTAATTTCTACCTGTTCAGACCCTGGGCCAAGCTCAAAACAGTCTGGACCGACGCTCATACCGCATTGGGCTTTATCGGGCTGCCCTTTCAGTTCATATTTTCAGTAACAGGCGCAGTGCTGATTATCGGTACCACCATCATGTTGGGTCCGGCCAGTTCGTTGATCTACAACAATGATCGGGATCTGATGTACCGCGAACTCCTGGATCAGCCCCTACCTCCAGCCTTTGCCAATCGTTCGGTTGATTTTGATCAGAGTCTGAACGAACTGGTCAAAAGGGCCCAATCTTCCTGGAACGATGCAGTTTTGAGCAGGCTTTGTATTCAGAACTACGGCGATGAAAGCATGAAAATTTTGGTGGAAGCCAGGCCTCAATCCAGGGGCGCGCTGTTGGGGCAGGGAAGGGCTACTTTCGATAAGTCTGGGGTACTGATTGACCAAACAAGTGAAGAATCCATTAACTATATCGTCGGAGTGGATCAAATGATGCGCAGGCTCCATTTTGGAGATTTTGGCGGGTATAGCCTTAAGATCATCTACTTTGTTTTTGGGATCATTACTTGTTTTGTGATTCTCTCCGGTGTGTTACTGTGGGTAGAAGCCCGTGACAGAAGGAGCACGGAGCCCTGGAAGAGAAATGCCAACCAGTGGGTTGCCAGCATTTTTGTGGCGATCTCGCTCAGCATGTATCCGTCCATGGCATTGTTATTCAGCATGGTCCGGTTGGTACATGATGCGGGTGACCTTGCGCCGCATGTGTTTATATATAGCATGTTTTTCACTTCTTGGCTGATACTGAGTATCGGCTTTGCCATATGCCGAAACAATTATCTGACAAGCAAATACTGTTTGCTTCTGGGCTCCATTTTGGGTTTTGCCATTCCAGTTGTGAATGGGGTGGTTACCGGAAACTGGATGTGGTATACTTATAATGTTCAGCAACTCCAGATTTTTGTGGTAGATGCTTTTTGGTTCGTTACATCGCTCATTTCCCTGCTGGTCTTTTTGAGGTTGAAAACAAGACTGCCAGGTCCCCTTTTGGAAAAGGAAGCCCCAAGCGAAGCGTGCGAATTGGTTGGGGCCAGTACGTTTTGATCATGGGTACCATCGAGGACTTTGACCGAATACTTCTGGCTCTGCAGGAACAGATTCAAAACAACCCTGCAGACCGTGAACGCATTTTGACCGATTTCGTCCGGAACACTCCATGTCCATACCTACAAAACCGCCTGAAGGCAAGTGGTCTCACTAGTTCTAGGGATTCATAACTAGGGGTAGTGAAATTGTATTTTGCCTATCACTAGCGATTGAAAGCCGACTCCATTTGGCACATCTTTGCACTTATTTAGAATTAGTCCAAATAAAGTGTGATCAACAAAATGAATAAGCTAAATACGATTTTATTAATATCAGGAACCCTTTTGACAGGCGCTCTAAGCTCATGTAACGAAGGGGATGATGATGAAGTGTCTCTGGAGATTCCTTCCACCTATGAGTTTACGAGGGATGGGGCTTCCACAGTGGATTATTCCGGTCAGACTGCAAGACTGGATATGTTGGCAGAGCTGAAGGCCTATATTGGTACGGCCAATGACGGAGCAGTGCTATCTGAGGAGGTTCTCCTCGACATGTTTGCCAATGAAAACAATCCTTTTTCTAGTGCAGAACTCAATGAGAGCGGCAAGCAGCTAAAGGATAAAACATTCGCTGCGGATGTCACATTTTTCAGCAGTATTCTGGCTTCTGCTGCATCGGCCAGTGCTTCAGAAACAGGCGCTTCTCAAGGAAAGGCGGGTCTTATCTCCAGAGGAGCCGATAGGCAGATTTTGGTAGATGAAAAAGGCTGGGAGTATACGCAGTTAGTGGAAAAGGGCCTCATGGGAGCAACGTTTCTCAATCAGATCTACAACAGCTATTTGACGGACGCCAAAATTGGCAATGGTGTAGAGAATACAGAGCTGGAAGCTGATAAAAACTATACTGCCATGGAACACCACTGGGATGAAGCCTTTGGTTACTGGGGTGTGAATCCTGAATTTGATGTGGATGGCGAAAATCGGTTTCTGGGCAACTATACATACGGCAGAGAAAGCTATCTCGGAAGTGCGACTAAGCTAAGGGATGCTTTCCTGAAAGGTAGAACGGCGATAGTCAACAAGGCTTATGAGATCAGAGATGAGCAAAGGGATATTATCTACGCTGAGTTTGAGCTGATAGCAGCTGCCACAGCCATCCATTATATCAATGAAAGCATTGCTGATTTAAGCGGAGATGATCAGGGCTCATTATTTCATCATGCATCAGAAGGCTACGGTTTTGCGATGGCCCTGAAATACAGCCCTTACAAGCAGATAACCACTGAGGAGCTGAATGAAGTGCTGAATGCTGGCTTTGGTACGAATGGTGACTTCTGGACAATTTCGGTGACTAGTCTGAACAATGCCAAGAACATTTTGGCCACTGCTTATCCGGCTTTGACCGATATTGCGGACGAGTTATAAATGAAGCCATTACCAGGCGCTACATTATAAAACAAAATGAATAGATGAGATTATTGACATTGGTTTTTCTGGCATTGGCCATGCTGACTTCCTGTACTTCAGATAAAGATCCATTCGGCAAAATGAATGATTTTGATCAGGGACCGATGTTGGAAAACCTTGCCAATAATCTCATTGTACCTTCCTACCTCGGGTTGAGAGACCAAACAAAAAGTTTGAAAGAGGCTATTGCAGCTTACCGCAGTGCCCCAACCGTAGAGACCCTCACAGCGGCACGGGAGGCACTCAAATTTGCAAGGCTGGCCTGGCAGCAATGCAGCCCTTATCAGTTTGGCCCTTCAGAGTCCAATGGCTTATCTGGGATTCTCAACATTTACCCGGTAGACACCCTCAAAATCAATCGGAATGTCCAAAACGGGGCAGATGATCTGACGACCCTCGCCAACGCTGATGCTCGTGGATTTCAGACATTGGGATACCTGCTCTACCGGCCGGGACTGAGTGATGAGGAATTGATTTCTGCGACCTTAGCGCCAGATCGCCTGTATGCGGATCAGGTGGCGCTTCTTATGGAGGAGGCTTCATCAACGGTCTATAATGAATGGGTTCCAGAGGGCGGGAATTATATAGGTACGTTTACCAGTGAAGATGCTTACGGTGTGAACGTGGGAAGTTCGGTGGGTAAATTGATCAACGCCATGAACCTGGACTTTGAGCGAAATACCCGAGATGGGAAAATTGGAATTCCGGTTGGAATCCGATCTTTGGGTCAGCCCATCCCTCATGCATGTGAAGCCTATTATGCCGGGTACTCCGTAGAACTCTTCAAGGCCAGCATTGCCGCCTATTACACCCTTTATAAAGGTGCTGAAGATGTGGGACTGGACGATTATCTTCAGGCCATTGAGGCTACCACTACTCAAAATGAGGATTTGTCTGTGCGAATCGACACCCAGTTCAAAGCGCTGATAGAGGCAGGAAATATGCTGGAAGATCCCCTTCCTGCTCAGATTGCTAATGATCAGGTGACCGTACAAGCGGTGTTTGCAGAAATGCAACGCCTGGCTGTCCTTTTCAAAACAGACATGGCGTCCTCGCTTGGTGTGGTGATCACTTATCAGGACAATGATGGGGACTAATGTTAGCGCCTAAAGCCTTACTGGCAGAGCGGCTAATCACCGGGAAGGTTTCCATTGCACCGTTGGTCACCTTCAGGATCCTGTTTGGTTTGCTAATGTTTGCATCCATTGTCCGTTTTTGGGCTTACGGCTGGATTCATCAATTATACATTGCTCCCAAAGTTTACTTTCCTTTTTTACCCGGTGTTGAGCCGTTGCCCGGAGTGGGGATGTATGTGGTTTTCTCCGTCATGTCCATAGCAGCTGCAGGTATTGCGTTGGGCTGGTTTTATCGCATTTCCACCACTGCTTTTTTTGTGCTTTTTACCTATGTAGAGTTGATTGATAAAACCAATTACCTCAACCACTACTACTTCGTGAGCCTGGTGGCTTTTTTGTTGATATGGATTCCAGCCCATGGCGATTTTTCCCTGGATGTAAGGCGGGGCACTCGTAGACCAACAGATCAGGTACCTGTGGGTTTCTTGAATTTGCTGAGGTTTCAGCTGGTGGTGGTTTATTTCTTTGCAGGCCTGGCCAAAATCAATTCGGATTGGCTGCTGAAGGCCCAACCAATGAAAATGTGGTTGTCAGCAAATGCCTACCGTCCGGTACTGGGTACCTTATTGCGTTATAAGGTTACCGCCTATCTATTTAGCTGGTTTGGGATGGTGTATGACCTGTCCATCCCGTTTTTCTTATCCCTAAAAGCGACACGCCGGCTCGCCTTTTTCTGTGTAGTGGTCTTTCACCTGATGACCTGGTGGCTTTTTCCCATTGGGATGTTTCCATTTATCATGATCGGTCTCACCACAGTTTTCTTCAGTCCTGGGCAGCATCTAAAGGTGCTTACCATCCTTAAGTCCCTTTTTAGGTGGCAGGTCAGACCAGAGGTGCGGCCTACCGCAATCTCTCATCCATTACTCAAGCTGTTTGCCGTTTTTATCGCACTGCAAGTATTGATACCTCTTCGATATCTCTCTTATCCTGGTGACGTGTTTTGGAACGAAGCGGGGTACAGATTTTCATGGCGCGTGATGCTCATGGAGAAAGCGGGTAGTGCCACCTACTATGTGCGCGATAGGGATACCGGCCAGCAATCTATGGTGGCAAACTACGAACATCTGTCCCCCCAACAGGAAAAAATGATGGCTACTCAACCGGATATCCTCGTGCAATATGCCCACTATCTGCACGATCACTACGAGGGACTGGGAATGACTGACCCTATCGTGACTGCAGAAGTGTTCGTTACGCTCAATGGACAGCCCAGCAGACGTTTCATCAGCCCTGAGGTCGATTTGAGCAAAGAGTCCATCATTGGAAGTTATTCCCTGGTAGCACCCCTCGATCACTAGTTCTAGTGAGTGCTCCCTAGGTTTAGTGAGTCCCCTTTTGCCTATGACTAGCGATTGAATCACGTGCTTAATACCCCGACCTTTGCGCTTATTTAGAATTAGTCCAAATAGATGGCGGAATTCATTGACGCTATGTCAGCTTGGAAAAATGAGATGGTAGCACTGAGGGACATATGGAGATTAGGGGTCACACTGGCTTTTTTGGTGGTGGCTTGTTCTGCCATGTCTCAGCGTGTGTCCGGAGTAGTCACCAATGAAGCAGAGGAGCCAATGGAAGGGGTGATGATTTTCCTGGAAGGCTCATCTTTAAAAACCACAACGGACGCTAAAGGGTATTTTGAGCTCAGTGATTTGGGTGATGGGGATTATAGGATTGTAGCATTTTTTCCTGAATACCAAACAGATTTTCTGGATGTAAAGGCAGGTGCGGAAAATACTACCATTAGGTTCAGGCTGAAGCCAATGAGTCAGGAGCTTGAGTCAGTGGTGGTGGAAAATACCCGATCAGAAACCATGGGTATTAGCTGGCTCCAGTCTGTGAGCGGAGCAGCCATTTATGAAGCCAAGAAAACAGAGCTCATCAATGTTGGTGGGTTGATAGGTAACAAAGCAGCCAATGTGGGGCGTCAGGTCTATGCACAGGTACCCGGCTTGAATATTTGGGAAAGCGATGGTGCGGGGATCAATCTGGGTATTGGCGGACGAGGACTCAACCCCAACCGCACGTCCAATTTCAATGTGCGACAGAATGGTTACGACATTTCAGCCGATGCACTTGGCTATCCGGAAAGCTATTACACTCCACCAGTGCTCGCGCTGGACAAAATCGAGGTGGTGCGCGGTGCTGCCGGGCTGCAGTATGGAACACAGTTTGGAGGGATGCTCAATTTTGATTTTAAAGAGGGCCCCAGGGATAAGAAAATAGAATTAACCTCTGCCCAGACACTGGGCTCATTTGGTTTGTTCAATACTTTCAACAGCCTGGGGGGTACCGTCGGGAAGGTGAACTATTACACTTTTTACCAATACAAGCACAGCGAGGGCTGGCGGCCCAATTCTCAGCAAGACCAGCACAACCTTTTTGCGTCGGTGACTTATGACTTCACTCCCTTTCTGAGTGCTAAGCTCGAACATACCCATATGACCTATCTGGCCCAGCAACCAGGTGGACTTACGGACATTGAGTTTTATCAAAACCCTCAGCAGTCCAAGCGCGCGCGCAACTGGTTTGATGTGGGCTGGGACCTGACGGCCATGGAGTGGAACTACCGCTATTCTTCTAGCCTGAAGTTTAACAACAAAACATTCATGCTGGGAGCCAACAGGTATGCCGTGGGTAATCTGGAAAGGATAGATCGGCCAGATGATCCGACAGAAAATCGCAACCTGCTGAAAGACGAGTATCACAATTGGGGCAACGAGTTCCGAACAATCTATCACTATAACCTCTTGGGTCAAAAATCGGTTTTGCTGGTGGGTAACCGACTGTATTTTGGTAAGACACTAAGAGAACAAGGGGAAGGAGACAATGGCTCAGGTCCCCATTTTGAATTTGAAAACAAGGAGGAGCCCGGGGAGTCTGATTTTACCTTTCCGAGCAGGAATGTGGCATTTTTTGCAGAGAACATATTCAATCTCACACCCAGACTGAGCGTTACCCCGGGAATCCGCTATGAATACATCCGCACGGATGCGAAAGGTTACTACTACGACCGCAGAGAGGACCTTGCCGGGAATGTGATCTATGAGGAGAAAGTAGAGGAGGATAAAAGTAAGCCCAGGTCATTCGCGCTGATGGGGGTTGGGATCAGTTACAAATACAGCGAGACCGTGGAGGTTTATGGCAATTTTTCACAGAATTTCCGAGCCATCAATTTCAATGATATTCGGGTGGACAACCCGTCACTGAAGGTGGATGAGAACATAGATGATGAGAGTGGATACAACCTTGATCTTGGGATCAGAGGGGCCGAGGCTGGTAAGTTTAGGTACGATGTTTCATTGTTTTATTTATCCTATCAAGGGCGCATTGGCAATGTATTGCGGACTGAGCCTGATCCCCGGTTTAATAATCTGGTAGATCGTACTTTTCGGTATCGTACCAATGTTGCGGATGCAGGCATCTTAGGGCTGGAGAGCTACATAGAAGCGGATTTGTTAAAGCTCTTTTCCATTCCGGCAGAAAAGAGCACAGTGACCACTTTCCTGAATTTCGCGATGATCTCATCACGCTACATGAACAATGATGAGGCGGGTATTGAAGGTAACAAGGTAGAGTTGGTGCCCCCGGTCAATATCAAATCTGGTGTGACCTATAAGCGTGGCAATTTTGGAGTCTCCTATCTCTACACCTATGTAATGGAGCAATATTCAGATGCCTCCAATGCCGACAGTACTCCTCCTGTGCCTACAGCTGTTGAGGGAATTATCCCCACTTACTTCGTGATGGATCTTTCTGTGAGCTATGCATACAAATTCTGGACGTTTGAGGGCGGAGTAAACAATTTTACGGATGAGTCTTACTTCACCAGGCGGGCAGCTGGCTATCCGGGTCCGGGTATTATCCCCGCAAATCCCCGTAATTTTTATGTGGGTGTGGGTGTGAAGTTTTAGAATCAGTAATTACTAATTAGGCCTTTAACACTGTTTTTGAGAGCGGGAAGATGATTAATCAGAATTGCCCAAACATTTTCATCGGAGATGTTGTCATAAGCATGAATGACCTGATTTCTCATACCAATTATATTTCTGGCATCGTCAATAATGTTTTCGAAAGAGCTGTCCCGTTTAATGATCCTATTGACCGCCTCCCCGATTATTTCCAAATTCCTTTCTACGGCCCTTTTGAGCATTAAATTTTTCTTGTATTCAATGAAATCTTTAGGTTGGTTCTCAAAGAAACTATCAATTTCTGAGATAGCCAGGTCTACATCATAAAGCCATTTTAAAATCCGTTCATCCATATATTAGTCTTTTAGACCGCTCAATGGATCTGATTAGGATGGGATTGCGAAGATTTTGTGCTTCCAGAAGGTCAACTTTTCTTTTGAATACCGTTTCTAAGGTGGATTTGAGGTGAATGAAATTTGTAAAATATTGAGCTCTTTCGAAGGGTTCAAATGTGACGAGAAAATCCACATCACTCTCGTTATTAAATGAATGATCCACTGCTGAACCAATCAAATACATTTTATCAACATGATGGTCCTGGCAAGCTTTTATAACTTTTTCTATATGTGAATCTAACTGCAACATGTCACAAAAATAGTGAATGCTATCTGAATTCATGATGCTTCTTCATCGTAGGCCGATGATCTAAAGGGCACCTGATTTCGACACAAAATCCCAAATGACAATGCCTAGGCTTACTGAAATGTTTAGCGAATGCTTGGTGCCGTATTGAGGGATCTCCAATACCATGTCTGAACTTTTGATTACTTCGTCATTGACTCCAAAAACTTCATTACCAAAAACAAAGGCATACCGCTGGTCTTTACTGGGTGCAAACTCTAGCAAAGAGGTGCTTTTATCGGCTTGTTCCACCGAGACAATGTGATAACCCTGAGCCTTTAGTTGTGGGATGAGTTCTGAGATTTTTTCATGGTACTCCCAGCTCACGGTATCCGTTGCTCCCAGGGCGGTTTTGTTGATATCGCGGTGGGGCGGCTGGGCAGTGATCCCACAGAGATGGATTTTCTCCACGCGAAAGGCATCGGAGGTTCTGAATGCACTGCCGATGTTATTCATGCTGCGGATGTCATCCAGAACGATACAGGCGTTGAGTTTTTTGGATTGTTGAAACTCTTCTTGTTCCATCCTGCCCAGCTCCTCGTTTTTAAGTTTTCTCATGCGCTTGTCTTTCCTTAATATTGCTATCTAATTTCGATTCAAAACTACCACCAATCCACAGGATGGCGAAATCCGCAAAACCTTCTGAGACTCCATTGATGAAACAGTACAATGCCATCAAGGCACGGTACCCCGGAGCGTTGTTGCTTTTTCGGGTGGGGGATTTCTATGAGACATTTGGAGAGGATGCCATCAAAGCCAGCAAAATCCTGGAGATTGTGCTCACCAAAAGAGCCAACGGATCGGCCTCTCATATCGAATTAGCCGGTTTTCCGCACCATTCATTGGACGTATACCTGCCCCGACTGGTGCGAGCCGGCAACAGGGTGGCCATCTGTGATCAGTTGGAAGACCCCAAGAGTGTCAAGGGAATAGTGAAAAGAGGTGTTACGGAGCTTGTGACTCCCGGTTTGTCGCTGAATGACAATGTGCTGGAGCAAAAGCGCAACAATTTTCTGGCGGCCATTCACTATGGTGAAAATACCTGCGGGGTTTCTTTTCTGGACTTGTCCACTGGTGAGTTTTTAGTGGCTCAGGGCAATCCTGACTATGTGGAAAAACTGGTGCAGGGGTTTCAGCCGTCTGAGATTCTATTCTCAAAATCCGAAAGGGAGCGTTTCGAAAAGGCGTTTGGTAAAGATTATATCAACTTTCATCTGGAGGATTGGATTTTCAGTGAGGAGTATGGGTATGAAAAGCTCACCCGCCACTTCAATACTGCTAATCTGAAGGGTTATGGAGTAGAGGAAATGAGGTCTGGGATCATTGCTGCCGGGGCCATTCTTTTTTACCTGGAGGAGACTGAGCACAAGGAAGTCAAGCACATCGGACAACTCTCTCGCATAGACGAGCAGCAGTATGTGTGGCTGGATAAGTTTACTATCCGCAACCTGGAGTTGATACAGCCCAGTCAGGGAGATGGTACCGCACTGATTGATATTCTGGACAATACGCAGACCCCCATGGGCAGTCGCTTGTTGCGAAAATGGATGGTGCTGCCACTCAAGAACAAGGAGCAGATAGAGCGTCGCCATCTGACGGTGGAGGCTTTTATGAGTGAAGAGGAAACCCTCAATGAAGTGAGTGGTCACCTCAAACAAATCGGGGATCTTGAGCGACTGATCTCGAAAGTGGCCACGGGTAGGATCAACCCGAGGGAAATGGTGCAGCTCAAAAGGAGTCTTTCTCAGGTGAAACCGATCAAAGATCGACTGAAGACTTCTGACAGTTCAATATTCAAACAATACCTCGACCAGCTCAACGACTGTGAAGCTCTGCTGGAGCACATCGAGGATAGTATCAAGGAGGATGCCCCCATCAACCCCAATCAGGGAAATATCCTGAAAGAAGGCGTAAATGATGAGCTGGACGAACTTCGGAAAATGGCCTTTTCAGGTAAAGATTACCTCAAAGGGATTCAGGAAAGAGAAACTGAACGCACCGGCATCAGCTCGCTGAAAATTGCCTACAACAAGGTCTTTGGCTATTATTTGGAAGTGACCAACTCCCATAAAGATAAGGTGCCGGAAGAATGGATTCGGAAGCAGACTTTGGTCAATGCTGAGCGATACATCACCGAGGAGCTGAAAGTCTACGAGGAAAAGATTCTGAATGCCGAGAGTCAGATTTTTGTCATAGAGCTGAGGCTTTATCAGGAACTGGTGTCTTTTGCCATGGAGTATATCGAACTCATCCAGCAAAACGCAAGGGTGATTGCAGCTTTGGATTGCCTCACGGCGTTTGCTTTTTTGGCCAAACGAAACAATTACGTGCGGCCGACCATGAGTGAGGAGTTTTCACTCGACATTAAAGCGGGTCGTCATCCCGTGATTGAGCAGAATATGCCGCCAGAGGAGGATTATATTCCCAATGATGTCTTCCTTGATGATGAGTCTCAGCAGATCATGATTATTACCGGACCTAACATGGCTGGAAAGTCAGCTCTACTGCGACAGACAGCTCTTATTGTACTCATGGCTCAGATGGGGAGTTTCGTCCCTGCCGGATATGCCCGTATTGGTTTGGTGGATAAAGTATTCACCCGGGTGGGCGCTTCGGATAATCTTTCTCGGGGGGAATCTACCTTTATGGTGGAGATGACCGAGACCGCCAGCATTTTGAACAACCTGAGCAACCGCTCTTTGGTACTGATGGATGAAATCGGGAGGGGCACGAGTACTTACGATGGTATTTCCATCGCCTGGTCCATCGTGGAGTTTTTGCACAACCACCCACAGTACAAGGCCAAAACCCTTTTTGCTACGCACTATCATGAGCTCAATGAGCTGACCAATGATTTGCCCAGGGTAAAAAACTTCAATGTAGCAGTAAAGGAGCTGGAGAATAAGATCATTTTCATCAGAAAATTACAAGCTGGAGGCAGCGAGCATAGCTTCGGTATTCACGTGGCTCAGCTAGCGGGTATGCCCAATCAGGTAGTGATCCGGGCCAATACCATACTGAAGCACCTTGAGGCAGATAAGCTTTCAGAGAATGAAAAAGAAAAGTTGGCGGAGGTACCCAGTAGCCAGTTTCAACTCAATTTATTTGAGTCTGACCCCAGGTTTGAAAAAGTAATGAAAATGCTCCGTGAGATAGACATCAACACCATCTCACCAGTGGAGGCACTGCTCAAAGTGAATGAAATGAAGGAGCAGCTGAAGGGATCAAAATCTTAGCACGAAAGCTCACTGAGCTAATTTGTACTTGGTCAGCGCTTCTTCGTACTGATAAATGATCTGATTGAGCACATCCAGGTTATTCATGTAGCGAACTTTAGAATCGATTCGTACATGTCTTTCAAGATGACGCTTTACTCTCAAAGAGCACTCCAGGCCCGCTCTCAATTCTTCGACTGAGAAAGTAGAAATCACATACTCGTGATCCAAGGCAATTTTATCAGGTTGGTACATGGTTGGTTGTACTATTATAGGTTGATTGGAATCAAAACAATTTAATAACAATTTCTTAAATAAAAAGTGTTTTATTGATAATTTTCGAGAAACTGTAAAATATTAGCTACCCATTTTGCCAAAAACGCAGTTTAATATTCTGCTATTCAAGAATCTGCAATATGAAGCCATGTGTAAAAGGATTGAGTATCTAATTGAAAATTGAACTATTTGAATATGCGTATTTACTGTGTGGCGCATGACGCTGGTCTGATAAAGTGTTGCTCAGCGGAGCCCATCAAGCATAAACGGTGTACAATCACGGTGGAAGGAGGCTACGATCCGGCAGTGAGATGAGGACCGTTTTAAATTCAGGTAAAATATTTTAATTCATCATCTTGCAATTAATTCATCATCTGTTAAATTTGCAGTCCCTTAGAACGAAAGGGATAAGCGAGAGTAGCTCAGCTGGTAGAGCACGACCTTGCCAAGGTCGGGGTCGCGGGTTCGAATCCCGTCTCCCGCTCAGGTCCTGACCCGAAGCTTTCGGGCCGGGACTTTGTGTTTTAGGGCTACCGAGAAGTAGTCAGTGTCGCCCGGATGGTGGAATTGGTAGACACGCAGGACTTAAAATCCTGTGACCCTTAAAGGTCGTGCGGGTTCAAGTCCCGCTCCGGGTACAAATAAGCGATTCAGGAATGGATCGCTTTTTTGGTTTTAAGGAGAAGATATTGGAGCATGATCTTAAAGGTCGTGCGGGTTCAAGCAATAAGCTTGTGGGGAGATTGTGTTAAAGGTGGATAGTGATCCGTAATCTGACATCTCTTATGACTCAATCCAACTAATTGGCTACTTACCCTTCATTTTCTTTGCTTGCCCAAAGAAAACGAAGCAAAAGAAAAGGCACCAACGCAAAAAATCATTTTGACTCATTGTGTTTGGGCTTTTTTTAGGAATTATTGGAGTCAAAACGATTCACACTTGCCTTGGATGGCCCGCCCGCCTTTACACCCCTAATTTTCTGAATTCAAACTAGATTAATTGGGTTTAGCAAAATATAACTATATAGAGTTAGCCCACACAAATATTGCTTGATCCGGTTCAAGCGGGGCGCGCAACCTCCCGCTCCGGGTACAAATAAATTACTGAAAGTTGGATCCACTATAGTTCAAGTTCCGGATGGGCTGTCTGGTTTACCGGGAGAAAAATCCTCACCTTAGTCCCTTTTCCGGGTTTGGAGTCTAGCTTGATGCTACCATGGTGCTCCTGTACGATAGATTTCACAATGGCCAGTCCAAGGCCGGGGTTGGTATCTTTGGTGGTAAAGAAGGGTTCAAAGACCTGCTCTTGTAAGTCCTGAGGGATTCCTACTCCGTCATCCGAAATTTCCAGCCCTATTCTCTTATCATCTTTTCTATAGTACCTGATGGTGATTTCGCCTTCATGCTCTATGGCTTGCACGGCATTCATCAGGAGGTTGACTAGGAGTTGATTGATTTTGGCAGGATAGCACTCTATAGGCGGAATATTACCAAACATCTTATTGATGGTGATGCGAAAGCCGATCTGATTATTGAGCAATGTCAGAGAGGTGTCTACTTCCTTCTGCAAGTCTGTGAAAGAGTAAAAATTTTGAGAGTCTGCGGTGAAGGAGCTCAGACTTTTCACAATGTCGGTGCTTTTGGAGGCGCCATTAAGAATGGATTGGGCCAGCTGATTGCTGTCATCCATGAGCATCTGGTATTCTGCCAGGAGTGCTGGTTCACTTTCTTTGGCATGAAGCTGAAGTTGCAGATGCTTGAGCTCCTCCAGATTTTTCATAATGCACTCAGCACCCCCACGTATGTAGTTGAGAGGATTGTTGAGTTCATGGGCAATACCGGCAGTGAGGTGACCCATTGAGGCGAGTTTTTCTGATTGGATCAGCTGTCCCTGGGCAGATTTTAGCTCTTTGATGGTCTTCATCAGGCGGCTGTTTTGATTCTTGAGCTCTCGGGTTTTTTCCTGTACCCGAGCCTGTAAGAGTTCGTTTCTTGATTTGAGGGTACGGCTTCTGAGTCGTGCTAAGAATAAAGTAAGCAGAATTACCAGGATGAGTACCCCTACTCTGAACCAGCTGTTGTCGTAGAATGCTGACTTTACGGTCAGTACCGGGCTGGTTGCTGTCGGGCTCCAGCCTCCATTTCCTATTCTCGCTTGTACCATGAACTGATAGGTTCCTGGTTTCAGGTTGGAGTACAGGATAGTGTGCTGGTTGTAAAAAGGAATATGCTGCCATTGGTCTTCCAGTCCATCCAGCTTTAACCGATAGTTAATATGCTCTTCGTCGTAAAAGGAGACGGAGCGGTATTGAAATCGAATATTGTTTTCTGAGTGGTCGAAACTTTGAGATGAGGTTGGGGTACCATTTACTGTGGCACCGAGGTATTCTATTTTGGGTACCGGGAGTTCAGGGATTGCTCTTGGGTCATAAATGGATATTCCCTCATCTGTCCCTACAAGGATTTTGCCATTTCTAGAAAGGACCAATGCATTTCTATTGACTTCATTTCCGGCCAACCCGTTGGTTTTGGAAAGATGGTAAGCCTCATTGGGGCTCACCAGATAGATGCCCTTGCCGGTACCTACCCACAGTCTTCCCTCACGATCCGCCAAAAAGGAATAAACCGGTGAATCAAAATGATCATAAATTGGAGAGTGGACAATCTGGTTGCCTTCCAAAACTCTGACTCCATTGGCGGTACCCAGCAGAAATTGCCCGTCGTATTGTATGCCTGTATAGATGTTATTGTCGTTGAGGATTTCGGATTGAATGAACTCCCCGGACACAAGATCGCTGACCCCCATCTGCGTGAGCAGTAGTTGTCGTTGGTCATCGAAAGCCATCTTCCTGATGATCCCATAATCATCCTTTTGTGGCGTGGTTATCGGGCTCCACAGATTACCATCTTTTCTGTAGATCGTATTTTGACACGAAGCGTAGAGTCTTCCCTGATGTACCTGAAGGTCCAGTACCCTGCTGTTCTCATTGATCAGGTCAAAATCATACTGTCCATCTTTGAACCTGACCACTCCCGCTGTGTTTCCAGCCATGTAAATATTGCCCTCGAATGAAACCATATCCATGACCCGGGCATGAATGAATTTCCGAGGGAAAGGATATTTTTCTATATCACCTGTTGAGCGAACAATATTAAGTCCCAGATTTGACCCAAAATAGAGGTCTCCGTTTTGATCTTCCAGTATGGCACTCACTTCGTTTTCCAGTAAGAAGTGACTATTGAAATTCCAAGTATCCTGGTTGTTCACCTTAAAGGCTCCCCGAAGTGTGGCTACCCACAGTGAGCCTTCATGGTCAACCATAGCGTTCATACAGACATAATCCAGATCGAAGTACTCCGTGATTACTGCTCTTTTTTCATGACTATGGAGGTCATACTGATAGAGCGGAGAGTTGGAACTATAGTATAGTTTACCCCGGTGATGCATAAGGTTACTCACCGCTCCTACATCAGGGTAACCAATGAGCTCATTCTGAAAAAGAAATGTGATTTCTTCTGACCCGCTTGATAAAACTCCCAACCAGTCTTTACCTAATAAGTAAAAGGTATCATCTTCCTCATTGTAGTCCAGATCCAGGACCTCTTCATGTTCGACAAGGGTGGTCAAGGATCCATTGAAATAGAGATGCAAACCTTGGCTGGAAGCTATCAGGACGGTATCACCGAGGGTCTTGATGCTATTAATTTTAAAGCTTTCGGGGTCTTTCTGGCCAAGGAGGTCAAGGTTCCATTGGTTATCGGAATAAAAATAGAGCTTGTTTTGAGTGCCAATGATCAGGCGGTTGCCGTGGCCCGAGAGATGGTGACCCATGACGTATCGGGAATGAAGGGGTAAACTGGCTATTTCCGGTGGGAGATTTAATGGAGACCAACGATCATCCGTATATACGGAAAAGGAAAGTTTGTCCCCGTTGAAACCAAGCACATAAACAGAACTATCCGACAGAGCTTCCAGGCACACTTTGCCGATTATTGGCAGAATACCCAGTGAATCTGGGAAACTCAGCCAGCCCGTGCCGTCATACGTGCTAATACCATCTTGTGTGGCAAACCAGATTTCGCCATTTGGAAGTTGCTCCATTTCTGTGATACGGTTGGAAACCATACCATCTAGGTTTTTATAGACACAAGCAGAGAAATACTGACCATTTACTGCATGGCTCCCTATCCAGCAGCAAAGTAAAAAAAGAGATTTACATAATGGGAGCACTCTTGACCAGATCATCTAGGGTTTGAAAACTTTTTGAAATTACTCAAAAAAGGTGGAATAGAAATTTAGCCTGAAATGCAGAGAAATCGGTAAAAATTAAAAAATAATCACCAGAGGTTATGGCTGATGTTGTAATGAGGAGTAATGATTTATCAAGTGCACACTGAATGAAAGAATTTTCATCTTTGCCACCAAATAATAAATCTTTTTATAGGGTAAAAGGGCCATTTGGGGCGGAGGATATTTGGCAGAAACGAATAAAGTGAGAATAAATTCGTTGACAATTTTATCTATTAGCCTATGAATATGAAAATAAATAACAATTTTATCGGCCTAAAACGGCTAAAAACGAAGGTTTTTGAAAATGGCAGGATTTTATAGCTCTTTGGCAGGATCGCAAATTCAAGAAGTATCATATTAGCTCTACAAAATTCGGAAGACGCCCATGAAACATTTAATCTGGTATAGCTCGAAAACGGAAAATTACAACCACGGATCTTCTATTGATTTGAAGATTAGCGAATCTCTAATGGGAGAGAAGATGGAGGTGTTGTATGAAATGGAGGAATCTGAAGAACGATTGGTGAGAAAGATTGTGTCCCAGTTGAACAACGCCAGACTGGAAAAAGCACGTAGCTATCAAGTAGCCTAAAAAAGAGATTTAATAAAAACATTTAAAATAAGCCCGTTTGCAATAGCAGCGGTCTTGTCTATAGCTGGTTGGGGCCCCAAGGAATTCATTCTTTGGGGTTTTTTTATTTCACCCCTTCCAAAATCAAACCCCCACCCAAAAATTTTTTGTCAAAACAGGAACCTTATTGCACATTCATCGTAATATTGCGATATGGGAGTGACAAAGACAGATTTATTTACAAGAGAACAAAACGAACTGGCGACCGTGGCTAAGGTTATTGGTCATCCCGCTCGGATAGCCATCCTGCAGCATGTCCTGAAATCAAACCAGTGCATCAACAGCGACCTGGTCAAAGATCTGGGTTTGGCACAGGCGACTATCTCCCAGCATCTGAAAGAACTCAAATCATTGGGAATCATAAGGGGTACTGTGGAAGGTACAGCTATGTGCTACTGTGTGGATGGTGAGGTGTGGGAGAAAATCAGCAAAGACTTTCAGAAGTTTTTTGGTACGTATGATGAGATGAAGAGCTGCTGCTAGCTCTTTTTTTGAGAAGCATCATCGTAATAAAGCGATATACAGATATGAATTTAATGATCAGTAATCTTAATAATAGTGTGGCTTTCTATCGAAACCTCTTTAATCGGATGCCTATTTCACTTTCGTTTGACACTGCCCGCTTCACCTGGGAGAAGAAAGAGCTCCTACTAACCGAAACTGGAAAACAACCTGAAGTTAAGAGTTGCCACACTGTAGAGGTACACTCGGTGGAGCATCTCCACGAGATGTACGCCAGGATCAAGCGATATATCTCGCAATATGACTGGCATTCACAATGTAAAATTCTTGACAAACAATTCGCAGTGTCAGATCCGGACGGACACCAATGGATCATTAAACAAGGAGAGGTTGAGATCAACTGTTCCATTGCCGATTACTGCTTTCTTGAACAAACAACTAAATAATTACATATATGAACAATCAAATCAAATTTCACATTGCTCTGAACGTATCTGAGATTGGAGCTACCGTAGACTTTTACAAAGGGCTTTTTAATGCGGAACCTGTTAAGCTGAAGAATGACTATGCTAAATTTGAGCTGGACGAGCCAGGTCTTGTGATCTCGTTTATTCAGGCTCCGGATAAGGTATCCAGTCATTTTGGGCACCTGGGGCTGAGAGTTGCCAATGAGACACAGCTCGCAAAACGCAAAGAAGAAGTTGAGAAAAAGCTTAAAATAGCATTGGAAGAGACCAATACAAACTGCTGCTACGCTCAGCAGGATAAGTTTTGGGTGAATGATCCGGATGGCTATGAGTGGGAGGTTTACCACTTTAAAAAGGATGTAGACAAAAATGATAAAAGACCACAGGCTGTTGCTTGTTGCTAATTGAAAAGAGTCAATAGGGTATATATAGCTTTAGTATATATCACCCAAGAACTCCCGGTGGAGGGGTGAATCTCCGCTCATGGGCTGCGTATGCAGCCCATTGTTTTGGTAGTGGGCGAATTAACCTTTTCAGGAAGTGATTGCCATAACCTCCGGGCCGTGGGAAGCACTCGGGGAGGTGGCTTTTGAATAGAGATCTTATATGTAATGAACAGTAGGCCAAATCCTGACAAATGAAGGAACAGCATGACGTTATTAAAGTGTATGATGTAATCATCGTGGGAGGTGGACAGAGCGGTCTGGCTCTCGCATATTACCTGCGACGTACCGGCCTCAGGTATGTTATCCTGGATGCCGAGACAGCACCAGGTGGTTCGTGGCAAAACTACTGGTCGTCCATCACCTTGTTTTCACCAGCCCAGTGGAGCTCGCTGCCCGGAACCCTAATGCCGGGAGGTACGGAACATTATCCGGGGAAGGGGGACATCACGGACTATCTGACATCTTATGAAAAGCGTTATGAACTAAAGATAGACCGCCCGGTCAGGGTGACAGAGATCAACTGGCATCAGGATATTTTTACTTTGCAGACCTCAGTAGGGACCTATCAGTCACGGGTGGTGGTGGGAGCTACGGGGTCTTTCGAAAACCCCTTTATCCCTGAGATCTCGGGTCGTGAAACTTTTACAGGTAAAATCATCCACTCAGCACAGTACCGTGAGTCCACAGTGTTCAAAAATCAGAAGGTAGGTATCGTAGGGGAAGGCAACAGTGGGGCTCAGATACTTTCTGAGGTGTCCAGGGTGGCAGACACTTTTTGGATCACGAAGGATCCTCCAGATTTTTTGCCAGATCATGTGGACGGCAGGTATCTGTTTGATGCGGCTTCTCAGCTTTTCGAAGCTAAAAAGAGAGGCCGGGAGTACATCCCTCCTTCTCTGGGCCACATCGTCATGGTGCCCTCGGTAAAGGATGCTCGCTCCAGAAGCGTCCTCGTACATTATCCTTCGATCACCAGGTTTACAACGAATGGTGTGGAACTGGAGGATCACCGGGAGCTTCCGCTGGATTCCGTTATATTCTGTACAGGCTTTCGGCCGGCCCTGCAGATTTTTAAAAACCTGCCGGTGACCTTTCGTCACGATAAAATCCCCACCAATGGCACCCGCTCACGGGAGCTGCCGGGTCTGTGGATGGTAGGATATGGTAGCTGGACCGGTTTCGCCTCCGCCACTGTGGTGGGTGTGGGCCGCTCTGCCAAAGCGACCAGTATTGAGATTGAGGAATTTCTAAAATAAATTATTTCCCGGCGCAATGAATGCATCGGGTACTTTCGGGCATGAAAAGAAGGCGTTTGGGGTTGATTTCATTGCCGCATCTGCTGCATTTCCCAAACTTCTCCGTGTCGATCAGGTCCAGCCATCGCCTGAGCGCCTCCAGCTTTTGTTCGGACGCCCTCAGGTTGGCCTCATCTATGGTTTTGTTATTGATGTAATCCATTCTGCTCAGCCGACCCACTGCATTGTCCAGGCCCATGGGTTTAGTGGCTACAGTTAGATCCCGTACGCGCTGTTCCAGCTCCACTATTTTTTCCTCAATGGCTGTCCGAATTTCTTTTTTTTCGTTAATGTCCATGGATCGTCGATTTTAACGTTTTTTTCGAAACATCCAAGATAAAACAACCGTCCAAGTAAAGGGCATTTTCAGTTTGAAGAAAGCCGCTTATTTTTGCACACCAAAAGAAAATTTGAATATCATAAATATGGAGCAAGTAGATCTGGAACTCAGGAAGGAACACCAGGAAAAAATCAAGCAGGTAATTAGCGAGGTTGGTAAGGTGGTAGTTGGGCAGGAGTACATGGTCAACAGGTTATTGATAGGTTTGTTTACACAGGGTCATATATTGCTGGAGGGTGTGCCGGGACTGGCCAAGACCCTCACCGTGAATACCCTGTCGGATGTTTTGAAGCTTGACTTCAAGCGCATCCAGTTTACACCCGACTTGCTGCCAGCGGACCTTATCGGTACGATGATCTATAATCAGCAGAAAGCGGACTTTGAAGTAAAGAAAGGTCCGATCTTTTCTAACCTGATCCTTGCAGATGAAGTAAACCGGGCACCCGCCAAGGTACAGTCGGCCTTGCTGGAGGCCATGCAGGAAAAAACGGTTTCTATCGGGGAGACTACTTTCAAGCTGGACAGGCCTTTTCTGGTTCTGGCCACTCAAAACCCGGTGGATCAGGAAGGAACTTATCCACTTCCAGAGGCACAGGTAGATCGATTCATGTTGAAGGTACATGTGGATTATCCTTCCAAAGAGGAAGAACTGGAAGTGATGCGCCGGATGGCCAACATGACTTTTAAGTCTGAGGTCAATACTATTTTATCCAAAGAAGACATATTCTCCATCAGGGAAGAGATCAATCAGGTGGCGCTTTCTGAGTCGCTTGAGCGATATATCATCGAGCTGGTATTTGCAACCAGAAATCCGAAGGATTACAAGTTGGATCAGGAGGCGCAATACATTCAGTTTGGAGCATCACCTCGAGCTTCTATTAACCTAAACCTCGCGGCTAAGGCTGTGGCCTTTTTTGACGAACGCGACTATGTACTCCCCGAGGACATCAAAGCCGTAGCGGATGATGTGATGAACCATAGGATTTTGCTCAATTATGAGGCCGAAGCGGACGGGGTGACCACCCATGAAATCATCCGGCAAATCTTAAATAAGGTTCAAATCACCAAATAGTGGACCTGAGGGCTTAAATAGGCGATTTCTGAAGATTCTTTAGGAAACCCTTCACAATGACGTAACAAACATAATGACCAGTTAAAACTGGTCATTTTTGTTTAATGATATCGTAACAAGTCGACCGACACCAGTTAACATTAGACCGACACCTTTGCAGTCATATTAGTTAGAAATCTAATTATTCGAAACTCAAATAAAAAGGTGTTAATTATGAAAAAATTATTGGCTATAGCTTTCATGCTATCTGGATTGATGTTCATCACGTCTTGTACAGAAGATACTGTAGACCCTGACAATGGGGTGACCATTTCTGGTCTTACTGCAGCTGTCTCTATTGAAAATCTTGGAACATACGGTCCTGTGACTGTTACATTCGAAGGTGCCGACGGTCTTGCCTCAGTATCCCTTACCAAGGATGGTGCTGTTTACGGTGATACTACCTTCACAGGAGCGCCTACCACTGCTTCATTGGAATTTGGCTATACGGCTACTGAAGCGGATGAAGATGCAAACATCGTATTTGTATTTACTGCTACGGATGCTGATGGAGACGTTGAGTCTTCTACCGTGGTTATTTCTGTAGGAGAAGCAACACCTCCACGGGAAACCATCGTACTTTCTGGGGTCATCGATGAAGACATGACTTTGACTCCTGACGGATTCTATGAGCTTGCTGGTAGAGTGATCGTAACAGGTGGTGCTACCCTGACAATCGAGCCGGGTACAATTATCAAAGGTCGCTTGGGAGAAGGTTCTAATGCTTCTGTTTTGATGATTGCCAGAGATGGAATGATTGATGCAGAAGGAACAGCTGAGAAGCCGATTATCTTTACTTCTGTGAATGACAACATAGCACTTGGAGCTTTGTCCGGAACTAACCTTACTGCTACTGACAATCAGCTTTGGGGAGGAGTGGTAATTCTCGGAAATGCACCAATCTCTGTAGAAGCGGGCACTTCAGCACAGATAGAAGGTGTTCCTGCCAGTGAGCCACTGGGACAGTATGGTGGAGACAACGCAACACATAGCTCAGGTACTTTTAAATATGTGTCTCTCCGTCATGGAGGTACTACCATCGACCCTGTAGCCGGAAACGACATCAATGGACTTACCCTTGGTGGTGTGGGTTCAGGAACTGTGATCTCTAATATTGAGGTCTTTGCCAACTACGATGACGGAATCGAGTTCTTCGGTGGTTCGGTGAATGTAACAAATGTGTTGGTATACACTGTAGGTGATGATGGTCTGGATGTAGATCAGGCTTACTCTGGTACCATTGATAACTTCCTGGTTTATACAAGTACCGCTGCATCTTCAGATGAAGGACTTGAAATTGACGGACCTGAAGGTTCTGAAAACGCTACTGGTAAATTCAGCATCAAGAACGGAACAATCACTTCTGTAGATGGTGGTGGAAGTGGTGCAGATTTCAAATCAAAAGCACAGGGTTCTGTGACGAATGTGAAATGGGCGAACTTCACCGGAGGATCTACCGTGAAAATCAGAGCCAGCTTCAACGCTGACTGTACAGTAAAAACGGATGCCATGTCTCATTTGACTGCTGGTGACTTAAGCTTCACCACTGTAGAGTTTGCTGCGATCAAGGTTTATTCAGATCAGGATTGTGCTACTGAATTGGCTGCAGCTCAGGCTTCAGCTGAGGCTAGCGTTACCATAGGTACTGCTACTGGTGTGTCTGATGCCACTGTGTTTGCCAGCTGGACGGCTGCTGCTCAGGCAGGCCTTCTTTAAGGGACGATTTCAGAGGAAATATATAGATAACATTGATTTAAAGAGGAGACTCCATATAGTTGGGGTCTCCTTTTTTGCTGAAAGCAGGGAGATAGCATGGATTTTTGCAGAGTCCACCGATCGACAACTCATTAAGTGACCCGCTTGCTCCGGCAATAATGTTACTCTGATGTTAACACGATTTTAATACGAAGGGTCAAAAGTTAAATTTTTCATAATTATTTATTGCCACCGCTCCAGTCCTTATCAGTCTAATTTTGCACGAAATTTTATTTGGATTGATAATGAAATATTTCATTCTTACTGCACTTTTATTTGGTTTGTTTTTCGGTCAGGCCCAGGCCCAGAAAGGTTTCCTGAGGGGGACTGTTTTTGATGGTGAAACTGGAGAGCCTTTAATCGGAGCGGTAGTATTTAGACAAGGAACCACCGATGGTACCGTAACCGATTTCAACGGGAACTATTCATTGCCATTGCAAGCAGGCACACACACTATTGTGTACCAGTTTGTCTCTTTCAGAACCACTACGGTGGAAAACCTGGAAATCGTTGCTGAAAAAGTAAACACTCTGGATGTGACCCTACAGTCAGATGTAGAAGAACTTGCAGAGGTGGTAGTCACCGCACAGGTCATTAAGAATTCAGAATCTGCTCTACTCTCCGTACAAAAGAAATCAGCCAACGTACTGGATGGAATTTCTGCCCAGACATTCAGAAAAATAGGGGATAGTAACCTATCAGGCGCCATGAAACGGGTGACGGGAGTGTCTGTTCAGGGTGGAAAGTATGTCTATGTTCGGGGGTTGGGTGATCGATATACCCGTACCACACTGAATGGAATGAGTATCCCGGGTCTTGATCCTGAGCGAAATGACGTGCAGATAGACCTTTTTCCTACCAATGTGCTGGAAAATGTAATGGTGTACAAAACCTTTTCGCCGGAATTGGCGGGGGATTTTGCTGGAGGTACAGTGAATGTGGAAACCAAAAGCTTCCCGGAGGAGAAGACCACAAGACTGGCCATTGGCCTGGGGTATAATCCCAAAATGAATCTGATCAATAACTTCACTTCATACGAAGGAAGCAATACCGATTTTCTTGGATACGATGATGGCGCTCGTAAAATTCCATTGGATCCACAGACGGAGATCCCAAGACCTACCTCACCAGAGCCGGCCAATGCAGGTGAGTTGCTGGAGTCTTATACACGAAGCTTCAATCCTACTATGGCAGCTAAGAATCAGTCCAACTTTCTGAACTCTTCGCTTTCTTTTAACCACGGCAATCAACTCGACCTACCTGGTGTGAAGTTTGGATATGGCGTGGTGCTGAACTACCAAAACCAGTATGATTACTATGGTAATACGGTGGTGAGTTCATATTTTAAAGACAACAATAAGGATGTCAATGCCCTGGATGCTCAGTTTGTCAAAAACGGAGAACTGGGCAGGCAGAATGTCCTCTGGAGCGGACTGATCACCAGTGCAGTCAAATTCAACAAACACGAGCTGGGCCTTACCTTTTTGAAAACTCAGAATGGAATCAAAACAGCCACTAACCGTGTTTCTCAGGATTTTGAGGAGACCAGTCAGACGGCCTATGAAAACATCCTTACCTACACGCAGCGTTCGCTGACCAGCCCTACCATCTACGGTAAGCACAACTTGAACAAGTGGACGCTTCAGTGGTCCAATTCAGTGACGCTTGCGAGGGTTTATGATCCTGACTTCAGACAAGTACTGATTGCTGAGGTGCCACAATACCAGGGCGGCGAGCAAGTGGGTGTACAATACTTTATCAGTGGTGGCCAGGGAGGGAGTGCTGGCAGATTCTGGAGAGACCTGAACGAAACCAACGAAAACTTCAGATTGGATGCTACCTACGCACTCAATGAGAAAGTAAAATTGAAAGTGGGCGGGGCAGGACTATACAAGTGGAGAACGTTTGACACGTTTGCGTACAACTTCTCTACCAACCAGCCTGTAGAAAACGATGCTGACTGGATTCTTAGGCCGGAAAACATCTGGACACCCGATTCCAGACAGGGCATTTACGTGAGTGGAAACTATGAGGCCGCGAACAATTATGAGGCCCGATCAAGTGTGAATGCTGCTTATGTAATGTCGGATGCTTTCATTACCCCAAAACTCAGAGCCATCTTCGGAGTGCGGGCAGAGCAGGCTCAGATGTACTATACTGGGCAGGACAATCTGGGTTCTACAGTCTATGACGATGAGCAAACGCTGGATCAGCTGAACCTGCTACCATCATTGAACATGGTATACAGCCTGAAAGAAAATGTAAACCTGAGAGGCTCATACGGGCGAACACTGGCTCGTCCCTCGTTTAGGGAGAAGTCTATCGCTCAGATTCTGGACCCGGTATCAGGCGTGACCTTTTCAGGAAATATTGACCTAGAGCAAACCAACATCGACAACTTCGATTTGAGATGGGAGAACTTCTTCGGTCGGGAGGAGATGGTATCTGTTTCTGCCTTTTACAAGAAGTTTAATGGTCACATTGAGCAGACCCGCTTTGAGTTGGAGCCAAGAGAAGTCACCTGGCAAAATATCGGAGGCAGCTATGTATATGGTCTGGAGCTTGAGTTCAGAAAGAAACTCCCTGTGGAAGGGTTGATGCTGGGTTCGAATTTATCCTGGGCTCAGTCGCACGTGGACATGACGCAGATCATCGTGAGCAGGGATGAAATCAACAACACCATGACCACTG
Source organism: Marinoscillum luteum (assembly GCF_044005705.1). NCBI lineage: Bacteria > Pseudomonadati > Bacteroidota > Cytophagia > Cytophagales > Reichenbachiellaceae > Marinoscillum > Marinoscillum luteum. The sequence goes on along the minus strand of NZ_JBIPKE010000014.1, from coordinate 299,168 downwards.
AATATGAGTCCAGAAAGCAGCAGGCCAGAACGGACGAGACCATTGACAAAGACCGAGTAATGGCCGGGCAGGCACCTTATCTGATCAATGCTTTTCTTAATTACTCAGACTTCAATGGGATCAATAGCCTGAGCCTTTCATACAATGTGCAGGGTGAGAGCCTGTCTGTGGTGGGCGTAGGGCAGGTGCCTGATGTATACGTGAAACCTTTTCACAGCTTCAATCTAAACGTGACCAGAGAGATAGGTGAGCGAAAGAATGGTCAGATTCGATTCACCATTGACAACATTCTGGGGGATTCAAAAGAGCAGGTTTGGAAAAACCACGAGTCTGGTGATGAGCTTTTTTCAAGATTTGATGAAGGTCGGACCTTCACCCTCAGATATCAGTATTCCTTTTAACAGCTTAAGTATTCGAATTATCTTCATATTGATTGGAAGAAGCCTCACTTGTGGGGCTTTTTTTGTTTTAGTCAATAGGCCTGATAGATGATTTTAAGCTGACTTTTGATGGTCTCTATTTGCTTCTGATAGTTGGTGAGTTCATGGAGTGCTTTCTCTTTTCCATTGCCATTTGATTTGCTTACTTTCTTGCTGGCTGTGGCCGCTTTCTTTTCTGCCTTCTCCAGGGTTTCGCCAAGCTCCTCGATGTAATAAGCCTTTTTGAAATCCTGCAGGATGGTTTTGATCTGGGCATTGTAAGCCGCCACTTTTGTTTTCGGTACATTCTCCTGATCCAGCGCCACAAAAAACTTGCACCCTGTCTTGCTGCCCAGAGTTTTGGAAAGCAGGATAATGTCCACATTGCCCGAGTTGACCTCACTGGGGACGGTCACTTTGTAGTACCCTCTCATGTTCAGCGGTCTGCCGAATTCCCGGCTGTACCTCCACCAGCCTCGCTCCACCTCTTTGGCCGGAAAGTCAAAACTTGTGCTGATCCCATCTCTTGCTTTGCCATCGATGGTTAGCTTATCCGGGTTGATTTGCGCAGAAAAATCCTGGGACCAACCGCAATAACCCATAAAAAAAACGAAAAAGATCAGGAGGATTCTTTCAGTCATAAGTTTATTAAATTCATGCAACTCTAAATGGCGCTATGGCAAAGATATTAATCACAGGTGGAAGTGGACTGGTTGGAACTCATCTCAGCAAAATGCTTAAAAATGCCGGAAATGAGGTTGCTCACCTTAGCCGCTCCACGGACTCCTCCCGGGAGTTCCCTTCCTTTACGTGGAATCTTGCTAAACGGTTTATTGAGGAGGAGGCATTTATTGGAGTGGACCACATCATCCACCTGGCTGGGGCTGGTGTGGCGGATAAAAGATGGACCAATGACCGAAAAAAGGTCATTTTAGAAAGTCGCATCGGGGGCATAAAACTCCTTCATGAGTATGTCTCTCGCCTTGGGGTCCGGCTGAAATCCTTTATATCTGCTAGTGCTATTGGGTACTACGGCTCAGATACTGGCAGTGCTGTGGTTGCTGAGACCTCCCCTTCAGGGGATGATTTTCTGGCGCAGGTAGTAAAGGCCTGGGAGGCAGAGGCAGATACCTTTGCAGAAATGACCACTGTGAGCAAGGTTCGCGTAGGTGTTGTGTTGAGCGACAAGGGAGGGGCGATGACCGAGATACTAAAGCCTATTCGGTACTTTGTGGGGGCTCCGTTGGGCACTGGCAAGCAATGGATGAGTTGGATTCATATTGATGATTTGTGTCGGATTTTTCAGTTTGTAATGGAAAAAGAACTGGCAGGAACCTACAACGCCACAGCCCCAAATCCCGTAACAAATGAGGCGCTCACCAAATTACTGGCGAAAAGCATAAACAAACCCTTATTTTTGCCGAATGTGCCGGCCATGATGATGAAGTTGCTTTTGGGAGAAATGTCCCAAATTGTGCTGGGTGGAAGCAATGTTTCATCTGCGCAGATTCAAGAGCACGGCTTTAAATTTTCATTTACCCAAATTGACCATGCCATTGATGATTTGCTCGGATAATCTCTTTAAGATTAAATCCCTTATCTTCAACGGCCATTTTTACAAAACCCCATTTTTATGACAGAGAAAGAAAACGAAGTGTCTAAGGAGCAGGAAGAAAAGATTCTTGAGGCATTTAAAGACAGAGATTGGAATGAAATCAAGAGTTCAGACTCCTGGGCTATTTTTAAAATTATGTCCGAATTTGTAGACGGCTTTGAAAAGCTTGCCAAAATCGGACCCTGCGTTTCAGTCTTTGGCTCAGCCCGGACCAAGGACGATGATAAATACTATAAAATGGCCGAGGAGATTGCTGCCAAGCTGGTGCGACATGGCTATGGAGTGATCACCGGAGGAGGCCCCGGTATCATGGAGGCAGGTAATAAAGGTGCCCATAAGCAGGGCGGTAAGTCCGTGGGACTCAACATCGATTTACCTTTCGAGCAGTTTAACAACATATACATAGACCGAGACAAGCTGATCAACTTTGACTATTTCTTTGTGCGCAAAGTGATGTTTGTGAAGTACTCTCAGGGATTTATTGTAATGCCCGGAGGGTTTGGCACATTGGATGAGCTTTTTGAGGCCCTCACACTGATTCAAACCAAGAAAATTGGTCGCTTCCCGATTGTTCTGGTTGGAAAAGAATACTGGGGTGGTCTGTTTGATTGGATCAAAAATGTACTCCTAAAGCAAGCCAATAACATCAACGAAGTGGATTTGGAACTTTTCAGCATAGTGGACACCGCTACAGAAGCTGTGCATGTGATCGATGAGTTCTACAACAAATACCTATTGAGCCCTAACTTCTAATACCAGTAATTCAAAATGAGCATATCCGAGACGGAAATAGAGCAGATGGTGGATAGCCAGGAGGAAACCCAGCAGTACATAGAGATATATGGCGCGCGGGAGCACAACCTGAAGGACGTGAACCTAAACATCCCGAGAAACAAACTCGTGGTGATCACCGGCATCAGTGGCAGTGGTAAATCCTCTTTGGCGTTTGACACCATCTATGCAGAAGGCCAGCGGCGATATATGGAGAGCTTTTCGGCGTATGCTCGTTCTTTTATTGGCAACATGGAGCGGCCGGATGTGGATAAGATCAATGGACTCAGTCCGGTGATCTCCATTGAGCAAAAAACCACTTCCCGAAACCCGCGATCTACCGTGGGCACAGTTACTGAGGTCTATGATTTTCTCAGACTCCTTTTTGCCCGTGCAGGGGTGGCCTACTCCTACGTCACCGGGAAAAAGATGATTAAGCAAACAGAAGATCAGATTGTGGATCATCTGCTGAAAACCTACGACGGACAAAAGTTGATCGTACTGGCTCCCGTGGTGAAAGGCCGTAAGGGACATTACAGGGAGCTCTTTGTGCAGATACGCAAAATGGGCTTTACCAAGGTGCGGGTCAATGGAGAGATTCAGGATCTGGTGGCTAAAATGCAGGTAGATCGCTACAAGACACATGACATAGAGATTGTGGTGGATCGGGTGATCGTGCAGAGCAAAGATGAAAAGCGGATCCGCCAATCGGTACAGGCCGCCTTCAAACAGTCAGATGGCATACTGATGGTGCAGGATCAGGAGAATAACGTGGCTCACTTTTCCAAGTACCTGATGGATCCAGAGTCGGGCATCTCTTATGATGAGCCGGCACCTAACACTTTCTCATTTAACTCGCCGTATGGGGCCTGTCCTACCTGTCATGGCCTGGGGCTTATAGAGGAGATCTCTAAAGACTCGGTCATTCCAGACCCCAGCCTTTCCATCAGCCGTGGGGGCATAGCTCCTTTGGGGGAGTACCGCGACATCTGGATTTTCAAAAAGGTGGAGGCCATACTTAAGCGAAATAAAGTCAACCTGACCACCCCGATCAAAGACATCCCTGAAAAGACCATGGAGGTGCTGCTTTATGGAGATGATATCCCGGTGGCTGTTGGATCGGTGAAGTATCCCGGTACCGACTGGCATACCAAGTTCGAAGGGATCATTAAGTTTTTGGAAAAACAAAGGGAGACTGGCAGTGACAAGATTCGCCAGTGGGTTGAGGATTTTACGGATATTGCCACCTGCCCTGAATGCAGCGGCTACCGCTTGAAAAAAGAGTCCCTGCACTTCAAAATACATGATAAACACATCGGTGAACTGGCAGAAATGAATATCAACCGGCTCTCCGATTGGTTTGAGGGGATAGAAGCCAGGCTGGATGACCGCCAGAATATTATCGCTGGGGAGATTCTGAAAGAGCTGCGCAAGCGGATTGGGTTTCTATTGGATGTCGGTTTGGATTATCTCAGCTTAAACCGATCACTCAAGACCCTCTCAGGTGGTGAAGCACAAAGGATCCGCTTGGCCACACAGATCGGAACTCAACTGGTGAATGTTCTGTACATTCTGGATGAACCAAGCATTGGCTTGCATCAGCGAGACAATGTAAAATTGATTCAGGCCCTGAAAGACCTGCGTGATCTTGGCAATACAGTCATCGTGGTGGAGCATGACAAGGACATGATGCTGGCGTCTGACTTTGTGGTAGACATTGGGCCTGGAGCCGGCAGACACGGCGGCCACATTATGGCGGCCCAGCCACCTGCTGAGTTCATTCAAAATAAGAGCCTGACTGCAGATTACCTCAATGGCAACCTGAAGATTGAGATCCCAACCGATCGAAGAAAGGGCAATGGAAATTTCCTGGAACTCAAAGGAGCCACGGGTCACAACCTTAAGAATGTAGATTTGAAGTTGCCCCTTGGTACGATGATTTGCGTGACTGGTGTTTCCGGAAGTGGAAAATCTTCCCTGATTCACGAAACCCTGTATCCAATCCTCAGAAAGCATTTTTATAAATCCCGGACAGAACCCCTTCCCCATCAGTCATTAAAGGGACTGGAAAAGCTGGATAAAGTGATAGAGGTGGATCAGTCACCCATTGGTCGGACTCCCCGCTCCAATCCGGCTACCTATACGGGTGTATTTACAGACATTCGTTCTCTCTTTTCCGAATTGCCAGAGTCTAAAATCCGCGGCTACAAGCCAGGGAGGTTTTCCTTCAACGTGAAGGGCGGCCGCTGTGAGACTTGTCAGGGTGGAGGCATGCGTGTGATTGAGATGGATTTCTTGCCTGATGTGCATGTGCTTTGTGAAACCTGCAAGGGCAAACGCTACAACAGGGAAACGCTGGAAGTTCGATTCAAGGGCAAGTCCATTTCCGATATTCTGGACATGACGGTAGAGGCTGCTGTAGATTTCTTTGAGTTCCAGCCTAAGATTTTAAAGAAAATAGAAACCCTCCATGAGGTGGGGCTCGGCTATGTGTCTTTGGGGCAGCATGCCACCACCTTGTCGGGAGGTGAGGCCCAGCGGGTGAAACTCGCTACGGAGCTTTCAAAAAGGGACACTGGGAATACTTTTTACATTTTGGATGAGCCTACTACCGGTTTACATTTCCAGGACATACAGCACTTGCTGGAGGTGCTCCAGAAGCTGGTGGGCAAAGGCAATACGGTATTGATCATAGAGCACAACATGGATGTGATCAAGGTGTCGGACTACCTGGTGGATTTGGGGCCCGAAGGGGGTGAAAAAGGTGGTCAAATAGTAGGAAGAGGGACACCAGAAGACCTGGCCAAAAATGAGAAAAGCCACACGGGGAAATTTTTGAAAGAGGAGCTGGTGTAGTTACTTGTTGATAAAAAACCTGTTTATTCGGGAGCGGGGGCGGTATTTTTTTATTTCTTTTGATACTTTCTAAACCAGAAGGAGCTGGGGTTCCATTTCTCAATAGCAAATGAATAAGCGCAAGATTTACTGGATGTGTCAGGTTGGTGGGTGGTCGTTTTACGGTTTCCTCCAGATTTTCCTTTATGCTACGGTGCAGCAGCTGGACATGACACAGATTTTGGGTGAAGTGGTTCAGGTGCTTTTTTACATTTTTTCCACTCACTTCCTGCGCTACATTGTCATTCATTTTGGTTGGCTCAATGATCACTGGGTGAAGTTGATTCCGAGACTTCTGTTCGTAATTCTGATACTTAGTTTGATGAATTATGGCCTGTTATTGACCTATTCGTTTATAAGTGGTGAGCTTACCGGGCGTGATTTTTTGCCATTCACCATCCTGCTCAATGTGTTTGGGCCTATGATCATTTATTTCATTTGGGCCATGATCTACTTCACCTTCCACTATTTCGAGCGGTATAACAAAGGACTGAAGTATGAGGCGGCAGCCAAGGAGATAGAGCTCAGAAATCTAAGATCTCAGCTCAACCCACACTTTATTTTCAACGCCCTGAATAGCATTCGAGCCCTGGTGGATGAGAATCCGGTCAAGTCAAAAAACGCCATCACGCAGCTCTCCAACATTTTGAGAAACTCCCTGACTGTGGACCGTCAGCGGCTGGTTACTTTCTCTGAAGAAATGGAAATGGTGAGAGATTACCTGGCACTGGAAACCATTCGCTATGAGGAGCGTTTAAGAATAGAATTTAACATAGACCCCAAATCTACCGAATACCTTATCCCCCCTCTCATGGTTCAAACACTTGTAGAAAATGGTATCAAACACGGCATTTCTACATTGAAAAACGGAGGCAAGGTGGAGATTTCTTCCAAAGTGGACAATGAAAACTTGTTTATTCAGATTAGAAATACTGGCCAATATCTGAACGGTGAAACAAGGAAGAAATCCGGATTTGGACTTAATAATACCAAGAAAAGGCTGGAACTGATCTATGGCGATCAGGCCTCCTTCAGAATACTTAATGAGACCAAAAAAATAGTTTTAACGGAGATAGTATTACCAAGGTCCCTATGAAAACACTCATTGTAGATGACGAAAGACTGGCCCGCAAAGAGCTGATGAGCCTGCTGGAACCGCATAAGAAAATTGATGTGGTGGGTGAAGCAACCGATGTGGACGATGCCATAGAAAAGATCAATGAACTCAATCCCGATCTCATTTTTCTGGACATTCAAATGCCGGGCAAGTCTGGCTTCGACCTATTAGAGTCCCTGGATCATGTGCCGCGTGTGATTTTCACCACCGCTTACGATGAATTTGCCTTAAAGGCCTTTGAGGTGAATGCCCTTGATTATTTATTGAAACCGGTGCAGCCTGAGCGGTTGGAGGAGGCCATTGCCAAGCTCCATGTAGAATCTGACAGGAACCCCTCACCTACTGATGCCGAGAAAAGGAGCCTTGGTAAAGATGATCAGGTCTTTGTGAAGGATGGAGACAAGTGCTGGTTTGTGAAACTGGCAGATGTCCGCCTGTTTGAGTCAGATGGTAATTATATCAAAGTGTATTTTGGCGGGAATAAACCAATGATTCACAAATCACTCAATGCACTGGATGAGCGGCTGGATGATCGCACTTTTTTTAGAGCCAGTCGCAAGCATATCATCAATCTGGGCTGGGTAGAGAATATAGACACGTGGTTCAACGGAGGTCTGCTGGTCCAGCTCAAGGGAGGAGAAAAAATAGAAGTGAGTCGCAGGCAGGCTGCCCGATTTAAGGAGCGTATGAGTCTCTAGTTTTTGATCACCTTCAGAAATTCTTTTTCCACACCCCAGTCCTTAGACAATTTGATCATGGCCGTGGTTTCCATCTCGGTGACATAACCCTTCTGATGATTGTCTTCCCAGACATCCTTCAGGTGCTTGAGCTTTTCGGCATTGCTGCTCTCCGCAAGATTTTTGAAAAAGAAATCCCTGGATCGTTCAAATGCGGATAAGTAATCTTCGGAAATAAAGTGATCTGCCCATGCCAGCTCCTCCACGGCATCCAGTTCTTTGGCAGCGGCTTCCAGTATCAGTTTCTCATCATCATCCAGGCCATGGTAGTGGAGGATGAGTGACTTGAGTAGCATGACCGCTTTTTTGATTTCTTTTTCCATAAGGGTGAATCCAAAGCTAAAAGTAGGGATATTCTACTCATCATAAAACAGTCGCCATGAGATTTCGTCTGCCAGCATAAAACCTTTGGAGGTGAGCGCAAAGGTTTCTCCATCCCATTTCACCAATTCTCTTTTCTGATAGTCCTGTACCTGACTTTCATTGTCACTCACAAAATCTCGTTGGAAGAGTCTCCGGAATTTCGGCAAATTGATGCCTTTTTGGGTACGCAGGTGAGTAAACAGGTATTCGTTGATTTGATTAGTTGGAGTGAGTTTTTCGATGGTGATCGGGAGCTGACCTTTCTGTATCTGGTTTAGGTATTTTGAGTTGTGGCTTACGTTAAATGACCGGGAGCTTCCATCATATGAATGCGCCCCGGGCCCAACACCCAGGTAGGTTTGATCATCCCAGTAGGAGGAGTTATGTCGGGAGTGCTTGCCTGCTTTAGCAAAGTTGGACACTTCATAGTGTTCATATCCATGCTGCGTCAGTGTGTCAATGGCCATTTGGTATTGCTGCGCTGAAATCTCCTCCTTTACTTCTTTCAGTTGCCCTTTTTTGGCCCGGTGCCCAAAAACTGTTTTTTCTTCAATGGTGAGTCCATAAAGTGAAATGTGCGACAAATCATACGCGAGAATTTTCTCAAGATCCCACTGCCAATAGCTGGTGTCCGCAGGAGGGATGGCATAGATCAGGTCTGCAGAGATATTATCAAATCCAGCTGATGTAGCGGCGCTCAGACATTCTTCCGCTTCTGCACTTGTGTGAGCACGGTTGATAAATTTGAGGCGCTCATCATCAAAAGTTTGGATACCAATGCTCAGTCGGTTGATTCCCAAAGTCCGCATGGCCTGTAACTTGTCGCCGGTCAGGTCGTCAGGGTTGGCTTCCAGGGTGATCTCCGCATCTTCGATGACCTCATAGGTGGAGTGGATGCTTCTCAACAATCGATCCAGCTCCAGAGCGGACAGCATGGATGGAGTGCCCCCACCAAAATAAATAGAGGAAATGGGCGATCCGCCGAGCTCTTCTTTTCTCAGGACAAGTTCTCTTTCAATGGCATCCACCATTTCCGACTTCCTGGAAGTGTTGGTGCTAAAGTGAAAGTCACAGTAATGGCATGCTTGCTTGCAAAATGGGATATGGAGATAGATTCCTGCCAATGTCTTTGAGTTATCTTGCAAAGGTATAGGCTATGGCGCAGCTCTTTTGTATGATACGTGTTTTATGCTTTGGGATGATTCTCCTGTGCGCCCACCTGGGTGCAGCGCAGCGGGTGACAGTTTATCTGGATGGTCAGCCTACCACTGAGGTGCCCGGCATGGATTCCGTGGAGGTCTCCAGGTTTGTCAACCTTTATTTGTTGAGGTTATGGAATCAGGGTTTTGTCTTCAGCGGATTGGATTCAGTGTTTTCAGATCGGATTTATTTTCATGCAGGTGAAAAGTACCGAAATGAAATTGATCAGTTGGCGGTTTATGATGCTGAACAGGATACGTTTCAGCTCTGGAAACCCAAAAAACAGTCATTTCAATCTGCTGTTCAGAAACAGCTGACCACATATGCAGACAAGGGTCATCCCTTTGTGAGGATCACCTGGGATTCTGTACAGGTGAAAGACGATATGGCGAAGGGCTTTTTGCGCATAATTCCGGGACCCTTGGTGGTTTACGATTCTATGGTGCTTCTTGGGGAGGTGCAGAAGGGCCGGGCGTTTCTTCAGACCGCACTTCATTTGGAGGTAGACAAACCATTCAGCGAACGCACCTTTCAAAATCTACCGAAGAGCATAGCCAGACTGCAGTACTTAGAAATGAAGCGGCCTCCGGATGTGGCCTTCGAGCATGGCAAGGCCACCGTTTTTCTGGACCTGGACAAGCGAAAAAGCAGTTCTTTCGAGGGGGTGGTTGGGCTGCTGCCGGGTCAGTCTGCCGGCAATGGAGTAATGGTCACCGGGTTTCTGGATTTGCAGCTGGCCAACCTTTTCCAATCCGGCAAGCGGTTTTTATTCACCTGGAATCGGTTCGCGGACGAATCTCAATCACTCGATTTGGGATACTATCACCCCTTCTTCCTTAGCTCCAAACTGTTTTTGGATGTCGATTTTCATTTGTTAAAACAAGACACCACTTTTCTCACCCAGTCCTGGAACCTGACCAGTGGAACCAACATTGGTCCTATGTCCGAGGTGTTTTTCGGATACGAACATGTCAGCGGAACGCTGATCAGCCCCGATGAGTCAAACATCAGAGACAATCTTGCGGATTTTACTTCAAGCCAGTACATGATTGGTTTGCGAGATGTGCTTTATGGACAGGAGATGGGGATGAAAAGCCCTTTCAGATATCAGGCACGATTGGTTTTAGGAGAGAAGAACATCTCCAAAAACCCATCTATCGATAAAGGTGCATATGATACCCTGCACAGGCAAACAAGCATGCTGCGTGTCACTGCCGGAGCCAAATACCTGATCAGGTTGAAAAAGCGAACAGCATTACATCATCATTGGGAGGGCCAATTATTGGTCAATGATCAGATTTTGACAAATGAACTAGCCCGGATGGGTGGATTGAAAACGCTGCGCGGGTTCAATGAGAATTTCTTTTATGCTAGCAATTATGCCCTTAGCAGGCTCGAGATCAGGCAATACTTTGAAGAATATTCTCATTTCATGCTTTTCTATGATCAACTTTTGATGGAGCATCGTGGAGTAGTAAGCTATCCGCGTGGATTCGGAGCAGGATTATCGCTGGATACTTCCAATGGCTTGTTTACTTTTGCCCTGGCCATGGGGATGTCTAGACAAATACCAGCTGATCCGGCCAATATCAAAATCCACATAGGATACACATCCAAATTTTAAATGAGAGCACTTTTCTTTGTTTTTTCCTTTTTCATTACAATGAGCGTGTTCTCTATGGCAGATACATTGGTGATGAGGGACCTGGCGGTGGCGTGGAGAACATTTGACGGCAAGGGCGCAGTTTCCGAATATGTAAAGCATGAGAATGACATAGTTTTTTTTGAACTTCCTAAAGGTTCGGACTCAGAGAAATTGTTAATTGGATCCGATGAGCCTGTGGACATTTGGATGAATGAGCGTCTGGTAAAATACAATTTCTCTGGACTGGTTACCTACACTCCTGACTCCCTGGTGGTGACTTTTGGCTCCCCCATCAGAGTTACTATTTATCAGAAAGGAGGAATTGGAAAGACCCTGGTAACGCAAATGGCTGAAATAAGGACTGGAAAGGGCGCAGTGGATCCGTTGCATCCTCGTTTGGAAGGGTTTGAGCACAATGCCTACCTGATAATACTTACCATCCTGGTATTGTTTACTGGAGTGTATCGCAGGTTATTCCCGATTTCTTTTAGTCATTCTTTCCAAACACCACTCACTTTTAAGATGAGGAGTCTTTCTGCCGAGGAATCTTATATGAGCTTCGGTAGTATTGACAATCTTTTCACGGGGTTATATTTCAGCGGATTGGTGTCGGCGTTCTTTTCCTATTCCGGAGTTTATCCCTTTCGGGAGGCGCCAGTTTCTCTGGCAGGCTCCCTGTGGACATGGCTGTTTTCTACATTATTGGTGTTTGCGTTTGTTCTTTTGAAGTACGGTTGGTCCAGGCTATTAAGCCTTATTTTTGATTTTAAAGGCGTGTCAAATATTCATTCTCAGGACTTTGTGAGTCTATTTATCCTGGTAATGGCCGTATGTCTGGGGATTTCTGCTATAGATTTTACCCTGTTTGATTTTGTCTCTCAAACCTTGAAAAGTGGTGCAATCCTATTGTTGGTATTGGCTGTCATCTTTTATCAGCTTTGGATATATTTCAAGTTTGATAAATATCATTCGCATAGAAAACTAATGATAATTGTCTACCTTTGCACCACCGAATTCTTGCCCGGTTTTCTAATCATTTATTGGTTAGTCAAATTGCAATAGACAGATATACTTAATTGTATTTGATAGGAATGAGTGAAGAATTGTTAGTTACAGACAAAGAAAGGCTCAACAGGGTATCGTCGATACTCGTTTCACAGCCTGAACCCACAGACCAAAATTCACCTTACCAGAAGCTCGCTGAAAAGTACGACCTCAAGATTGATTTTAGACAATTTATTGAGATCGATCCGGTAGATGCTAAGGAGTTTAGAAAGCAGAAGGTTAATATTCTCGACCACACGGCCGTGATTTTTACCAGCAGAAATGCGGTGGATCACTTTTTCAGGCTGGCGGCTGAAAATAAGGTGGAAATTCCTACGGATATGAAATACTTCTGTATTTCGGAGCAAACTGCAAACTATCTGCAGAAGTACATCGTCATCAGAAAGCGCAAAATTTTCACTGGTGAGCGGACCGCTCAGGACCTGCTGGAGGTGATGAAAAAGCACAAAAAGGAGAAATTCATATTCCCTTGCTCAGACATCAGAAAAGATGATATTCCTGATTTTATGGAAAAGAATGGTTACGACTTTTCGGAAGTGATCATATACAGAACCGTGGCGAGTGATTTGTCTGATTTGTCTGATATTTTCTACGATATTATCGCATTTTTTAGCCCTTCAGGGATCAAATCACTTTTTGATAATTTCCCGAATTTCAAGCAAAACAAAACGAGGATTGCGGCCTTTGGCCCTACAACGGCAAAAGCGGTTCGTGATGCTGGTTTGATTTTGGACATTCAGGCCCCACTACCCAATGCACCTTCTATGACCGGTGCCCTGGAGCTCTACATAAAAAAAGCCAATAATCTTTAGCAAAGCCTTAAAATAGGGGTATTTTTGTTTGAAGCGTTATTAGTGTAAAATACCTTTATGAAAAAGTGGTGGCTGCTAGGCATATTAGTACTCGGCTTTTTTCTCAGCCGTGCCCAAAGTAATTTTTTCTTTGGGCACTATATGTTTAACCCGTCTTACCTCAATCCGGGTTGGAGTGGCAGTGAACAGCAGGCATTTGTGGCATTTCAGCACCGGAGCCAGTGGGTAGGTTATTCCAGTAGCTTTGATGGCACTGGAGGAGCACCGAATACTCAAATGCTAACGGGGATTGTCCCCATCAGGGGCTTTGTTATTTCCTCTGTAGGCATTAATGTTTCCAATGACAACCTGGGGCCTCAATCCAATTTTCAGGTGCAGCTTCCGCTTACCTATACCCTTGAGCTTAGAAAAGGGCAGTTACATCTGGGTGCGGCACCTGGGGTGTTTTCACAGACACAAAAATTTAATCAACTCCGACCCAACGAACCGGATCCCCTGATTCAGGGAGGGAGCGAGGTTCAGACAAAATTTAACCTGTCTGCCGGATTGTTCTATTCGTCAAATGATGGCTGGTTCATGGGACTAGGTGCCGTGAACCTTATGCGTCCGGGTTTCGATTTTGGTCAGGAAGGCCTGAGTAACAAGCAAGAGCTTTCCATAGCCATGCATGGAGGATACTCTTTCAAGATTAATGATGATTTGAAAATAGCCCCCACTGCCCTCATTCGCTCCAATCTGACCAACGTTACTTTTGATCTGGGTGGAATCGTTACCCTGAGAGACAAAATGTGGGGCGGACTTTCTTACCGAAGAGACGAGTCGGCAATTATTTATTTGGGATATGGTTTATTGGAAGACAACAGGTTGAAAGTTGGATACTCTTTCGATTTCGTTTTTCAAAACCAGGCCGCAAAGGCCCCTACCTCCCACGAGATATTTATCAGGTATGATCTTCCTGACCTTGTTTTTGGCGGAAGAAAAACGGTAAAAACACCTCGATTTACTTTTTAGAAAGTATCGATAAGGTTTGACTGTTAGTCGAATTTTGGGGAGAATTGATGTTAAAACTTGTATTAAAACAGGATAAGGTTATATATTTAGGCTGACTAAGTGACAATAATTTTTGTTAAAGTTTGTTTATTTTACATACTTGCAAGTTCAAATAAGGTGTTATGAATAATATGCGTGTTATAAAGTTTTCTACTTTAGCCGTACTAGCTCTTGGTGTTTTGCTACAAAGCTGTGGTCTTTTTGGTGGAGGATCTACAGACAGAGGAGAGCTTGTCGGGGTGTTAGATCGGCAAGGCTGGGAGATGACCCGGCCGTTCGGTATGGTGGCAGTACCTTCCGGTACTTTTCACATGGGCCAGGCAGATGAAGATGTCGCGGCTACTCAAATCAATTTTAATAAGCAGGTGACTATTGGTGCGTTCTTTATGGATGACACTGAGATCACTAACAATGAGTACCGTCAGTTTACTCAGGCCATTACGGAGGGATCCGAGGTGGATTTACCTGCGGGCTATTCCATCGCAGACCTAATGCCAGATACGACAGTATGGACCTCAGATTTCACCCATCATATGGGGGATCCACTGGTGGTGTATTATTGGTCGCATCCAGCTTTTGATGACTACCCTGTAGTGGGTGTTGATTGGAATGCAGCTCAGTATTTCTGCGTTTGGAGAACTCAACACTTAAATGAATACAGACAAAGTCTGGGAATGCCCGTTATGCCGGCTTTCCGTCTGCCATCTGAGGCGGAGTGGGAATATGCTGCCAGAGGAGGAAGAGACATGGCGAAGTATCCATGGGGTAATCCTTACGTGAGAAATCAGAAAGGATGTCTGTTGGCTAACTTCAAGCCAGGGAGAGGAAATTATTTTGACGATGGTTTTGCTTACACTTCTCCAATCAACACGTATTTTTCCAATGACTATGGTCTGTATGACATGTCAGGAAACGTAGCTGAGTGGTGCGAGGATGCCTATAATCCATCGGCTATGCCATTGGTTTGGGATTTGAACCCTACCTATTATGACGAGAGAATAGATTTTAAAATTGTCCGCGGTGGTTCATGGAAGGATATAGCTTACTACCTTGAAACAGGAACAAGATCATTTGAGCACAGAGACACAGCCAGATCCTCTATTGGGTTTAGATGTGCAATGACTTATCTTGGTAGGTCTTCTGGATATGAATTTTAAACTTGATAAAAATTACTAACCTAAATATTTCAACAAAATGAGCAAAAAAGGCGGATTCGTAGAGCTTCTTTTCAGCACAATAATGCCTAAGATATATGGTATCGGGGCGGCAATAGTAATTGTTGGTGCTATGTTTAAAATTCTTCACCTTCCGGGGTCCGGACCTATGCTTGGTATTGGTCTTACTGTGGAAGCGGTGATCTTCTTCCTTAGTGCTTTCGAGCCTGCACACAAGGATCCAGATTGGTCTAAGGTGTATCCTGAACTGGCTGATGATTACGATGGTCCTGCTGCTGCACCAAGAAAGGTGACAAGTGGTGGAAATAACACCGGAGTTGCTGCTGGTATGGATAAAATGTTGGCAGATGCTAAGGTGGGACCTGAGCTTATTAAGAGTTTAGGTGATGGCATGAAAAATCTTGCTGATTCTGCTGCTAAAATGGCTCAGTTGGGAGATGCCGCTTTGGTAACTAATGAGTATGCCAAGAATGCTAAGGCCGCTTCTAACTCTCTGGTTGAAATGAATAAGTCATATGCTACTTCGATGCAGGCTATGTCAGCAATGGCAGAGGCTTCTAAGGATACGAAGGAGTATCACAGCCAGGTGCAAAATGTCACTAAGAGTTTAGGTGCTTTGAACGCTGTGTATGAAATGGAGTTGAAAGATGCGCAAGGACATGTGAAGTCAATGAACAAGTTCTACTCTAACCTGACTCAGGCTTTGGAAAGCATGGGCGAAGCTGGTAAGGAGACTTCAGCATTTCAAGCTCAGCTTAATACACTTACTACCAATATTGCATCCCTCAATAAGGTATATGGTAATATGCTGAGCGCAATGAAACAAGGGTAATTTTCCAACACAAGCTTAAACTAAAAATAATATGTCTGGAGGAAAGGAAACGCCGCGGCAAAAATTGATTGGGATGATGTACCTGGTGCTAACAGCTCTGTTGGCATTGAACGTCTCCATTACAATTATTGACAAATTTGTATTTCTTGACGATTCGTTAGTAAAAGCTAACCGCGAAAGTGAGGAACGAAATGGTCAGATAGTTGAAAGTATTATAAAGACGGTTGATGATTCTGGTAATAGAGAGGATGATGTAAAGGTAGCGGAGTTGGCTCAGGAAATCAGAACTGAAACCTCCAAAATGCTGAAGGAGCTCACTGAGCTTAAAATCGCTTTGGTTGAAGAATCAGGTGGTTATGAGGAAGGGAAAAGTCCCGAGTACCCTGGTGATGCTAAGCACCTGATCGGTAAAACTGATTACTCCACTGTAGGGCACTATATGATGCCACTTGAGGATGGCGGTCAGGGTCATGGAATAGAGTTGAAAGAACGACTCAACAAATTTCCTGAGATATTGAAAGAGAAACTGAGTGCTATTGGAGCATCTGAAGCTGATCTGGCAGCTTACAAGAAGATTGCTGTAGATGCAGATGAAGATCCGGTTTATAAAGAAGATCCTAATCAAAAAGGTAAGGCTTTT
This sequence comes from Marinoscillum luteum, assembly GCF_044005705.1. Classification (NCBI taxonomy): domain Bacteria; kingdom Pseudomonadati; phylum Bacteroidota; class Cytophagia; order Cytophagales; family Reichenbachiellaceae; genus Marinoscillum; species Marinoscillum luteum. The sequence goes on along the minus strand of NZ_JBIPKE010000014.1, from coordinate 282,832 downwards.
GCTGATCTTGCATTTAGTGATTCTCCAACACCGGCAGGTATCGCTACGATCAGTGAGTTTCAATCAAGAATTTTGAGCTATGAAACAAGAGCGCTGGATTTCCTATCCGATAAAGTAGGAGCTGGTGATTTGAAGTTTGATGTTATTGTACCAATGGTAAAGCCTGAGTCTCGATACGTGGCTGCAGGTACCAAATACACCGCCAAAATGTTCATCGCTGCATCGTCTTCAGGAGTGACTCCTACGATGACTTATGATGGAAACGAAATTGAAGTGGATGCCAGTGGTCAGGGTCTTGTAGAATTCACTGCCAATTCATCAACATTTGATGCCGAAGGATTGGCGAAGAAGACCTACGAGGCGGCTATCACTGTTACGCTACCAGGCGGTAGGGATACTACCTTTACTGATGTAGTGGAGTATTTTGTGGTGAAGCCGACCATTCAGATTCAATCTACTTCCGTAAACGCACTTTATTTGAGATGTGGTAACAATCTGGACGTACAGGTTCCACAACTTGGTGTAGCTTATAATCCAGCATTCTCAGCAACTAACGCAAAAACTTATCAGGGAAGCGCAAAAGGACAGGTAACCATTGTACCTACTTCTACGGAGCAGGTTGTTCTAAAAGTTTCGAGTAATGGAAACCTCATTGGGTCTCGTGAATTTGGAGTTCGCAGAATTCCTGCACCAACGATCACAGTTTATACAGACCAAGGTGAGGTGAATATGAAGACTGGTATATCTGCTAAGACCCCAAGATTGTATATTAAGGCAGTTCCGGATGAGAGTTTCCAGCAATTCCTTCCTGAGGATGCTAAGTTCCGGGTGGCTGAAGCACAAATAACCTTGGTAAGTGGGGGTATCGGAAGAACGACCATTACTGTAGGTGAAACCGCTAACCTTACAGCCATTGTATCGCAAGCCAGAAAAGGAGACCAGCTTTCAATTGAAATAAGGAAAGTACAAAGACAGAACTTTAGAAAAGAGGTTGAGGATTTTAATAATTATAATAGGTTCATCAACATCTCTCTAAATTAATTCAGATAGGTTATGAAAAAATTTTGTTATGCACTGTTGATTGGATTACTGACCATTCCTGTTTTGTATGCGCAGGAGGTAAAGATTCCTATCATAAAACCTGAGGTTCAAGAGTCTCAGATTATGTTCCAGAGAATGGTTTGGAGGAGAATGGATTTGCGTGAAAAGCAAAATCAGCCCTTTTTCTCCAGAAACGGTGAAATATCCCGACTTCTGCTTGATGCTGTGGAAGCGGGGTTATTGAAGCCTTATATGACGGATTCATGCCTCAACCTGATGCCGGATAGTGTTTTTAAGACAAAAACAACAGTTGAGCGTCAAGGTGGCGGTGATTTTGGCGGCGGTTTTGGTGGCGGTTTTGGTGGTGGTTTCGGTAACGAATCCTCTAGTCAGGCGCAAGCCAGTGGACCTCAGTCGGATCCTATTCCGAAGGATGTATTCGATGTAATGTATATCAGAGAGGAAGTGATGTTTGATCGTAACAGATCCAGGATGTATTGGTACATCAGAGCCTTGACAATTGCCCTACCGGGAAGAGCAGGTTCTACCTGGAATCCTGCAGGGTTTGAAAACCAGGTTTGTCATTTTAAGTATGAGGATGTTGTGGCGTTGTTCAGAGGGCCTTATGCAGACAAAGCCATATGGTATAACAACCAGAATCAGGCAGCACATAGAAACTATGGGGACGCTCTTGAGCTTAGATTGTTTTCTGCACCAATCATTAAGATGTCCAATGCACAAAACCTTGATATCAGGCAGCTTACCTCAGATCCATTTGATGCTGTAATGCTTCAGCAGAAATATGAATATGATCTGATGGAATATGAAAGTGAGTTGTGGGAGTACTAATTACTTCTTGAAATAATATGAGGGAAAGGGATCGTTTACGATCCCTTTTTTTGTTGGAAATAGGTTGTCAGTATGTTGGCTTTCGACTTGCCAACTATTTCAGCGAGTTCTTCCTCCTGCGCCATTTCAATTCGTTTGATACTTTTGAAATGACGGAGCAATTTCTCCTTTGTAATGCTCCCCAGACCTTTGATATGATCGAGCTCGGATTGGATGCTGGCTTTGCTCCTTTTGGACCTGTGAAAAGTGATGGCAAACCGATGGGCCTCATCTCTTAAATGCTGGAGGAGTTTCAAGGCTGGGGATTTCTTGCTTATGTGCAAAGGGATTGAATCTTCCGGGTAGTAAATTTCCTCAAGTCTCTTGGCGATTCCTACTATTGGAAGTCTTCCATAGAGACCAAGTTCTTTGAGGGGTTCACAGGCGGCGCTCAGCTGCCCTTTCCCTCCATCTATGATGACCAAATCTGGGAGCGGGAGATTCTCTTCTGTGAGGTACTTATACCTTCTGCCTACTACCTCTCTCATGCTGGCAAAATCATCCGGCCCCACCACCGTCTTGATGTTGTATTTGCGATAGTCTTTCTTGGATGGTTTACCGTTTTTGAAGCAAACCATTGAGGAGACAGGGTTAGTGCCCTGGATATTGCTGTTGTCAAAACATTCGATGTGTCTGGGTAAACTCTTTAATCCCAAATCAGATTGCAACTGTTCAAGAATTTTTTCACCGCTGGTTTTCTTTCCCTCGCTCCTCACCAGGCGATCATTCTTAAAAAAGAGTGCATTTTTGAGTGAAAGATCCAGAAGCTTTTTCTTATCACCGATTTTGGGTTGGGTGATTTCTATTTCATCCCAGCCGTTGATCGGGCGGTTACTAATGATTTCTGTACTTGAGCTACTGTACTTATTTCTGAGACTAAACAGGATCAGCTGGAGCAGCTCTTCTTCTGGCTCGTCCAGTTTTCTTTTAGACTCCACGGTCTCAGACATTCTAATACTACCGTGCTCAATTTTCATATAGTTGAGGTAGTATTTGCTACCATCACCTATTACTCCAAAGATGTCCAGGTCACTGATTTTGGGATTGACGATGAGTGATTTCGACTGAAAATTATCCAGGTGATCCAGTTTTTGTTTAAAATCCTGAGCTGATTCAAATTTCAACTCTTCGGCAGCATTTTGCATAAGCTCTTTATAGCCCGCTTTCACCGTGGATATGTTGCCTTTCAGAATGTGATGGGCGCTCTGGATGTCCTCCATGTAGTCAGATTCTTCCTGTAGTCCTTCACAGGGCCCCAGACAATTGCCGATGTGATATTCTAAGCAAACTTTGAATTTTCCCTGGCTGACGTTTCGCTCTGAAAGGTTGAAATTGCACGTTCTGATTTTGTAGAGTTTTCTTAGCAAATCCAGCACTCCGTTCATGGCTTTTACGCTTGTATAGGGGCCATAATAGGTACCCTTGGAGGAGTCTATGCTTCGGGTGGAGTATATTCTGGGAAAACGCTCATTGGTGACACAGATGCTTGGGAAGGTCTTGTCATCTTTTAGAAGAATGTTGTACTTTGGTTGATTCTCCTTGATGAGGCTGTTTTCCAATAGCAGCGCATCGAATTCACTGTTTACAATGATGACTTCAATGCTTTCAATTTCTCGAACCAGTTTGACCGTTTTTCTACTGGCCTGCTTTGATTTGTTGAAATAGCTTGATACCCGCTTGAGAAGGTCTTTGGCCTTACCTACATATATAATGGTATTGGTGCGGTCGTAGAACTTGTATACACCCGGCTGGTGCGGGAGCTTGCCGTATTCTTGGGTAGAAAATTTGTGAGATTCCATGTAGGTTACATGATATCGTCTTCGTCTATCAGGTCGAATCGAAGAGAATCTGTAGGCTGGAGAACATCATTGTATTTATCACAATCCAACTCCACACTAATTGGTTTCAAAGGTTTGTCAAATGGACCCTTTTGGTACCCCAATGTAGGATCGGCATATATCTTAAGCATGAATTTTTCCCAAATGGGCATGGCTGTTCTGGCGCCTTGTCCCATCGCCCAGTATTTGAAGTGAATGGAGCGATCGTCTCCACCTACCCATGCGCCAGCTGCCAGGTCCTTAGTGACCCCCATAAACCAACCATCCGATGCATTCTGAGTGGTACCTGTTTTGGCCGCTATTTCGTTATCCATCCTGAGTTCCCGATCGATAGAGAGACCTGTACCTCCGGTCTCTTCGGTGGTTCCTTTAAGCATGTGAAGCATCAGGTAAGCTGTTTCTTCATTGAGTGCCTCTCTCGTTTCCGGAACGAATTGCTGTATCACATTACCATTTTCATCTTCTATTCGAGAAATGAAAAAGGGTTTGGTATAGATGCCTTTGTTGACAAAGGTAGAGTACGCAGCGAGCATTTCCTGAAGTGAAACATCTCCACCGGCACCTAATGCCAGCGCAGGAACAGGGGCTAGTGGACTCTCTATTCCCAGTCTTCTGGCATATTCTATCACAGTCTCAGGTTTCACCTGTTTCATCACAAAGGCGGTTATACTGTTGACAGATCTAGCCATGGCTTGCCGGATGGTCATGACTTCTCCACTAAACTTGCCACTGGCATTGTCAGGAGTATAAGTGGGAGGATCCTGTCCAGGCATGGCGAATGTTACCGGGGCATCCACTACCGGATAGCATGGAGAATAGTCGTTATCGATGGCCACCGTGTAGACAAAAGGCTTGAAGGTGGATCCCGGTTGTCTTTTCCCCTGACTGACATGATCGTATTTAAAGTATTTGTGATTGATACCGCCTACCCAAGCTTTAATGTTGCCATTTTTGGGGTCCATGGCCATGAAGCCTGCCTGCAGGAACTTTTTGTAATATCGTAGGGAATCATAGGCACTGAACACCGTATCTATCTCACCATCCCAACTAAAAACTGTCATTGATTTCTTTTTATTCAGGAGTATCTCTACAGAGTCTGATTCTTTTCCATAGTTACTAACCAGCGCGCGATACTGTGGTGTCCTTTTCATTGCGTTTTCAATGAACCCCTCGATTTCATTTCCGTTATCGTCGATCCAGGGGTTACTTTTAAGAGTGGACCAATGATCATCAAAGATGGATTGTAAAGTATCCATGTGCTCTTTCATGGCTTGCTCGGCGTATTCCTGCATACGACTGTCAATGGTAGTATAGATTTTGAGCCCATCCTCAAAGAGGTCATAGCCATGCTCTTTCGTCCAGGAGAGCAGAAAATTTCTGATGACAAACCGGAAGTAGGTGGCCAGACCTTCGTTGTGATTATCGACTAAATAAGTGAGGCCGAAATCTGTTGTTTTGAGACTGTCGAAGGTATCTCTTGTTAAGAGTCCGTATTTATGAAGGTTATAGAGCACCTCTGTTCTTTTGGCCATCGCATTGTCAGGATTCATGATGGGGCTGTATCGGGTAGGCGCATTGATCGCCCCAACAAGCAGTGCCGCTTCGCTATAATTGAGCTGTGATGGGAGTTTGTTAAAAAAAGTTTTGGCAGCAACTTTAATTCCGAAGGAGTTGCTTCCATACTCCACGGTGTTGAGGTACATGGCAAGTATTTCCTCCTTGGTATACGACTGTTCTAGCTGAACAGAGATGATCCATTCTTTGAGTTTAGTAATGATTTGGCCAACAGATGAGTATTTGTAAAGTGAGCCACGATTGGCTGAAGAGGTGCTGTAGAGGTTTTCGGCCAGCTGCATGGTGATGGTAGAGCCACCACCGTTGAATTGAAATGTTAGTTTTCCAATGACGGCTCTTAACAATCCTTTGAGATCGATACCGGAGTGTTTTTTGAAACGAATATCCTCCGTGACCAGGAGCGTATTGACCAGCTCTGGAGACAGCTCTTCATAAGTCACAGGAGTTCGATTTTTTCTGTAGTATTTACCCAGCGAAACACCATCTGCACTGATCAGCTCAGAGGAGAGATCCGGATCTGGCTTTTCAAGATCCTGCAGACTTGGCAGGTCTCCAAACCATCCATTGGTGTCATGTTTGACCATGTAAAAAAGGGATGGTATGGTGATGGCAGCTCCTAAAAAGAGAACCCACAGTACGATGACGATGATTCTGAGCGTTCGTTTATTCATTGGGGATAGTGTTTTTCAAAGAAATTCAAATAGGCGTTGACATCTTTGGTTTGATAGAAGATATCGAAATTGTCCTCCGTAATTACAAAGCTGTATATTTTTTCTCCTTTATGTAAGTCTTTAAGGGAAAGCTCGGCATTGAGCATGGTGAGAAACTTCTCGGCACTTCCCTTAGCGGGAAACTCATTGATTAGCACGAGCGCATGATCCTGGTTGAGAATGAGGTTGCCGGTGGTCAGGCCAAAATTCTTGGCTTTAATGAATTCTTCTACCTCCAAAGGTATTTGTTGGGTGAGTTGGTCATTGTTTGGATATACGACCACCAAATAATGCTTCTGCTTAAAGTATTCTACAAAACGGGCCTTAGCACTGTTGTAGAGGTTGATTTGATAGTCTTCACTGGTCTTTACCAGTTTTTGCGCGTAAGGGATTAATTCGCTTTCCGGATATGTTTTAATGAAGTTATTGAGTTCATACTGATATTTGAATTGTCCCTCCAGCTCTCCCATGTTCAGAACATTGAGTAGTGCAATGTTATCACTGAATGAGTTTTCAGGATAGAGGTTGAAAGCACTGTCCAGTAGGTATTTACTTTTCTGGTAATCCTTGCTTTTGTAGAGCTTGTAAGCTTTGGTGTACACCATTTTGAGCTGCTCGGTTGCGGCCTTGCTCTCTTCTCGGTAGTTGGGGTTATCCACAAGTTTGGCATATATAGACTCCGGGAAGTCTCGTTTGAGTTCATCAGACTTGAGTGTGGCCAGCTCAATGTTGGAGCCCTTATAAAGGAGGTAAAGCTGGTACAGGACTTCTGCCTTATATTCAGTTTGCGGGAACCGCGCTATAAGTGTTTCAAAGGTTTCAATGGCATTGGCATTTTCATCCAGTTTGAAATCATAGATATTCCCGAGGTTGTAATGGGCCTCTTCTACCTGAGCCAGGAGTTTATTGATTTCTTCCTGACTGGAAGGCACGGAGGCGAGCATTTCGTCCACCATTGTCTGTATGGCATCGTCGCCTTCAGTTTCTGCACTTGGCTTCTTTTTGGCTAATGCTTCTCCCTCAGCTCCGGTGGTAATCTCACCACCAGCCTTGAGGCTTCGCCTCCAGTTATCTTCGAGAGGTCGACTACCCCAGATGCGTTTGAATTCCGTAACACCTTTGCCTACAGCTGTGGTATTGTAGAAATACCAGGTGGCGCCAGGTGCCAGGTTTGCCCCTATCAGGTCTCCCCCTTGTTGGTCAAATACAGTGCTTTGCTGGCTGGCGCGTTTAGCCTCTTTTTTCTTTTTTGCTGCTTCCTTTTCATGCTGTTCTGTAGCCACTGCAGTAGCAAGTGCCAAAAGAGAATCTTGAGGAAGTTGAGAAAGACTCACCAGACTGTCGTTGGTTTGGATGGTTACAATTTGCTTGACAAAATCATTAAGGATCTCCTGTCGTTGCTTGATTTTTTCGAAGTTTTCCTCATCTCTGGGCATGGTAGAGACTGTGCTGTCGTAATAATTCTGCGCTAACACAAAGTTTTTGAGGCTGTCATAGTAGATCTGGCCGAGTTTCAAATACGAGTAGGCCTTCTGGCGTTTATTTTTTACCGAGGATTTTACTGATTCTTTGTAGTAAGCGATGGCCTGATCGAGGTTGCCTTGCTTTACTTCAAAATTGGCCATCTCGTAGTAGATTTTGTCTTTATACTCCGTGTTTTTAGTGTCTTTTAGGAGTTTTTTGAAATATTTCTGGGTCCTTTTGATGTCTCCAGAACTCGTGACCTGGGTCACCTGTGCCATGTTTAGCTTGGTGTAAAAGGCCAGTTCGTATACAGGATTATTTTTCAGACAGCTCTCATAATAATTATAGGCTTCGGCCTCAAATCCTAGTTGCTGGTATACCTGCCCGATGATAAAATCAATTCTGGCTTTATCCGAGTATTTGGTCATAAGTTCTTCAGCTGCTACCAGGTGCTGTACCATTTGATCCAAATCTTTGCGCTTCTGAAACAAGTAGGCTCGTACCATGCTCAGTTCCTTCTTGTTTTTATTGTTGAGCTTCTCCTTTTTTAAATAATCAGAGACAGCAATGGCATTATTAATTTCGTTGAAGTCTACAAAGGATTTAATGAGCTCGATCAGCGCAGCATGTCGGGCATCGTCATTTTCACTATGCTTATTTACAAACTTGAAGGTCTCAATGGCATCTGCAAATTCCAGGGAGTAGTACCTCGCTTTGCCCACCAATATGTAGGAGTCGTCCTCCCAGCGGGAATTGGGGTGCCTTTGAATGGCAATAGAGGCTTTTTCTATGCAGTCTTCTATCTGTGCTTCCAGGCTCTTGGCATCATTAGAGTCAATGGGTACGTAGATTGGGAGTACCTTGTTATAATTCCACTGATAGTTGTCATAGACACTTTGCTCTATTTCATTCATCAGTTCGTTGGCGATGAAGTAGGCATTGTAATGCGCAGTTACATTTTGATAAGCTGTGCTCACAGGCCCGCTGCTGTAGGAGCAGCCGGCTACCAACAGGGTAATTAAAATGAAATAAGTTATGAGATTAATGCGCACAATAGATATTTGCAAATTAACGTATATCCCTAGAGAATCTTGTAAAGATAAAACAGTAGGGTTTCAATATATTTGACACTTCATAAATTTCGCTGATTTGGCTCCTAAAAAGACTTTATCCAACTGGCTTACCAACAGGTACCTTCTGATCATTAGAAATGAAGAGAACTTCGCGGAGAAAAAGACCATCAGTTTCAACTACGCCAGGGTGATCCTGATTTTAACGGTGGCTTTCATCATCACCCTGGTGGTGTCGATGTATATGGTCACGGTGGTACTGGAGCAATGGCTGGATCCCAGGTATGCCATGATGCAATCTAACAGACAGCTGGTGGACCTCACGATGAAGATAGACTCCATGGAGTACGAAATGGCAGTGAAGGATCAGTACCTGAAAAACATCAGGATGATTATTGGCGGGGACGTAGATATCCTACAGGCCATGGGGGAAGACCCTGAAAACAGCACCATGAATCCAGGTGAGCTTGGGTTTCAGGAAAGTATTCCTCCCATTGACTCTCAATTTAGGGCGGAGTTTGAGCAACAGGACCTTGGGGTACTGACCTATGAAACAAGCAGCTCGGAGGAGTTTCGGGAGCTATTTCTTTTCACTCCGATGGAGGGGATTATTACCGATGGATTCAACCCTAAAAAGGATCATTATGGGGTAGATATAGTAGCCAGAGAAAACGAACCGGTAAAATGCGCGGCTGACGGAGTAGTCATTTTTTCCTCATGGACACTGGATAGTGGCTACGTTTTGGGAATTCAGCACAGGGGCAATTTGATCTCTGTTTACAAGCACAATTCGGAATTATTGAAAAACGTTGGTAATTTTGTCAGCGGTGGTGAAATTATTGCAATTATTGGCAATACTGGTGAACTTACTTCGGGGCCTCATTTACACTTTGAACTGTGGCACAATGGTAATCCGGTGAACCCCCAGGAATACGTGGCCTTTTAAAAAACTAAAACATAGACCCATGTTTAACAAGCAGGAACAGAAAGTAGCGGAAGAAATGAGCAATTCGAGCAATATTATTGGCAAAGGGACTATTCTCGAGGGAAGCCTTGAAACTTTTGGGAACATCAGAATAGAAGGGAAGGTAATCGGGAACATCAAAACCAAGTCGAAGGCAGCTTTTGGTCAATCTTCTCAGGTTGATGGGAGTGTGCTGGCGCAAAACGCTGAAGTAGCCGGACATATTACCGGTACAGTAGAGGTGACAGAGGTATTGGTGTTGAAACCCACTGCGGTGATCGATGGAGACATCATTACCAATAAGCTGATCGTAGAGTCAGGCGCGGTATTCAACGGTGGTTGCAAGATGGGTGTGAAGAGTAAAGAGATAAAAATTGGCAAAGCAGAAGAAGGATCCCTCCTCAAAGCACAATCCTAAAGTAGACAACACCTACGCCAGGATTTCAGGGATTACCTTTGAGCTTCTGGCGATCAATCTGGGATTTATACTGGGTGGTTATTACCTCAATGAAAAGGCCGACCCGGTATTTCCATGGATTTTGTTGTTGGGAGTATTTCTCTCAGTAGCAGCAACCATAGTCTACCTGATCAAAAAGTTTAGCTCGTGAAGAAATACCTGATCATCTCAACGGGGATCTCCCTGACGTTTCTTCTCATCTATTATTTTCTCAACGATTCCCTGTTTCAATCCTACCTGCATCAGCAGTTTCCTGCCCTGATTCTGTTTTTTTACCTACAGTCACTGGCAGTATGGTGGATGTTGCGATTGGGCGAAAAGTCCAATTGGGAATCCCCAATTTATGTGCTGGGCGGGATCACTTTCAGGTTTCTCACAGGTCTTTTCTTTTTGGCCATTCTTTTTATCATGAAAATGGAAAATATCCGGCCGCTCATGATTCAGTTTATCGTCCTCTATTTGGTTTATTTAATCTTTGAATTATTTGCTGCATTACCTAACTTGCGGCGGAATTGAGGAGATAACCCTTTTACTAATGAGTCAAGAGAAAACCGCATCCTTTCCTAAGTTTTTGAAATCCAGTTTATTACTAGTCGTTTTCGGACTCTTAATAATCCAAACTGGATATGCTAAAGATCCGGTAGAAGGGGAAGCATTTGATCCCAGTGAGATGATCAATCATCACATCATGGATTCGCATTCCTGGGAGATTTTTCATGGCCTTAGTTTGCACCTTCCGGTGATCATCTACAGTGAAGAGAAGGGACTTGATATCTTTTCTTCCAGCAACTTCTACAACGAAGAACACGAAGTGGTTCCTTTCAACGGGTATGTGATGGAGCATGAGCACATTGCATTGGAAAGTGGAGCACATGTTTTGGATTTCTCCATTACTAAAAATGTTTTCTTCTTATTTATCAATGCATTGGTAATGATCATGATCTTCATGGCAGTGGCCAGGGGATATAAGAAGAATGCCGGCAGAGCACCAAGAGGGATTCAGTCCTTTTTTGAGCCCATCATTATTTATGTACGGGACGAGATTGTGAAGCCTAACATTGGGCCAAAGTATGAGCGATACCTGCCTTACCTGCTTACCCTGTTTTTCTTTATTTGGTTTGGTAACCTTCTGGGTCTTTTGCCAGCAGCCGCCAACCTTACGGGCAACATTGCGGTAACGTTGATACTGGCGGTAGCCAGTTTGGTGATTACACTGGCGTCAGGAAGAAAAACTTATTGGATGCACATCCTGGATCCTTTGGGCAATAGCATGGGTTGGTTGGCAAAGTTTCCACTCTACCTCATCTTGTGGCCTATAGAGATTATCGGAATTTTCACGAAACCATTTTCATTGATGGTTCGACTTTTTGCCAACATCACGGCGGGTCACATCATCATATTGAGCATATTAAGCTTGACGTTCATTGCACAGAGTTTTGCAGTGGGAGTAGCGGCCACACTTTTCGCGGCAGTTATGAACCTGCTGGAGTTGTTTGTGGCACTGTTGCAGGCTTATGTATTTACCCTACTATCTTCCATGTATTTTGGTCAGGCAGTAGAAGAACATCATCATTAAGAATTTTTTTTAAACCATATAAATAACAAAGTAATGGGAGCAATTGGAGCAGGTTTAGCAGTACTAGGTGCTGGTCTTGGTATCGGTATGATCGGTAAAGGAGCAACAGACGGTATCGCTAGACAACCAGAAGCCGCTGGAAAAATCCAAACTGCGATGATCATTGCAGCAGCCTTGATTGAAGGTGTTGCACTTTTCGCAGCTGTAATTGGATTTATGTCTATCGGAAGCTAATTAATCAAAATTGATCTGGTCTTGTTTGCATTAGGCATCAAGACCAGATTTTTATTTCAGACATTTAACGAAACTGACGTGGAACTAGTAACCCCGGGTATAGGATTAATATTTTGGCAAACGGTCGTTTTCCTCATTGTCTTTCTCATTCTTGCTGTTTTCGTATGGAAACCAATAGCAGGAGCGCTGAAGGCAAGAGAAAGCCAGATAGACGATGCCTTGAAAGCTGCAGATCTTGCAAAAGAAGAGATGGAGCAGATCAAATCTGACAATGAGTACCTTCTGCTGGAGGCGAGAGCTGAGCGTGATAAGATACTAAAGGAGGCTACTGATACTGCAATTCAAATCAAAGAGCAAGCCAAGAGTGAAACTTCTGCGATCGCCGAAAAGCTGATTGCTGAAGCAAAAGCCAGTATTGAAACAGAAAAGAGAGCTGCCCTTGCGGAGGTGAAAAACCTGGTAGCAGGTCTGTCTGTTGAGATTGCTGAGAAATTGCTCAGGGAGAAATTGTCTGATGATAAGTCGCAAAAAGCGCTCATCGACAAATTTTTGAAAGAAGTAAAAGTAAACTAAGATGTCTATTACCAGAATAGCAGCCAGATACGCTAAGCCCCTACTGGAGCTAGCCGATGAGAAGAAGGTAACGGAAGCAGTGAAAAATGACCTGGTCAATTTTTCAGACATCTGCGCGTCCAATAGAGACTTTGTGCTCATGCTAAAGAGCCCCATCATCACCAACTTCAAAAAGGCTGAGATTTTGAAGCAGATTTTCGATAAAAAAGTAAACCCGCTAACGGCTGCTTTTTTTGATATAGTCACTCGCAAGAACAGAGAGAAATATCTCCCTGAGATTGCTAGGGAATTCATGGTACTCTATAATCTCAAAATGGGATATCAGAATGCTACAGTGACTACCACCGTGAAGTTGGATGCGGATATGAAGAAGGCTTTTGAGAAGCTTGTTACAGAGCTTTCAGGTAAGAAGCCTCTATTAGGTGAAAAAGTAAATCCAGAATTGGTAGGAGGATATATCCTGCAAATGGGGGATCAGCAAATAGATGAAAGCTTGAGCGGCCACCTGGCTGATCTGAAGCTTAAATTTCAAAAAGAAACGATTTAATTAAACCCGTCCGAGAGGACAACAAAAGGATAAGATTATGGCAGATGTTCGACCTGATGAAGTTTCAGCGATCTTAAGAGAACAGCTCTCTCATTCAAAAACAGAAGCTGAACTGGAAGAAATCGGAACCGTGCTTCAAGTAGGAGATGGTGTAGCTCGTATCTATGGATTAACGAAGGCCCAGGCCGGAGAGCTTTTGGAGTTCAACAATGGCCTGCGGGCGATGGTATTGAACCTGGAAGCGGATAACGTGGGAGCGGTACTTCTTGGTGAATCAAGTGGTGTGAAAGAAGGAGATACCGTGAAAAGAACCGGTAGAATTGCTTCTATCCAGGTGGGCGACGGCATGAGTGGTCGTGTGGTGGATACCCTTGGAAATCCAATTGATGGAAAAGGAGCTATACAGGGCGAGCTTTACGAGATGCCATTGGAAAGAAAGGCACCTGGTGTAATCTACCGGGAGCCTGTAAGTGAGCCTCTTCAGACGGGTATTAAGGCGATTGACGCGATGATCCCTGTAGGTAGAGGTCAGCGTGAGTTGATCATTGGTGATCGCCAGACAGGTAAAACTGCCGTGGCTATCGATACCATCATCAATCAAAAAGAATTTTACGATAGAGGAGAAACTGTTTACTGTATCTATGTGGCCATCGGACAGAAGGCTTCTACTGTGGCAGGTATTCAGGCGGCTTTGGAAAAGGCAGGTGCAATGGCCTATACTACCATCGTAAGTGCAGCGGCTTCTGACCCTGCTCCTATGCAGTTCTTCGCACCTTTCGCAGGAGCGGCCATAGGAGAGTATTTCAGAGATACTGGCCGTCCGGCACTTGTGGTATATGATGACCTTTCTAAGCAGGCTGTTTCTTACCGTGAGGTTTCTCTCTTGCTAAGAAGACCTCCGGGACGTGAAGCATACCCTGGAGATGTATTCTATCTTCACTCAAGACTTTTGGAGCGTGCGGCTAAGGTGATCAACAATGACGCCATCGCTGCTCAAATGAATGATCTTCCTGAATCCTTGAAAGGAAAAGTAAAAGGTGGTGGGTCACTTACTGCCCTTCCGATCATTGAAACTCAGGCTGGTGACGTTTCGGCCTATATTCCGACCAACGTGATTTCCATTACAGATGGTCAGATCTTCCTTGAGACCAATCTTTTCAACTCAGGTATCCGTCCTGCGATCAACGTAGGTATTTCGGTATCCCGAGTGGGAGGTAATGCCCAGATCAAATCCATGAAGAAAGTGGCAGGTACACTGAAACTGGATCAGGCTCAGTTCCGTGAGTTGGAGGCTTTCGCCAAGTTTGGTTCAGACCTGGATGCTTCTACTAAGCGAACGATCGACAGAGGAAGAAGAAACCAGGAAATTTTGAAGCAGGCTCAGTACTCTCCATCTCCAGTAGAGGAGCAGATAGCCATCATTTATGCTTCTACGAAAGGATTTCTGGACAAAGTGCCTGAGGATAAAGTGAAAGCTTTTGAGAAGGAGTTTCTGACGATATTGAACAACGCACACAGACCTGTATTGGATGCCCTGAAAGCAGGTAAGTGGGAAGATTCATCTACAGATGTGCTGGCTCAGGTGGCTAAGGATCTGGCAGCACGATATATCTAAGCAATAAACCGAAATGGCGAACCTTAAGGAAGTAAAAGGAAGAATTCAGTCGGTCACATCGACACAGCAGATAACCAAAGCTATGAAGATGGTGGCAGCAGCAAAGCTGAGAAGAGCTCAGGATCGGATCACTCAGATGCGCCCCTATTCTCAAAAGCTATCTGCCATCATTCAGAATGTATCTGCTGGAGTGGATAGTGATCAGGTGGACAATCCATATGCTGAGGCAAAGGAAGTCGGAAAGGTGTTGTTGGTAGTCGTGACTTCTGACAGAGGACTTTGCGGTGGTTTCAACAGTAGTATCTTCAAGCACACCAAAGCTTTGGTGGCCAGGGAGTATGCTGATGTGGAAGCGGCAGGTAATCTGATGCTCATGCCTATTGGTAAAAAAGCATATGATCATTTCAAAAAGCGTGGATATAACGTCATAGAGGATTATCATCATCTTTTTTCAAACCTGGATTTTGCACACGCATTGGAAGCTGCAGAGTTTGTAATGAGTGAATTCCTGGAAGGTGAATTTGATAAAGTGGAGATTATCTACAATGAGTTCAAAAATGTAGCCACTCAGATTGTCAGAAATGAGCAGTTCTTGCCAGTACAAAATGTATCTGCTGAAGATGATGCTCCGGCTGAGACAATTGACTATATCTATGAGCCGAATCAGAAATTTATCTTTTCTGAAATCATTCCTAAATCATTGAAAATCCAGTTTTATAAGACTTTACTGGAGTCAAATGCCTCTGAGCAGGGCGCTCGTATGACTGCCATGGGTCAGGCTACTGACAATGCCGGAGAGCTGCTTAAGGAGCTGAAGTTGACTTATAACAGAACCCGCCAGGCAGCGATTACAAAAGAGATTTTGGAGATCGTTGGTGGAGCAGAAGCCCTCGCGCAGGGAGGATAATTGAACACCAAATGATCTGTTAAATGGATCATCTCTATAAATATTTTAGATGGCTCTCATTGGACATTGTTCTGGGAGCCATCTTTTTTTTGTTATACCTGGAGCGATACTATGCGCTTCAGTTTTCGGTGCACGTTTATCTTGCTCTTGGCTCGGCCATTTGGTTGATCTATACCACAGATCACCTGATAGACGCCTGGAAAGTCTCAACCCCCTCGAGTGAACGCCACCGGTTTCATAAGAAGCACTTTTCCACTCTGGTGCTTGTTGGCGGATTTGTTCTTTCGCTTTCCTTGGTGAATATTCACTTTCTGGAAGTAGTGATCATTAGAAATGGTGCCCTGCTATCTGCGGTCTGCATCCTCTATTTGATGCTCGTGTATTTTTTCAAATCGCTCTGGGTGAAGGAAATTTTGGTGGCGTTGGCTTATGCAGCTGGAATTTTTTTGGCACCCTTGTCGATGACGGAGATTGAGCTCCTCGATTTCATTTTGTGTCTCCAACTAGCCGGCATAGCCTTTTTGAACCTAGTAGTATTCTCAGCGTATGATGAAAGTGCCGACCGCCAGGATGGGTTTAATTCGTTGGTGATTCGACTGGGGGATCAAAAGATGCAAGTCGTGGTTTGGGTAACTGTGCTGAGCTTGATCCTGAGTTGTGGAGGCACCTACTTTTATACTGGAAATTCCATTCAGCTTTTATTTGTGTCCATGATTGCTTTGCTCCTGTGGGTCCACTCATCACCGACTTATTTCTCCAGGTCTGAGCGATTCCGGGTGGTGGGCGATGGTGTTTTCTATCTCGCCGGTTTATTCCTCTTGCTATGAGTTTTGATCGGGTGGCGTGGATTTATGACCAGCTGGCCGGCTTGGTGTTTGGTTCGCAATGGGGCCAGGTGCAACAGGCGCCAGTCGGTAATCTTGCAGGCAAGAGCCGAGTGTTGATTGTTGGGGGAGGCACGGGTCTTTTGCTCGATGCACTTCGGGATGTTGAGAAAATTGTCTTTTTAGAGCTTTCGGAGAAAATGATTACCAGAAGTAGAAATAGAGGCTCACACCTGCAGGTTGATTATGTACATGCTGATTTCTTTGAATGGGAGACCAGCGAGAAGTTCGATGCCATCGTGATGCCCTTTTTTCTTGATTGTTTTGGTACAGAGAAGTTGGAATGGGCCATCTTGAAGACCCGGACGCATTTGACGGAGAACGGAGAATTGCATGTCATCGATTTTCAGCCAGCTTCCTGGTGGAAGAATTCCCTGATCCGCGTGATGTACTTGTTTTTTAGACTGTTTTCGAGCCTTGAAGGGAAGGCGCTGTTGAAGATAGATGGTGCTATTCAAAATACACAGTTCAGGCAGAAGTCACAGACTTTTTTTTGTGACAAATGGATTTTTTACAGTGTGTACCAACCCAACCGGATCACGTGATTCTTTTGGAAAGCGCTATCC
This sequence comes from Marinoscillum luteum, assembly GCF_044005705.1. Taxonomy (NCBI): domain Bacteria; kingdom Pseudomonadati; phylum Bacteroidota; class Cytophagia; order Cytophagales; family Reichenbachiellaceae; genus Marinoscillum; species Marinoscillum luteum. Next base: position 265,923 of record NZ_JBIPKE010000014.1, on the reverse strand, counting down.
TCGGAACCTCATGGAGGTCGCGGTAGCCCATCACAAACCAATCACCACCGTCCTTCAGTCGGAGTTTCTTTTTGAGCTCCTCTGGTTTAATGGGATAATTTTTATTGACCACATTGGCTTTCATTTCGGGCAAGTGTCTGCCGAGTTCTTTTTTACCGACATCTGACGCTACTACCTCAAAGACTCTCCCTGGAAAGCCCTCGATCAGCTGGTCTGAGGTATAGAGGTGCGTATTAGGAGCAAGTTTGTCCACGTCGTATATACTCGTTAGGGACTTGAATGCGCCGGCTTTGAGGATAGCGCTATTGGGATCGTAGAGGTATTTTTTTACGGATGAAAATGTGACTTCCAGGTCCTTTTCACCACTGAGTGTAAAGCTAAATGCCGGGTGTTCACTTCTGAGGTTGACGCATTTAATGAGGGGCTCAGAAATTTCCTTAAAGTCTAAGAGAAAAAGCACTTCCTTGACTTCATTCTTTATACTCACCACATGTATTTGATGAACATGCTGCAGTTGTTTCAGGCCCAATGTGATATCAATCATCGGTGCAGCTTTGATGAGCAGGAGGTCGGCTTTAGACTGAAAGAGAGGGAGTAGCTCCAAAACGTTTGGCGAACAGTTTTCAAAATGAAAAACCTGCTTTTTGGAGACATCCCGTCGGGCAGGGTCTATGAAAAAGTGGCCTCTACTTTCAAACCGACTGAGATAGTCTTCTGCGCTGGCATTAATCACTTCAATGGCCCCATTGCCCAGCAGAGGGTGGTTGTGCTGGAAAACGTCACAGAGCCATTCGGAATGCTCTACATAGGTGGTATGGTCAAACTCCCGAGACATGGCAAGGGTATCTACTCCCATACCCCCCGTGAGATCCACCAGCATTTTCCCACTCATCAATTGGCTCTTGTATTCGGCAGTTTCCGGACTGGAGCATTGTTCTAAAGACAATGGAGGCGGGAAAATGACTCCCGGTTGATCAAGCCAATCTGGAAGCTTACCCTTGGCCTTTCGTCGACTAAGGATTTGATCCACTATCAGCTTCACCTGATCTTTGAACTGCGTGGGTGGATTGAGGAGCAGTTTTTGTAAATCCGAATGCTGATTTTCCAGCATGAACTGCTGCACATCTTCCGAACCAAGAAATTCCAGATCATTCATAGACTTCTCCCCATTGTACAAAACAAAAGCGGTCTGAAGGTTAATCCCTCAGACCGCTAATTTATAGGCTATTCTTTTAATTAGAACACCAGGCTGTTTTCCAGCATGAATTCCGCAATCTGAACAGCATTAGTCGCCGCACCTTTTCTCAGGTTATCCGCCACGATCCACATGTTCAGGGTTTTTTCCTGAGTCTCGTCTCTTCGGATTCTTCCTACAAACACTTCATCCTTTCCATGCGAATTGATTGGCATGGGGTAGATATTGTTTTTAGGATCATCCTCCAGTACTACACCGGGAGCTATGCTCAGAAGTGCTTTTACTTCAGCAACATCAAACTCCTCCTCAAATTCCACATTTACAGACTCTGAGTGACCTCCCATGGTAGGGATACGCACACACGTGGCGGTCACCTGTACAGTGTCATCACCAAAAATCTTTTTGGTCTCATTCACCATTTTCATTTCTTCCTTGGTGTAGTCGTTGTCCAGGAACACATCGATGTGAGGAAGCACATTCATGTCAATTTTATACGGATAGACCATATCGCCTTCCTTGCCGGCACGCTCATTCATCATTTGATCTACAGCGGCTTTTCCGGTGCCGGTCACAGACTGATAGGTTGACACTACGATACGCTTGATGGTATAACGCTCATGCAGCGGCCCGAGGGCCAGTACCATCTGAATGGTGGAGCAGTTAGGGTTGGCGATGATCCGATCGTCGATCCTTAACACACCTCCATTAATTTCCGGAACGATAAGTTTTTTGGTAGGGTCCATTCTCCAGGCCGAAGAATTATCGATCACAATGGTGCCATTTTCTGCAAACTTAGGTGCCCAGGTGATGGACGTACTACCACCAGCAGAGAATAGGGCTACGTCTGGTTTTTGATCTATGGCATCCTGCATTGAAATCACCTTGTAGGTCTTGCCCTTGAAGGTCATCTCTTTACCTACGGAACGCTCCGAAGCAACTAACAACAATTCATCGAACGGCAACTCGCGCTGTTCAATGACCCTCAGCATCTCCTGACCCACCAGGCCAGTGGCTCCCACTACAGCAATCTTCATAATGATTTTATATTATATTGAACTATTTCAGGTTTTTATTTTCCTATTTTTAACAAACGGCGAATTTAATATAAGATGGCATTAAGAACCACTCTTTTACTTATTATCCTCATTAATAGTGTGTACGGATATACTCAGGTGACGGATAATTTTTCCGATGGCGACTTCACCAATGACCCGACCTGGAGTGGAGATGACTCCTATTTTGTAGTTACGGAGGATAACAGGCTGAATAGTAACGGGCCCAGTGACGCGGCAAGTGTGCTCCACCTTTCCACGGTCAGCTCGGTAATGGACTATACTATTTGGGAGTTTCTTTTGGATTTAAATTTCAACGGTACCACCTCTAATTTTTTCAGGATTTATCTCACTTCTGATAAGCTTGATCTGGAGGACAATCCCACGGGCTATTTTATTCAAATGGGACAAACCAGCGCCGATTTTATCAAATTATTCCGGAATGATGCCGGCACTGTCCAGGAGATTGCTCAGGGAACCACGGGGTTTTCCAGCTCCATTATAGGCGAAGTGAGAATAAGGGTGATTCGGGACGTATTGGGCAACTGGACAATCTATGCGGACCCAAATGGAGCTCAGGACTTCCAGCTCGAAGCCTCCGTTTTGGACAACACATATACCTCAACCAATTATTTTGGGGTTTATTTTCAATACAGTACCACTTCAAGGTATGATGATTTTGGGTTTGATGACCTGGTGATTTCACAATTGGAAATGGACACAGTGGAGGTTCTTTCTGCTACGGAAGTGGTGGTATATTTTAATCAGCCGATAGACCAAACGGATGCGGAGACCACTGGAAGCTACACGTTGCCGGGCTATACCGTATCTTCAGCCACCCAATCTTCAGTAAGCGATTCGGTTGTCACACTCACTCTCGATGGTGGTACTCCATTGGTCACAGGAGATTACACACTTACCGTAACCTCTGCGCTGACAAGGAATAGTGATGCGACATATGACTTTTCTTATACACAGCTCCAGTTACAGTCTGCACTTACCCTATCGGAGACGGAGATGCTCCTCACCTTTAATGATGATCTGGAGGAGACTTCAGCAGAAACCCTGACCAACTATACCATTGACAATGGTATCGGGCAGCCAGCGGGTGTCAGTTTGAATGAAGATCGTTCTCAGGTGACACTCACTTTGAGTAATTCATTATACGAAGGGACCACTTTTGAGCTTACACTGTCTGGTATCGAAAATAAAATCGGGAACAGCGTTTTTGCAGGGACCGAGGATTTCACATTTGTAATCCCTGTCGTGATAGATAGTGCTGCTGCACAGAGTCAAAACACTGTCCTGGTTATGTTTAATAAACCTTTGAATGAGACCATTGCAGAGGATGTTCTTAATTATTCGCTGAGTGGTAGTTTAGGAAACCCGATAAGCGCCACATTGCAGGATGAGAGCCAGTCCGTGGAATTGACTTTTTCTGCGGATTTCGGAGATGATAATTACGTGTTGACGATCAATGATGTGGAGGATTTGGATGGAAATGTCATTGCGGAAAACAGCACCATCAGTTTCTCGTATCTTCATTTGGACATTGCTTCCGTAGCGCAGATTGGAGATGAATCTGTGCGAATCACATTTAATCAGGAGGTGGACGAGTCCACAGCTGAGATGGTTGGAAATTATTCTTTGTCTGAAATGGGGAGTCCTACTCTTGCATCTCGCTCCTCCGAAGACCTGTCAGAAGTCACTCTCACATGGGATGAACTCTTTAACAGTGTCTACATCGTTTCCGTAACAGGTATTTCAAACCAGATCCAGAATTCCGAACCATCAGAGTTGTCCGCTCAGTTGGCCATCTCCAAAGCATCAGACTATCGTCAACTGCTCATTACAGAAATCATGGCTGATCCCACTCCTGTTGTTGGTCTGCCCGATGCCGAGTATGTGGAAATTTATAACCCCGGTTCTTTTAGTATCAATTTGGAGGGGTTTGAGTTGAACGACGAACCTCTGGATTCTTTTATCCTTCAGCCGGGGGCCTACGCTTTGCTTACGGATGACTCCAACCTCGCGGCTTTTGGTGTGACCAATGGAATAGCCATTACAAGTTTTGATGCCCTTACCAATTCTGGTGAGACGGTGTACTTGCGGGATCAGTTTGGCAACCTTCTGGACAGTGTCACATATGCTCTGAGTTGGTATAGGAGTGACGCAAAAGATGACGGTGGATATGCCTTGGAGCTTATTGACCCGTTACAACCCTGCTCCGACTCCCAAAACTGGATAGCCTCAGTGCACTCGAATGGTGGTACACCTGGGGCACAAAATTCTGTTTTTGATGACCAGGACACCAGCGCTCCACAGATTCTTTCGGTGACTGCCCTCAGCGATAATCAATTGACTGTGGTGTTTTCTGAGCCCATGGAGGCTTCGAGTGTGACCACTGAATCGTTTGATCTGGAGGGATATACCTTTACCACGGTGTCAGCAGTCAGTTACACCACCTTTTCACTACAGCTCTCCGCAGATCTGATTTCTGAGCGTTCGTATACACTGACCGTTTCCAATGTCTCGGATTGCCGTGGAAACATTCTGACTGATCAGAATATCTCCTTTTATCATGATGCACGGCCGCCCCAATTTAGTCGGGTACAGGTATTGACCTCCCAGACGGTTGCTTTGATTTTTTCTGAACCACTCAACGAAGCCATAGCCGAAAATGAAGCCAACTATTCGATCACTGGCTATACCGTGGATCAGGCCCTGTTGCAGGACTCTGCGACCCACCGGGTCCATGTCAGTTTCAATGAGGAGTTTGAGCTAGAAGCGAACTATTCACTGACTTATAGCCAGCTTGAGGATACGCTTGGAAATGCTCTGGTTACCGCTAACGCCTCTTTTGAATACCAGGATCAAATAGACACGGCCTATGTGGTAGCTCCCAACCTGCTGGCGTTAAGGTTTACCGAAGCTTTGGAAAGCACTTCGGCCACTAGTTTTGTCAATTACTGGCTTGAGGATGCCAAAAGTCGACCTGTGGAAATTGCCCTGAGTGAGTCGGACCCGAAGTTGGTCCATTTGGCCTTTGGAGCCAATTTCTCTGAGAATAAGGACCTGAGAATTTTTATTTCAAACATTAAAAAGTCGATAGACAATAGTTCTTTAGTCACTCCAGCATATACTTTTAAATATGACACCAGAGCCGCAACCATCGCTTCCCTGTTGGTGAAAAATGACTCCCAATTGATCATCACCTGGAGTGAGCCGATGGAGGTGCAAACCGCCACTACCTCATCGTATTATGAATTGGAAGATGATGAGCAGCCCATTGAAATCCTCCAACTGAGCGATACGGAGTATGAGCTCACTTTTGCCAATCACTTTGAAATTGAAGGACAAAAGCGCCTTTCGGCAAGAGGCATGAAAGACCGCTACGGAGTGGAGGTTACTACCACCCGGAATGTGGATTTTACCTATGACCCACGCCCTCCTTCTATCAATATGGTGAGACTCATTGATCCTCAGAGATTGAAAATTTCTTTTTCTGAAAAGGTGTCTTTAGGCTCTGCGACCTCACTAACGAACTATACCATGGAAGGAGAAAACCCTCTGGCCGCGGAACTCTTAGGTCCGGATTCAGCGAAGGTGGTCCTGACTTTTTCTTCTATTGAGAGTAAACCAGAGGGACAGTTGATCGCTATTGGCCTATCAGATCAGGTGGGGAACATTTCTGATGCTGACACTATTTTGGTCAATACTCAGAATCCCAACATGGTGAGTCTTGTGCCTGAAACGGATTCTTCTTTTGTGTTGACCTATAGCCACTCTATGAATCCTGTTGCCTTTGAAAAGAGCAGCTATTCCCTGGATGGATTTACCATTGCCGAAGTAAGTCAGCGAGATGACTATAGCGCGGTATTTACCGTGCATGAGGAATTTACAGAGGGAGATAGTCTGAAGCTCACCAGTGATACGGTCGAGGGAGCTAACAATGAATTAGTGCTGAGTCCGTTCGTTTCCGCCCGGTTCACCAGTTATTTTGAGGGCTATGATTTACTGGATGAGCAAACCCTTTGGGTAAGGTTTGATACGGAGTTTTCTTCCATAAGTAAGACAGTCTTTACCATAGAAGGGAATAGCATCAGTTTGGTGAATATTGACCCTGAGGAGCCAGGTTCTGTACGGGTATTATTGTCGACACCCCTGGAACCCAATGTGCCATTGATGCTTGAATGGGCCGGGATTTTCGATAAGTTTGGCCGACGTTTGCCTGATTATCGATTGTCTGTAGAGAGGGATACACAAAAACCGGAAGTCAGTGATTTGGAAAGTGAGTATCTGGGAAAATTGACACTGACTTTTACCGAGCCCATGGATGAGTCTTCGCTCAAGGCCATCAGCAATTATCGGTTGTTGGGCAAAGGTCATCCCGCAGCCATCACAGTGGTCGATGATCATACCGCCTTACTTGATTTCGACAATGGCCTGGAGGTGGGGGTAGGTTACGATCTTTTAATTCTTCCGATTTCGGATGTTGCGGGTAATTACAGTGTGCAGGATACGGTTGCCTTTTCTTACCAACCTCCGGCGTTTCCGGAGTATGGCGATATTGTGATTAATGAGCTGATGATTGATCCCAGCCCGGCGGTAGGTCTTCCTGAGGTGGAGTATATTGAACTTTTCAATGCCAGTAGTCAAGCCTATGACCTTAGAGGGTTGAAAATTGGAGATCCATCTGTAGAAACCATTCTCCCCGCATATGTCCTTGATCCCGAAAGTTATGTGCTAATAGTGGCGACTTCCAGTAAGTCATTATTTTCAGGGTCTAACATTTTGGGGATATCGGGTTTTCCATCTTTGGGAAATACCGGGGACCATGTTTTACTAAAAACCATTTTTGGGGACTTGGTGGATGACGTGAATTATGAAACCAGCTGGTATGGAGATCCACTGAAAGATGACGGAGGATATAGCCTAGAGCGCATTGATCCCTGGGGAATGTGCCCGGAGGGGGTCAACTGGCAGGCTTCTACCCACTCGCTGGGAGGAAGCCCGGGAGAGGAAAATTCTGTGTATCGGACCGGATCGGATGCAGGTTTACCGATGATCGAGGGCTTTATGGCCCTTTCTACCAGCCAGTTTCAGATCAGTTTCGATGAGCCCATGGATAGCTCATCCCTTCTTACCATGATCATCACCATGGCCGGGTTTGAAATCGAAGAAAGAACTGTAGGGGGTGACTACTTCACCGAACTGACGTTCTCATTATCCACCCCTGTCGCTTTAGGTGAAACCTATGAGCTGGAGGTAAGTGGCGCATCTGATTGCAGTGGCAACCTAATGGAGCCAGAGACAATAAGCGTTGGTTTTGGCAGAGCGCCAGTATCTGGAGACTTGATCATTACAGAGATCATGTCCGATCCCGACCCGGTGGTAGGCTTGCCGAATAGCGAGTTTATTGAAGTCTACAATGCCACTGACGAACTGATCAGTCTGAGCGGAGTTCGCTTGCGGGATGCCACAAGTTCTACTACCCTGCCGGATGTAAATGTGCCGGGGGGTACTTATTTTATTCTTTGCCCGTCTACGCAGGTAGCGGCCTTTTCTTCATATGGTCTTACTGTGGGGGTGACTAGTTGGCCATCACTCAACAACACCGGAGAAGCGCTTTCTCTCTATAAAGATGTGACGATAGAAGCCGTTGCCTATTCAAATAAGTGGTATAGCAGTGATGAAAAATCAGATGGTGGTTATTCACTGGAAATCATCAATCCAACAGGCTCTTGCCCTGGAGGTGCCAATTGGTCAGAGTCTAATGATCCCAGCGGAGGAACGCCTGGTCGCCAAAATTCTGTGCATAGCCTGGAACCGGATAGTGAAGTGCCAGTGTTGAAGTCTTATAGTACTCCTGATGAGCTCACGATTCGTTTCACCTTCAGTGAGCCCATGGATAGCGCCTCTCTCATGGGAGCAACGGTCGAAGGGGTGACCCTCTCCTCCAGAGTGGTGACCACAGCTGATTTTGATGAGTTAGAAGTCACCTTGTCGGATCCACTTCCAAAGGGCTCACTGGTGGAGATCACGATCTCAGGCGCATCAGATTGCAGTGGTAACCCAATGGAGCCAGAGACCTTCGAAGTAGGGTTTGGCAAGGCTCCTGCACCGGGCGACTTGATTATTACAGAGATCATGTCCGATCCCGACCCGGTGGTAGGCCTGCCGAATAGCGAGTTTATAGAAGTCTACAATGCCACCGACGAACTGATTAGCCTGAGCGGAGTTCGCTTGCGGGATGCCACAAGTTCTACTACCCTGCCGGATGTAAATGTGCCGGGGGGTACTTATTTTATTCTTTGCCCGTCTACGCAGGTGGCGGCCTTTTCTCCTTATGGTCTTACTGTGGGGGTGACTAGCTGGCCATCACTTAACAATACTGGAGAACAGCTTTCTCTCTTTAAAGATGTGACGATAGCGGCAGTGACCTATTCCAATGACTGGTATGAAAATTCAGAGAAATCTGACGGTGGTTACTCTTTGGAGCTCATTAACCCTTTCGGGGTTTGCCCTGGAGGAGCCAATTGGTCAGAGACCAATGATCCCAGCGGCGGAACACCTGGTCGGCAAAACTCGGTGTATAGCCTGGAGCCGGATAGTGAGGCTCCAAAAGTGATTTCATTGGAGGTGCTGGATGAGACGACCATCCGCTTCACATTCAGTGAATCTATGGATAGCGAGTCGTTGCTTGGAGCGGGTATCACCGGGTTATCCGTTTCAGAGACACGGCTGGTTGATCAAGATTTCACTATGCTGGAAGTACTCCTCAGTAGCCCTTTGCCGAAAGGTGTGAGCGTAGAGGTTGCGCTATCAGGCCCCTCTGACTGCTCTGGAAACCCTATGACCGCCCGAACTTTCGTCGTAGGGCTGGGTGATATTCCAGGGTTTAACGATCTTTTGATCACCGAGATCATGGCAGATCCGGAGCCGGTGGCGGGCTTACCCAATTCAGAATATTTTGAATTGTATAACGCCTCTGACAGGTTGCTTACGCTAAAAGATGTGGAGCTTCACGATGCGACCAGTACAGTGACATTACCCGCTGTGGTGATCCCACCCGGAGGTTATTGGTTCTTCACTCCTTCGTCTTCTCTAGGCCTCTATGGGGAGGTGACCAATCAGTCTGCGGTCAGTGGCTGGACCACCCTTAACAATACAGGGGAGTCATTGTCACTCTGGCATGATAGTCAACTTGTTTTTCAGATTACCTACAGTGACGACTGGCATGATAGCAATGAGAAGTCAGGTGGTGGCTATAGTCTGGAAATGAAAGATCTTTCCAACCCATGTGGCGGTTCGCTCAATTGGGGAAGTAGCATGGCCTCTGCCGGAGGTACTCCGGGACGGGAGAATTCAAATGCGGAGAGCGTGCCGGATAATTTTGGGCCTAACCTGACCGGTGCATTCGCCATTGCTGCTGACACTCTGCTTTTGATTTTTGATGAGGGGTTGGATCCAGATGTTACAGCGTCCATTGAGCTCTCGTTTGACCCGGAACTCTCCTATCACACTTCCATCCTCAATGCAGACAGGACTGAGGTGAAGGTGGCTTTGAATGGGGAGCTTAAGATGAATCAGTCCTATGGCCTGACCGTCATGGGTGTGACCGACTGTAAAGGAAATGAGATCAGGAAAAACACCGCCAGCCTGGTTTTGCCAGATGAGGCTGTCGCCGATGAGTTGATTTTGAACGAAATTTTATTTGATCCAAGGCCAGAGGGGGTTGATTTTGTGGAAGTGCATAATCGTTCAGAAAAGTACATCGACCTGCAGGGCTGGGGCATTGGAAGATTAACTGAAGATCTGCAGACCAGATGGATAAGTCAACGATATATTTTGAAGCCGGGAGGATTTGTGGCGATTACTACAGATTCAGTGATTGTGAAAAATCAGTATCCTCAAGGCGTAAATAAGCAATTCCTGCAGATTAGTTCCTTGCCTACTCTACCGAATGATGCGGGCACGGTGGTATTATCGAGCCCGACTGGAGAAATTGTGGATCAGTTTTCATACGAGGATGATTTTCACCTGAGTTTTTTGGAGAGTGTGGATGGGGTGTCACTGGAGCGGATCTCAGCAGATGGTCTTACTCAGGATGCCAATAACTGGACCTCTGCGTCATCAGCCGCCGGCTATGCCACTCCAGGCTACATCAACTCCCAGGCCTTCGAGGCACGGACATCCAATGCCAGGGTGACGATAGATCCCAAGGTATTTGTGCCGGGGAGTGCAAATCCCGCACATCAGTCCTTCACCACCATCAATTATCAGTTTGATAAAGGAGGTCAGTTTGCTAACATCACTGTTTATAATCAAATGGGCCAGCCGGTAGCGGAGCTGGCAAGAGGCACCTCGTTGGGTACCTCCGGTTTTGTGCGATGGGATGGTACGACCGGTGCCGGGGACCGTGTGCGGATGGGTTATTATGTGGTCTTTTTCGAATTGTATGATGGCAGTGGGAGCAAGCAAATACTCAAGGAAACGGTGGTTGTAGGTAGGTAATACAAAGAGCTATTCACTACTTGCTACTTCTGCCGTGAGACTCAACGTAGACGTTAACTAATTTGTCTATGATTTTCCCAAACAGTTTGTAATTATTCTTAACCCTTATTCTATTATCACTTGTTGACAAAGCCAAGCTTTTGCCAAATTTTACAGATTTGGGATTGATTTCAGCACGGTACAGCCGACCAGTCTTTTTCCCAATCAAAAAGGAGTTGTCATCTACTTGTGTATTAAGCATCGAGCTTTGTTTCTCACAAATGCCATACGTAAGATCAATTCTTATACTATTGGTTTTTTGACCAAAACGGTGTTCAATGGAAATATAATTAGGAATATCGGAAGGAGAGGCTCCTAAATTATTCACTGTTATGTGATCTAGGGTATGATCGTCGGAAAAAACAGGAAGTTCCATGTGGATAATTTAGTAATTAGAAATTATTGTTTCAATATTTTTTGATAAAAAGATTACCTTTTTTTCGAAGGTTATGCTTTTGAATTTTTTTTCATCAATCCCAACACCATCAAATACGAGAACATGAGATGGAAGTTCTAAATTCTGATCGTCTATAAACAAAGGATAAGCTGCGATGCATTCTGAAATCCTTTGGAAGGTTCTCAGTTTGTGATAATTATTGATATGTGACTTGGTAAGATAGGTTTTGACATTTTTTCTAATCTCCACATCGGTTATATCTTCAATTTTTCGTGTTTTGGCCAATGTTTTTTTATCCAATTGCGGCAACACAACCGTTTCTCCCTTTCCGTTGTAATATACATAGGGGACAAATCCGTTTATTTTGTCCTTGGAGGTTGGAACAATAAAAAAAGTATCTCTTATTTTGGTATTTGGCTGTCCAACTCTTGTGAAGATTTCAAGATAGTCCATCCATGGAACAGGAAAGCATGAAAGCCTGTAAATGAGACATTTATTATTAATATGATAGCGCATGCGGGTGAATGTATAAAAAAGGAATTTGGGCAAGAAAACAAACCCTTTTCTTTTGACATAAATTGTTACTCTGTGGTTACCATTATGACCACCGGAATCTGATTTGATAAAGTCCAGTAGGATTTTTTTAATAAGCCGTCTTTTTCTGTTGTACGACTTCCTATCGATTATTCCTATCAAAATGAGATAGATGATACTTCCTATAATGCCTCCCTCAAGCTTGTGCGAACTCATATAATTAAAAATAGGAGTCCATATTTTTGGAATGCAGTCATCATTATCTCCACAGAAAATTGAGATTTCGAATGAATACATGTAAAAAACATAGAGGGTTGTGATGAGGAGGTTGGCGTAAGCTCTCATTGATAAATGATTGAAGGACAGGCTAATATAAATATTAATATAATTTATACATACCTCTAAACTGTTTAAATGACCCATTTGTGAACAATAAACCCGTGGTTTCGTTGTTGTCCTACTATGAGTACATTAACAGCAAGTCATTTAAGAATCGTCCACGATCTTTTTCATAAACTTTTCTATATCAAATTAAGAAATAGTAACGCCGAACTAAGGTATGTGCGTCATGCTGATCAGTACCTTGATTTTACGGCCACCTCAGTACCCAGAGAGTTTAGAAACCTGGGGATCGCCGGTCAGCTTGTGGAGGCTGGATTGATATTCGCACGTGAGCAAAACATGAAGGTGAAAACCACTTGTTCATATGCCGCAGACTATGTGAAAAGACATCCGGAGTACAAGGATTTAATTATTTAAAATTCTTTTTTAGAAAGTGCTTTTAATTCCCAAACAGAACATTAGATTTGGCACTTGAGGATTTAAAGCCGAGGGTCACTATGTTTAACCGCATTATGTTTCAAACCCCTCGGCTTTTTCTATGCCCTTTGGTCTGACCTCTTTCCAGTCTCCTTGATCAATAAGGGATATGAGGATCATTGCTGTTTTAACTCCTGATGGCACAAGGCGTGCCTGCTAAAGCCGAGGGAGTCTGTATATTCAGCATTATGTTTCAAAGCCCTCGGTTTTTTCTGAACCTCACAACCGTCCCCTTGGTTTTCGGTCAATAAAAAAGGTCATCCCATTTGAGTAGAATGACCTTTTCTACGGGTGCAGGTATCTATTTGTATAGCTCCTTACCCACTTCATAATATTTATCACCCTCTACCCAAAACGGGGTTTCTTTCATATTGCCGATGCTCCTGCCAGCAAAAACATAAGCCCTGTAGAAAGTATAGAGGTAATCCATGTCGATGGTGTCAAATTCATCTGAAGGCTGATGATAAGTTCTTAGCACCTGCTCATCGAAAGCATCCACTCCCATACCAAAGCTTGGCGCGGGAATCCCTTTTTTAGCAAAGCTGACGTTATCAGAGCGGTCAAAAAGCCCTTGTTCTTTGTAGTTGGCATCATCTCCGGCCGTGAGCCCGTAGGACTCTATGGCCGTTACCAGCAGCCCCTGCGCGGTGGTTCTGTCCAGCCCGATCACCGTGGCCATGGAGGTGTTATTGTATCCACCATTGTCGCTGTTGAAGCAAAAAACAATGTCGCTGAGTGGTAGTGGGCTGTGGTCTACAAACCACTGACTTCCCAGCAGCCCCTTCTCTTCGCCACAAAACATCACAAAGAGCGAGGATCGTTTGGTCGGATACATGGCTAGGTTTTTGGCAGCTTCCAGTACAGTTACAGTACCCACAGCATTGTCGCGAGTGCCATTGTAGATGTCGTCCCCGGTGCTATCCGCTCTACCTACACCCACATGGTCGTAATGTGCACTGAAAGTGACATAATCCTTTTTCAGCACAGGGTCCGTGCCTTCTACATACCCCACCACATTTTGTGACACAAAGCGTTCCACTCCAGCACCTGCCATTTTGATATCCAGTTTCGAGGTATTCGCAAATGATGGGGAAGCTTCTCTATTGGCATTATTCAGCCAGATACCTGCAAATTCATCGCGCTCATCCTCTATGCCATCATCCAGAATGACCTGGTCGCGGCTCAGATAATTGACCAGTAGCTGCCAGGGAATTTGGGGAGAATTGTATAGCTCTATCAGCCCCAAAGCACCGGCTTCTTTTGCGTTGGCTCTCTTCTCTCTGGACATGGCAAACCAGGCTCGTGGGCTCTGCTCTTCCCCATCACCTGTGTTGGCAACGACTATCTTTCCTTTCACATCAGCTTTTTCAAGCTCTTCTGTGGTGGCATAATCAAGAAAAGCAATCTCTCCATTCCATTCCAAATTCCCACCACTGATCAGCAGATAGTCCACACCAATGGTGAAGGTAGCTGAATCCAGCGTGATGGTACCAGTCTGAGGTTTTTTAATTTTCTTCATAGACACAGGCTGAAAATAATCTGGAAATTCTGCGAACGGCTTTACACCATAAAGCTCCAGTTGTGTTCTGAGGTACTCTGCCGCAATGTCCAACTCGGGAGAAGGGGTATCCCTTCCTTTCAGGGCATCTGAAGACATAAATTTGAGATGTGCCTGGATGCTGGCTTTGCTCACCGTTTTCTCAGTGATTTTTTTGTCCTTTTGACCAAAAGCCATGGTGCAAGACAAGAGTACGATCAGATATAAAACTTTTCTCATAGATGAATGCTTTATGATTTAAATAATGAACGCCCAATTTAGAAGAACACTCTTTCTCCCGCAAGGAGTTTTTATGTCAGTGGTTCTTCTTTAGTCATCAAGTAGATATTTGGGGGCCGCAGTTGTGGTTGAATAATCGGGGTTGGTATGGAATGGCATGGTTACATCCATTAGGGCCACCCTGAGGCTATTCCAAAGCATATTGAAGAATCCTTTGTTTTGATACCTCACAAAATAGATTTCACCCTCCTGATAGCCCATGGTGTCGTCCGGGTGGTTGTTGCTGTTAAGGATCATGTTGCCAAAGATGCTTTTCAACCAAACCTTGTCCCTGTTTTGGTCATAGACTTTGACCTTGAGGTCTGAATACTCCATGATCATCTTTCCTTTGGCCGAGTACTCGTCACCTCGAAAATCGAAAGTCATGCCATGGAGCTGCCCCGAAGCCTCCACCCCTGTGAGAGGGGCAAGTGTCTGATTGATAAAAGTGATGGGCATGGCACCGAGTGTTCCCGAGACAGAAAACTCTTGACGGTCCGAACCCATATCCAATAAGATAGTTGTTTTGAGGGCGCCTTTTCCCATAAAATCAGATTGAATATCCAGAGTGGTGATGGCCTGCTTTTGGATTTCTTCAGGATCATTGGTCAGGTGATATCCCGACATGTAAACCTTATCAAAGAAGAGTTTGCCGGCATGGGGGAATACTACTGGGAGTTGCTCATATTGAATATAGCTGTTTTTAAGCCGGAGAGTATCCAGGGTGAAAATGAACGAGAGATCTCTTAGTAATCCTGCCAGCAGGGGTTTGGTCTCTGGCGGTGGTGCCGGTGGGGTTTTGTCCTTGAAGACATTGATTTGAAGGGCCTCAAGGAGGGTGCTTTCGGCTCGCACCTTGAGTGTTCTGTCTTCCATAAAGTCCCAAAGTAGTTTTTCTGCCGACAGTTTTTGAGCAAGCAACTCAACGCGCACTTTCTCATAGGGGTGCTTCTGCACAAAAGTGGATCTGGAGTCTACAGGCCTTAGGTGGATATTTTCTATAGAAAATGAGGTGTCACGGATATGAAGATTCTCCGCTGACAGGGTATAGTCCTCACCAGCCTTGACATAGAGCTGGCTCACTTTCGTTTCAGACTGATCAAAATCAAGCGGGAAGATATTATGGACGGTGCTGGTGTCTACAAAAATGCCAAACGCTGACAGATGGACCTTTTTCATAGCCAAAAGGGTATCAAAACTCCCCTTCTTCCGGACGACCAACGTACCTGCGCTGATCTCGAAATGCTCCACCTCTATCCGGTTAAAAAGATCTCGCACAAAGAGGTTGATTTCCTTTTTCTCCGTCCTGGAAGCCTGGAGGGTGGGCAGCACGATCCCGAGCAAAAGACTGTCTATGCTTAATTTTTCTACTTTGATTTTTTGACTGAGTAGAAGGTTCCAAAGACTAAATCCATGAATTGAGATTTGACGGGCCTCAGACCGAATATTGAGGTTAGCCTGATTCTCCGCACTATCTACCTGCACCCTGGGTTTTGTGAAGGTGATTTCCCCATTCAGGATGCTCAGCGTTACACTTTCATAAGTAACCTGCTCGCCCAGTAGCTTAGGGAGTTCCCTTTTGGCTATAGCCTCTACTAAAAAAGCAATGCCACTCAGGAGCACCAAAACGCCTAAAATAAGGAAGATTCTTTTTGTACTAAGCGAAATGGCCTTAGGCATAAGTGTATAACTGAAATCGGCCCGTCTGGTTAAATTTAAGTAGAGGGACTACTCCCCCTGGAATATTTTGATCACAGCCACTTCCCCTTCTTTTCGGTAGGCCCTGTACATTCCGCTGGTGTTGAAGGGCATGGCTACATTACCAAACCTGTCCATAGCGATCATGCCACCCAGAGCGTCCATTTTGGTGATCTTGTCCATCACCGTTTGAGCGGCTTCCTCCACAGATAAGTTTTTATATTCCATCAGTGCCGACACGTCGTGCGCTGCGGCAGTGCGGATATAATACTCTCCATGTCCTGTGCCAGAAAACCCGCAGGTGTTATTATTGGCATAGGTGCCGGCTCCAATGACGGGAGAGTCCCCAATGCGGCCCCATTTTTTGTTGGTCATACCGCCGGTGGATGTTGCCGCGCAGATATTTCCCTGCCGGTCTACTGCCACGGCACCAACAGTTCCGTACTCTTTCTCTACTTTTTTGATAGCCTTGTCCAGTTGTGCCTTGCGTGGATCTGTACTGAAATAGCTGGGATCCACCAGTTCCAATCCACGCTCTTTGGCAAACTGTTCCGCTCCTTCGCGGGCCAGCATCACGTGTGGTGAATTGATCATGACCTGATAGGCCGCTAGAATGGGGTTTTTGACAGTTTTTACACCGGCCACAGCGCCGGCATTCAGGTCATCCCCACGCATGATACTGGCATCAAGTTCATTTTCTCCAGAGGCGGTGAAGACTGCTCCTACGCCGGCATTGAAGAGTGGCGAGTTTTCCATCACCACAATGGCGGCCTGAATGGCGTCACAACTTGATCCTCCATCTTCCAGAATGGTATAGGCGGCCTGAAGCGCCTCGTCGAGCTTGGCCCGATAGGCCACTTCGGTTACAGAATCCATGTTTTCTCTACTTACAGTGCCAGCACCACCATGAATAACAACTGCAATTTTACGTTTAACGGGCTCATTGGGAGTATTTTCAGCAGGTGTGGTGTTACATCCAGAAAGACAGGCTACTACGATCAGTAGAAATAAGTTCAGTTTGCAATTCACGAGGGAGTTCATAATTTTTTATCTACTTGGGTTGTGTTACTTTAGCGCTTATTTTTAGGTAAAATAAACAGAATTGAAGATATGGCTGAGAAGACGAAATATTCAGAGGACGAATTAAAGGAATTCGAAGAGTTGATTCATCAGAAGCTGGCAAAAGCGAGAGAAGAACTGAACATTTTGAAGGGTTCTTTGACACGAGATACCGATGAGGGTACGGATGCTACCCACGGTGCTGTGAAGACCCTGGAAGATGGGGCGGATACTGCAGAGAAAGAGCAATTGAGTACATTGGCCGGACGGCAGCAGAAGTTTATTAATAACCTTGAAAATGCGCTGATCAGAATCAAAAACGGCACCTATGGGGTTTGTGTGGATACTGGTAAGCTCATCAGCAAAGAGCGATTGAGAGCGGTGCCACACACCATGCATTCGATAGAGGCTAAGCTGAATGTGAAGAAATAATGGACTACCTCGCCAATCATATTGAGGCACTGGTCTTTTGCTCCCCAAAACCAATCACAGAAGATGAGATTCAGTCTTGTCTGAAGGAAATGTTCGAGGCAGATGTGCCTATGGAGGACATTAGTGGCGGGATCGCAAAGCTTAGTGAAAAATATGAAGATGAGCAGTTTTCCTTTGGTTTGGTGCAAAGTGGCGGTGGATATCAGTTTTTGACCAAACCGGCCTATCAGGCAAGTATCAGTATTTTGCTTAAGCAACAATCGAAGCGGCGACTCTCCAACTCAGCCATGGAAACACTCGCCATCATTGCGTATAAGCAGCCAGTCACCAAGACGGAAATTGAACAAATCCGTGGAGTAAACTGTGATTATGCAGTCAATAAATTGCTGGAAAAGGAGCTCATCGAAATCAAAGGCAAAGCAGAGACTATAGGTCGTCCGATGCTTTATGGCACCAACAATAAGTTTATGGACTACTTCGGTATTAACTCACTCAGGGACCTGCCCACACCGAAGGATTTTGTGCAGGAGGAAAACACTATAGGGAAGGAAGAAGAAGCATGAAAGGGAAAAAGCCAATAAAGCCAAAGACCGGAGGGCCAGTCAAGAAGGAATTGGGCTCCGCACCATTGGAGATACGACTGAATAAGTATATAGCCAACGCGGGCGTATGCTCACGACGGGAGGCAGATCAGCTCATAGCCGATGGCAAAGTGAAAGTGAATGGTGAAGTGGTGACCGAACTGGGCCGAAAGGTGCTGTCTACAGACAAGGTGGTGTACGGAGGCAAAACCCTGAAGACGGAAAAACTCCAGTACATTTTGCTGAATAAGCCTAATGATTACATCACCACTGTCACCGATACACACGACAGAAAGACCGTGATGAGCCTGCTCAAAGGAGCCTGTGATGAGCGAATCTATCCTGTAGGAAGGCTCGACCGGGCCACTACAGGTTTACTGCTGTTTACCAATGACGGTGATCTGGCCAAAAAACTCACCCACCCGTCTTATAAAATCAAGAAAATTTATCAGGTGACCCTGGACAAACCGATCACCAATCAGGATTTTGATGACATCCTGAAAGGGGTGAAGCTGGAGGATGGACTGGCGGTGCCGGATGAGATGGCCGTGGTTACTGATGATCGCATGGTGCTGGGTATAGAAATCCACATTGGCAAAAACCGTATAGTGAGGAGAATCTTCGAACACAAGGGCTATAAAGTGGTGAAGCTGGATCGGGTAATGTTCGGTACGCTGACCAAAAAGAACCTGACCCGTGGAAAATATCGCCACCTTGACCCCCGAGAGGTGGTTCAGCTCAAAAACCTCTCCGGAGGAAGAAAATAAAAAGGCTCTACCCTTATTTCAGGGTAGAGGCCAGTATTTCCAGATCTTTATTCATGATGACATGCACGGCGCTTTCGGGTCTCGAATCGAGCATGACCGTTTTGGTATACGCGCCCATTGACCCAAAGAAGTTGATACAGTCATCACTCACTTTATAAGTTTTGTTGGCAAAGTAAGATGACGAATAGTCGATGGTCTTCAGGTCCAATAGCTCTCCCGCCAAATTGATTTTCACAGCAAAAGCTTTTGTGTCGGTGTTGTTTTTTCCTGCTCTGTTCACACGTCCATCTAGTCCCTTGATCTCGTTGTAGTTGCCCACGATGATATAGGCCTGATCCACACTCACCACATCAGTGATGTCCCCTTTGTAGGACATTCGCTGCTGCCATTGCAGATCTCCATAGATGCTGTAGTTGGCCATGATCATCTCGGATTCGACCAACGGGTCGTCCAGATAGTCATTCCCTTTATAGGTTACAAAAAGGGTGTTGGTACGCTCATTGTAAGAAATAGTCCTCGGGAATTGATTGAGAATAAGTCTTCGGCTGTGTGTGATCACTCCCTTCTCATCCAGCATCAGCAAGTGGTTGATCCGGATGCCGCTGGTATCCACGCCGTTCAGGATCACGGCCAGTCCTCCGGGCACGCTTTGGATGGCTCCTATGCGGGTATTGGCATCTAACCCGGCAGCACTGTCAATTTTTAACAGATAGTCATTGTACCAGCCTACAGTCTGCTCTTTGGTGATGCCTGCCACAAAGGCCTGTGTTTTATTTTCCTTAGTGTTCTTGAAGATTCCCGCTATAAAGGCGGACCCATCAAAGTTCTCTATGCGATGAGAGGTGATAGGGGCCGCGGTAAGAAGATCATTATCCACCGGGACGCTTCTGAAAAGTGGGATGTCCAATTTTTTGTACTTCACTTTCTTGATCACCGAATCCGTTTTGAGTATGGCATAGAGCTCGTTTTGGATATTGGCCACATAGTTGCTCACATCATTTTTATTGTTTTGGCGCTCGGTAGTGATGAGCTGAGTAATTCCCGAAGGACCATTGTAGTTGGTCTTGATAAAGTCGGAGTATTTACTCAAAGAGGCAGCGGTATTGGTCCTTCTGATGTCGCTGAGCACACTATCTGCTTCTTTAATTCTGTTCACCATTTGGCCGTAGAGATAGAGCTTGCGCTCTACATCCACTTCCGTGTCCGCCCCGAGTTTTTCGCTGAGCAGCTGCTGGTAGATGAGGTCATGCTTTTTTTCTTTGAAGATAAAGATGGGCTCGATCACCGAGGAGAGGTCGTATTTCCTGAGGGTAAAAAGCACTTCTTTGGATACTTTGAGGGGCTCAAATTCCTCCCTGATAAAGTCTGGTTTAGCCTCTTCGATTCGTTTGTTGAGTCTGAGGTTTTCAGCCATCAGGTCTTCTCTGAGCTTGTCTATTTCTGCATGAATAATCTCCCGTGTGGTGTCCACCCACGAGGCATAGTCCCAAACCTGAATTTTTGGTTGCAGAAAGTTGATTTTAGATTCCAAACCATCCAGACGATAGACCTTGATGGGCTTGGCTGTCATGGTCTGATTATACCCCACATCAAAACTGGCCGTGGCGGCTTTGTATTCCTCCCAGTATTGTAGACACTCCAGGTAATCCTTTTTGATATCTCCGAAGGTCTTGTCTACCTCAGCATCATAGAGGAGGTACAGGTCTTTGAAGGTGGGATATTTACCTAAAATGCCGGTAAAAGCTTTGTGCGCCCGGTCATAACTACTGAAGCTTCGCGTAAACTTGTCATAGATGACTGGCACATTGTCTATAAAGGACTGAAGTTCCACTTTTACCCTGGCCATATGGTTACTAATGGTGTCAAAACCCACTGTGACTCTCCCTTTGTCATCGAGCTTGCCAAAGTTGAAAAAGTACTCCTGATTCTTGCGGACCTCTTTTTCACTGATAAACTGTTCTGTACGCTGATAGGCCTTAAGTGCCTCCCGGGCATTGCCTACTTTATAGGCAAAGTCCTTGATGGGATCACTCTCCCTGTATCTTTTCTCGTAAATCACAGCCATCTGGAGGTAGATACTTGAGTTGTCTGGTTGTTCGGCCAGATAGATTTTTAGCTGAGCCAGTGCACCACTGGGTGGCAGGGCTAATATTCTGGGGAGTACTTCTTCATATTTCTCCAGTTTTTGTGAAAGCCCCGGAAGGGCGGCACCTGCTAGGAAGAGGATGAATGCTAATTTCTTCATGGTCATTCTCATTATATGGCTAGGATTTTCAATACTAAACGTCTGTTTTGAGCTTTGTTTTCCTCAGTGTCGTTGGGCACTATGGGCTGGCTTTCGCCGTAGCCCTTGGCAACAAACCGATCGCTGGGGATATTCTTTTCTATCAGAAACTTCACGGCACTCTGAGCCCTTCTGTTGGACAAGGCGGCGTTATAAGCGGCCGAGCCCACATCATCGGTATGTGCGGCTATTTCCACTTTCATCCCGGGGTTTTGTTTCATGAGCTCTACTACCCGCTCCAGTTCCGCAAAGGAGACTTCATTGAGCTGATCAGAATTCGACTCAAAAAGTATTTCTTTTAGTGTGAGATTAGCGCCAACCAATAGCGGCTGGAGGTTCATTTGGATTTTGGCAGAGCCACCTTCTCCGATCACCGATACGCCCCCTACGGCATCATCTCCAGAGGAGATTTCTGTTCCGCCGGGCTTCACATCTATCACCGTACTGTTGAATGCATAGCCCTGATCGCTTGTGGCCTCTATTTCATACCTGTCTCCCACACGGAGGGCCACGGTTTCATTACCACTCACCTCGATCACTTCATCCCGGTTGCGGTTTCTGATCCGTACTTTCGAGCGTATCTTTCCATTGTTGACCAGGTCTGCCACGTTGATTTCTATGTTGCGTTTGTGCGGAAGCATCTCCACATCTCTGATAAACTCAGGGTAGACTACCAGATCGGATACATCGAGGGTAAAAAATTTGCTGTCAAAATTCTCTTTGTCCACAATGATTTCATAGACCTTACCAAGTGGCAGATCCAGCGTAATACGGCCATCAGGGTTATTTTCCAGCTGCATCAGGAAGTTTGCTGCTCCTGGTTCCTTTACTTTGATGTTGGCCTGAATGGGTTCAAAAAGATCACCATCATAAATATTGAGGTTCAGGTTGGCGGTGTTGTACAGTTGTATATCCTGATCAATTTCCTTGTATTCATGTTCGTTGCTCAGGTCAAAGAACAGCGACTTGGAGGTGTAGCCTTTCTTTTTGATTTCTATGTTATAGTTGCTGCCTACGGCCAGTACTACGGTATAGCGCCCGTCATTGGGGTTGTTGGACAGGGTCATGATCTCCCCGGAGGTAAATGCATCCGACACCACGATTTCCGCGGCTATACCGGCACCATTCTTTCCGTCTGTGATGTAGCCCTGGATAATGATGTTTTTGAACTGCCTGAGCTGTGGTGGTATTTCCACAGAATTGATCTCACTGGCATCATACACATAGTACAACAGGTCCCCCTGGGCTGAAATGGAAGAAAACTGATCGGCTACTTTGGTATTTACAAACTCCAGTGCCACCGGAGGTTTCCAGTCACCTATGGGAGTGAGCTGAGTCTGGTAGAGGTCAAAATCCCCGCGTCCACCGAGTCGGTTGGAGGCAAAGATCAGGGTCTTGTTGTCAGCCATAATCCGTGGGGCCTTCTCACAGTCTTTGTTGATAGGGTAAGGAAGGAGTTCCGGCTGCCCCCAGGTACCATCCTTCTTTTTCTTGGAAAGGTAGAGGCTGAAGCATGCTTTATTTTCCCAGAGCTTAGCCAGGTCTTTGTCTTGTAAGACATTATAATTTTGTCGCACAAAGTACATGGTTTTTCCATCGGCAGAAATGGAGGGGAAACCTTCATACCCTGAGGAATTGATCGGTTCACCTATGTTTTTTGGCTCGGTCCAGGTTTCCCCATCACGAATAGAGTAGTAGATGTCCTCACTGCCGAACCCACCCCTGAATGAAGCAAAGAAGAAAAGCATGTTTCCATCAAAGGAGATACTGGGACCACCGATGAGGTCAGTGGAGTCTCCAAAGTTATTGATCGGATCTATGGGCTTTGGGTCCGACCATTTGCCATTGACCAGCCGGGAGTCGAAGAGTTCATATTTCCCCCTTCGGTTAGATTCCAAAATCATGGTACGCCCATCCGCCGAAATGGAGGGAGCATATTCTATTTTATTGCTGTTCAGTTCCGGAATGGCCTTTGCCGTACTCCTATAGTAGTTAATGGTATCGGCATAGGTCTTGAGCGTGTCAGGGACTTGAGCCTGAGCAGCCCATGTGATTAACAAAAGCAGCACAAATAATGAATGCCTTATCTTCAGCATAGTTGTTTCATTTTTATTTTCCTAACATGACAAAAGCGCCCCAATAGTAAGGCTCTTTGAATTCTTTTCGTACTTCGGCTATTGCCGCATTGAAGGCCTCCAGTTTGGTCTGCCCTCCGAACCAATTTCGATAGAAAGCACTCATCAGAAGCTGGGTAGTCTGATCGTTCACTTTCCATAAGCTCATCACCAGATTATCTGCACCAGCTACGATGAATGACCGTTGAAGGCCATAAACACCCTCACCATTTTTCACTTCGCCCAGTCCTGTCTCACAGGCTGACATTACCACCAGCTGGGTGTTGTCCAGGTTGAGGTTCATCACTTCATATGCCGTCAGGATTCCATCTTCTTCGCCTGGCAGGTCTTCATTTTTTACCGTGTTTTGAGCTCCAGCCAGGAGCAACCCCGACCTGAGCAGCGGATTGAATTTGGCATTTCTGCTGGTAAGCCCGCCCGCTTCGTCATCCACCTTAATGTCCTCCAGAAAGAAACCATGTGTAGCGATGTGTAAAATCTTGGGACTCGATATTTTTTTGATTTGATCCTCGGTGGCAGCTTCCGCCAAAAAAGATTCAAAAGTCCAGCTGCTGGTTTCCACAATTTGGCCAATCTCCTCTATCTCCTTCAGCGTGCCTGGGAGTTCAGAGATAGTGGATCCAAAGCTACGCTCCATATCCTTAGGACTGAGCAGGCCTCCACTATTGTTTTTGGCCTGACTGGAAATGTAATATTTTGGGAAACCAAACATGACGGCATCATTCTTCGTCCCCTCCGTAGAGGTCATTTCCAGCAGCTCACGGGTGTTGCTGAGCAGGCGCACCTTGTAGCGGTCTATGAGATACTCTTTCTTTTCCGGATTGTACAGGGTGGCAATGTTTACTTTATTGATCACCCCATCAGCGGAGAGGAAGACTCTTTTTACGGAGCTGTCTATTTTGTCATCAAAGGGTTTCCAGAAAGTGGCATAAGAGCGTTCATCCTGTATTTTATAAATAATCGAATTCTTATAGGTTTTGAAGCCTTTGTCTTCCATTTGAAGGCCATTGGCACTCACCACCAGCTCGGGGATGGCCCCCTCATCACTGCGGAGAATTAGCCCGATGTATAGCACTGAGTCTTGCTTCATCTTCTTCTTGATTCGGATCATCTCTATGGCAGCTTCGTCTGATGATAGTTGCTCCTGAATGCGCTTCCATGTTGGAGCTTCTGTTTCAAAGGCCCCCGCAAATGAGGAGGATTTGAGTGAAAGCTGCTTTTCCTTTTCATTGGATTCCGCCTCCATGTCCGCAATTTTGATATTGCTCAGTTCAAGCTCTTCTTTACTCATGCTGTAAGCCTTGACAATATTTTCTTTCAGACCTACCCAGTCGTTGAACAGGGTAATGAGGTCAGTATCTCCACTGGACAGTATGGTGTTTCGCACCTTATTGGTGGCGTTGAGCAGAAGTGCTTTAGTGGAAAGCTGAAGGTTGTACATGCTGCCAATGAGGGTGTCCTGATCACTTTGAGTCCCTTTGTTCAACAGACAGAACTCCACCGCATAGTCCAGATAGCTATCAAATACGGGCTTTATTTTCCCATAGAAAGCACTCTTTTCACTTTCGCTCAGTGCGGGGAAGTATTGATTGATAAAATCAAGATACCGTTCGGTCACCCGGAGATAGAGCGGCCGAGCCCCCTCAAAGTCCCCGGTTTTGTGCTTTATGGAGGCCAGCCCATACAGGGAGTAGGCATAGTCGGGATGATTGGGGCCGAGAATCGACAGACGTATATCCACTACCTGCTGATAATAGGTGAGTGCCTGGTCATAATGCTCCAGTTCCTGCTCCAGCGTGGCCAGGTTATAAAGGGTACTGGCATAAGACGGATGGTTGGTCCCGAAAACCTTCTCATCTATATCCAATGCTTTTTGGTAGAGTGTTTTGGCCTGGTCATATTCCTCATTTTCCTTGTAAATAGAGGCCAGGTTGTGCAGGGTCTTGGAATACAAAGGATGATTGGTTCCCAAAATGGCTTCATCAATCACGAGTACTTCTTCCAGTAGAGCTTTGGCCCTGTCATAGTCTTCCTCCATCTGATAGAGGGTTGCCAGATTCTCCAGAGCGGTAGCATACTCTGGATTCATCTTCCCTATTTGAGTTTGGTAGGTTTCCAGAGATTGCTCAAACAGTGGCTTAGCTGCGTCAAGGTTGCCCATTTTCTGGTAAAGCAGGGCAAGGTTATTAATGACAGAGGCATAGAAGATATGTTGCGTACCATAGCTGGTTTCATAAATACTCCTGGCTTCCTTTAAGTATTTTTCAGCGTCACCGTATTCGGCCAGTTGTTTTTTCACCGTACCCAGATTGGCCAGGGTATAGGCCAGCGAAGGATCTCTTGTAGGCAGAATTTTTTCTTTGATTGACTTGATTTCACTCAGTACCTGTCCTGCTTCGGTATATCGGGCAGTATTGAGGTACAGTAGCCCCAGGTTTTCATAGGTGGTGAGATAGTCCCTATTTTCCTTGCCATAGGCCTGGCGCTTGATCTCTTCGGCGATTTTCAGATAATACTCTGCAGTGTAGTAGCTGCCTTCAAGCTGGAGCAGGGACGAATAGTTGGCGGCTACAGTAGCATATTCGGGGTGACTCTCGCCATAGGTCTGCCTGAAGATTGGGAGCACTTCCAGATAGAGTTTGCCTGCTTGCTGATACGCTCCCAGCTGGGTATATACTCCTGCGAGCGTGTTTTTCACAAAAGCCGTTTGCAGGGCATCCGACCCGAAAAGTGTAATGCTCTCCTGGAGAGCCTCTTCGGCGATGTTTCGGGCTTCGGTATACTTTGCTTCTGAGGTTAAGATTTTCGCCTTCTGGTTATATAGGGCGTAAAGACGACTTTTCATTCCCTTTTCGCGAGCTACTTCCAGCGCCAGGTCTATTTTTTGGGTAGCTCCGGTGATGTCTCCATCTGTGAGCAAAAGACCACTCAGGCTTTCCAGGGCATTTACATAAGTGAGGTCACCAGGCAGCCGAGAAGTATAAAGTTCCATGACCAATTCGAGTTTTTCCTTTGCCGTGGCCAGTTCGCCGTTCCTGATGAGCAGGTTGCTGTAGTTGGTCAATGTGCTGGCGTAGGATGCCGGGTTGGTTTCCTGCTCCGCTTCTTTTTGTAATACCAGCTCCTCGATTAGTTCTGTAGCTCTACCAAACTGCCCGGTTTTCTGAAGGTCAATCGTGAGGTTATTGAGTGCGATGGAGTATTCCTCGCTATTTTGTTCACCCAGATCGGTGAAATTCTCAATGGCCAACTCGTACTGACCAACGGCCTCAGAGAATCTTCCGAGCTGGTCCAGAGCATCTCCCACTTTGATTAGCATACTGCCATATTCGAAGTTGGGGGTGCCTTCATTGTAATAGTCCACCAGTTCCACAAAGAGTGCAAGGGCTTTTTCATACTCTCCGTTTTCTGAAAGCAATGAGCCATAGTTGTAAATGATGTTGAAATACTCCGGTCCCACTTCTTCATAAGTATTCATGACCCGCTGTGAGCTTTCAAAAAGCGTTCTTGCCGCTTCATCTTCCTTCAGTTGAAACTTGGCAATGGCCAGATTGCCCTTTGCAGCTGCTACTTCGTAGCTGTCTTCGCTGTTATATTCGAGGGTGAGGTCAAGAGCTTCTGAAAGCAGCGGGTCCGCAGCTCCGTACTCACTGCGTGCCATACGGATCACTGCCAGGTTTTGAAGAGCATTGGCATAATTCATATCCCTGTTTTCTCCCAACGCGATCAACAACTCCACTTCTTCTTTGGCGTATGAGAGGGCTGCTGCATCTTCTCCCAGGTCATAACAGACGATTGAGAGTTGCCGCAGAATGACGGTTTGGTTTTTCGAAGCCTTGGTTTCGGAGGATTTGATTTGCTCGAGAGCTCTTTCGGCAGCCAGACGTGCTTCAGCAGATTGGTAGTTGTTGTAAAAGTCCACAGACTGCTGGTAGGATGCCGCCCAGTCTTGGGCAAAGCACAGCGATGTGGTCAGAAAAAATATCAGGCCAAGGGATAGTCTTTTCAAAATTGGAGTCAGGTTGGTAATTCTCAGTATGAAGATAGAAAAATCTAAGTCTTCTGGTGAGTCATTGAGGAGATGATTTAGTGAAATACCTCCTTTGAGGTATCAGAAAAGAGAATTTTAAGGCGAAACCGGTGAAAGAGGATGCCGGTAGGCTAAGCATCAAAGAATTTAGTATGCATGCATACTAAATTAAGAACCTTTTATTATCTTCGAGGAAACAAAAAAACCCTGACTTGAAGGCCAGGGTTTTTAAGTGGTGCTGAGTGGGCTCGAACCACCGACTCACGGATTTTCAGTCCGATGCTCTACCAGCTGAGCTACAGCACCGCTTTAAAGAGCTGCAAAGCTAGAGAATCTTTTAAAACGAGCAAAAATATTTTTATTTAAATAGCAACAGATTTTAACCCCATGCAAATGATTCCACAACTGGCCTTTGTGGCTGTCCTTTTATTCTTCGGATTTTTCCTGTTTCGGCGCATAGCTCGAATCAGGAAAAACATCCTTCTGGGCAGACCGGAAACAATAAACGATCAAAAAGGCGCCCGTCTGAAAACCCTGCTCCTTGTGGCCTTTGGCCAGAAGAAAATGTTCAAGCGGTTGCTTCCTGCGTTCCTTCACCTGCTCATTTATGTAGGATTCATCCTTATCAATATTGAAGTACTGGAGATTATTTTAGATGGGCTCCTGGGGACGCATCGATTGTTTGCTCCGTTTGTCGGCGATTTTTATACATTTTTGATTTCGTTTTTCGAGGTGCTCGCTGTACTCGTGATCTTTGCCTGTGTGGTTTTTCTGATCAGGAGAAATATTCTGAAAATCAATCGGTTCCACAAAATAGAAATGAAGGGGTGGCCCACATTGGATGCCAACCTGATTTTGGTCATTGAGGTTGTCCTTATGGTGGCCATTTTATCTATGAATGCAGCCGATCAGGTATTGCAGGCCCGGGGAGTGGATCATTATACCGTCACCGGCTCCTTTGTAGTGAGTAGCATGATGATGCCCATTTTTGATGGACTGTCGGATGGCGGCCTGATCATGGTGGAGCGATCAGCCTGGTGGTTCCATATTGTGGGCATACTGGCTTTTGCTGTGTATGTGACCTACTCCAAGCATCTGCACATTTTCATGGCCTTCCCCAATACCTACTACAGCAAACTCACTGCAAAAGGTAAGATGAACAACATGGAGGAGATCACCAACGAGGTGAAAATCATGCTAGGCATGAGTACTGGAGCGGAGGCTGCCCCACCACCTGAGGGGATGAAATTTGGAGCCAAAGATGTAAATGACCTGAGCTGGAAGAGCCTGATGGACGCCTATGCCTGTACAGAGTGCGGCAGATGTACCTCAGAGTGTCCGGCCAATCTGACCGGCAAGAAGCTCTCGCCCCGAAAAATCATGATGGATACCCGTGATCGCCTGGAGGATGTGGGCTTGTCTTTGCAAAAGGGAGGTGAAGGTCTGAACGATGGTAAATCCCTGCTGGGAGACTACATCACTAAAGAAGAGATCAATGCCTGCACCAACTGCAATGCCTGCGTGGAAGCTTGTCCTATTACCATTAACCCACTGGACATCATTTTACAATTGCGGAGGTATGTGGCCATGGAAGAATCCGGAGCACCCCAGTCCTGGAATATGATGTTTCAAAATGTGGAGACCAATTTTGCGCCATGGAAATTTCCTCCAACCGATCGGTTTAAGTGGGCTGAAGACCTGAAAGAAAAATAAACGACCAGAAAGAATAACTGACATTGACCAATGACTGAAGAAATCAACATACCAACAATGGCCGAGATGGTCGCAAAGGGAGAATCTCCTGAAGTGCTTTTTTGGGTAGGCTGCGCCGGCTCCTTCGACGACCGGTACAAAAGCGTCACCCTGGCATTTGTGAAGATTCTCAATAAAGTAGGGGTGAAATTTGCCGTTTTGGGCCCTGAGGAGACTTGCACAGGAGATCCGGCCAGACGTGCCGGGAATGAGTTTTTGTTTCAGATGCAGGCCATGGCCAACATTCAGGTGCTGGATGGATATGAGGTGAAGAAAATAGTAACGGCCTGCCCTCATTGCTTCAATACCCTTAAGAATGAGTACCCCGACCTTGGCGGAAACTATGACGTCATTCATCATTCCCAATACCTACAGGAGCTGATCAATAGTGGGAAGGTCACACTAAAAGGTGGCGGAGAGTTTAAAGGCCGCAAAATCACCTACCATGATTCTTGTTTTCTGGGCCGGGCCAATAAAGTTTATGAAGCACCCAGAAAAGTGCTGGAGGCTCTGGACGCCGAGCTGGTAGAAATGAAGCGATGCAAAACCAAAGGGCTCTGCTGTGGAGCCGGGGGTGCCCAAATGTTTAAAGATGCCGAGCCAGGCAAAAAGGAGATCAATATAGAGCGAACCGAGGAGGCGCTTGAAACCGGAGCTACTACTATCGCCGTAGCTTGTCCGTTTTGTATGACCATGATGTCTGATGGAGTGAAAGACAAAGAGCGCGAGTCTGAGGTGAAAGTTCAGGATTTGGCGGAACTCATTGCAGAGGCAGAGGGTTTAAATGGCTAAGTTTGTGGAATTATGATAGCAATAGACGAGATGCCAGATCACGCCAGGATCTGGGTATACCAGGCGGACAGACCATTTAGTGAAGAAGAGCGGGTATTGATTGACAGGAGTTTTGAAGCTTTCACAGGTCAATGGGCAGCCCATGGCAACAAGCTGATGGCTACTTACGGGATACAACACAATCAATTTATCGTACTAGCGGTAGATGAGTCTTACAATCAGGCCAGTGGCTGTAGTATAGATGCTTCAGTGCAGGTGATCCGGCAGATCGAACAGCATACAGGGTTGAGTCTGCTGGACCGAACCAAGGTGGCTTTTCTGGAAGAAGGCAAGGTAAAAATCAAACCTTTTAATCAACTGAAAGCGGCGGTAGAGGCCGGCGAGATCCGAAAGGAAACCACTGTTTTCAATAATACGGTACAAAACGCAAGCGAATGGAGGACTCAGTGGGCAGTACCTGCGCAGGCGTCCTGGTTGAGTCGATATTTTTCTTAGGGCTTTGGCGAAATACTTTGTTGTAGAGGGGAAAGATTATTTTGCGCAAATTTTTCGTTAGTTTAACGAATGATCCAAGTGGTGTACGTATGAAGCAAGTTTTCTATGCATTGATCCTCCTTATAATGGCGCAGTCCTGTACGCAGCGGGTGGCTCAAAAGAGTTTTGAAAAAGGATATTATGATCGGGCAATAGAGCTTTACAAGAAGAGCCTTGATCCCCAGGATGCTCATCAAAATTTCATGCTGGGTGAGTCATACCGCAAATCCAACAGACTTCAGGAAGCAGCGCCTTATTATTCTGCTGCTCGGAGGGCCGGGTCCAGGGAGCCCGGATTGCCCTATTATCTGGCCAGGTCTCTCAAGGCCAATAAGCAATATGAGGAAGCTGAGAAAATCCTTCGTGATTTTTTGACCAAAGCAGGAGGTGATTCCAATTTTAAGGCCTTGGCGCAGGTGGAGTTGGATAATCTGACGAAAATAGACGTCCTGCAAGCTGAGACCAATTATTTCAGAATCAAAAACCTGGATGAGCTCAATACAAAGTTTGCAGAGTACTCGCCGGTCTACCACAATGGCTTTTTATACTTCACCTCCAACAGGGAAGGCGGCAAGATCTACGGGGCCACAGGCACTCCTTTTACGGACATCTATCGGGTGCAATCCAAGGGCGCCAACATTAACATAAGGACTTTGAAAGCCCTGGATCCGGTGATCAATCACTCAGACACCAATGAAGGATCCATTGCCATTTCATCAGACGGAACCTCCATCATCTTTGCCAAAGGGAATACTGGCAAGGCCACCGGAAACACGGAGGTCAACTTATTTTTCACAAGGTACAGAAACTCAAACTGGTCAGAGCCCAGACCTATCAGCGTCAACGATCCGGATGCCTGGGATTCCACCCCTGCACTCACTCCTGATGGCACCACACTGTATTTTTCAAGTACCCGTCCTGGAGGATTTGGCGGGGCGGACATCTACTCGGCACAGCTGAACAGGCGCGGTAGATGGGTGGATGTACAAAACCTCGGCCCCGCGATCAATACTCCCGGGGATGAAATGTTTCCGTTTGTGTCAGAGGATGGTAGACTCTACTTTTCTTCCAATGGGCACCCCGGATTTGGTAACCTTGACCTATTTGTGGCAACCAGAGTTCGCGGAAATATTACCATCGAAAACCTTGGGGAACCTATGAACTCCGCTGCAGATGACTTTGGCCTCCACCAGTTTGACCTGACCAGAGGGTTTTTCTCATCCAACAGGCCGGGCGGAAAAGGTGACGATGATATCTACACATTCATCAATGAGGATCCCGACCTTAGGGTCGTGAATTATTTTCTCGTAGGCACTACCTATACCAATGATGATGGCAAGCATAAAATCGTGCTTCCAAATACCAAGGTTGCACTTCAGGCAGAAAATGGAGAGCTTCTCAGTGAGGCCTTTACAGGGGAGGATGGAAAGTTCAAATTCCGGGTATATGCTGAGGAGCGCTATAATCTTTTGGGTGAAAAAACGGATTATTTCACCACAAGGAAGGAATTTTCCACGGTGGGAAAATCGGTGGAAAAGGCTTCTCTGACGGAATTCATTACCAATGTGACTTTTCAGACGGAGATCATGATGGATCGAATTGTTTTGGAAAAGTCCATTGTGCTCAACAACATCTACTATGACCTGGATAAGGCCAATATACGACCGGATGCTGCCCTGGTGCTGGATAGCCTGGTTCAGATAATGAATGATAACCCTGACATTTTCATAGAATTGGGCTCCCATACGGATGCCAGGGCAGAGGACGATTACAATATGGACTTGTCGCAAAGGCGAGCAAAGTCTGCTGTGGAATACATTATTCGGCAGGGAATATCTGCAGATCGGATAGTGGCCAAGGGGTATGGTGAGAGCAAATTACTCATCCCCAATGCTGTCACAGAAGAGCAGCATCAGCAAAACCGTAGGACTGAGTTCAAAGTCTTGAGGTATAATCCTAAGAAGAATGAGGACAATCTGCCACCTGTAGAGAATCAGGATGAGTATGATCGGTTCTTTGATGATTCTGAAGGAGACTGATATTTTAAGGTTTAACCTCTAATTTAGCTCTGTGTCGAGCCATCTCAGATTTTTTTTCGCTACCCGGGAAAGTCTTCATCTGGGACTGATTTTTACCTGCAACAGCCTGCTATTTGGTAATTGGATTACCAGAATTCCTGACATGAAGGATACCATTGGTCTTACTGATGGTGAGCTTGGCCTTGCGTTGTTGGGCGCACCCATCGGGGCAATGTGCATTATGCCCATATCCGGATGGGTGATTGCCAGATTTGACCTGGGCAGAACCTTAGTGATCAGTGGCTTGGCACACGTGATTTCTTTGCCACTACTGGCCCTTTCGGGTTCGTTTTGGGGGCTGGCCATTGCGCTGTTCTTTTTTGGATTCACCAATGCCATTATGGATATTTCCATGAACGCAACGGCTGCTGTGATCGAGCGGAAGCACAAACGAGCCATTATGTCTACCTGTCATGGAATGTGGAGCCTGGGTGGAATGGCCGGAGCTGCTGTGGGTAGCATTGTTGCAGGGCTTGGTACAAGCACTCTGCCGCATCTCGGGCTTGTGGGAGGTATTGTTTTCGTTATGATCCTGCTGTTGTCAGACACCTTATACCATATGAAAGAATCCCGGAATGCAGGGGATAAGGTGTTTGCCTGGCCCAGAGGCCCACTTTTGATGCTTGCTTTCATGGCGTTTTGCATCCTACTAAGTGAAGGCGCCATAGCAGACTGGAGTGCGGTATACATGCGGGATGTGGTGCTGGCTGATGCTTACCTCGTGGGGATGGCTTATGCCGGATTCTCCATGCTGATGGCCATTGGTCGGTTAACGGGGGATTCGATCATTCCCGGGTTGGGAAAGAAGTCCGTAGTGTTTTATGGTTCACTTCTGTCGGTGA
Organism: Marinoscillum luteum; assembly: GCF_044005705.1. Taxonomy (NCBI): domain Bacteria; kingdom Pseudomonadati; phylum Bacteroidota; class Cytophagia; order Cytophagales; family Reichenbachiellaceae; genus Marinoscillum; species Marinoscillum luteum. The sequence continues at coordinate 232,570 of NZ_JBIPKE010000014.1, read as the reverse complement.
TCGGCCTTTGCGTTGCGATTTTTTTTGAGTCGCAGGTTTTGGTGATTGTCGGGTTTTCCATTACGGGGCTTGGGTACTCCTGCATAGTGCCGGTCCTTTTCATTTCAGGCGCCAATCAGCCAGGGTATACGGCTGGTACTGGTATTGCAGCGGTGACTACCCTGGGTTATGCCGGGTTCTTGGTAGGCCCCCCGCTGATAGGCCTTCTGGCCGAAGCGTACAGTCTTACTGTGGGGATGTTGTTCGTGCTTTTTTGTACTTTGATGGTAACGTTGCTTTCACTTACCATTAAGTTCAGATGATTTGTTTTTCTTTGCCAAAAAAATTTTCATGTCTGATCGATACGCTAAAAGGGGAGTTTCTGCCACCAAAGATGATGTACATGCGGCCATCAAAAATGTAGACAAGGGGCTTTTCCCTCAGGCTTTCTGCAAAATAGTACCGGATCTCCTCACCAAAGACGAAGACTACTGCGCCATCATGCATGCCGACGGAGCAGGTACTAAATCTTCATTGGCCTATATGTACTGGAAGGAAACCGGCGACCTTTCGGTTTGGAAGGGGATTGCTCAGGATGCTGTGATCATGAATACCGATGATCTGCTCTGCGTCGGGTGTGTGGAAAATATCCTGCTTTCATCCACGATCGGGCGTAATAAGAACCTGATCCCCGGAGAGGTCATTTCCGCGATCATCAATGGTACCGAGGAGGTGCTCCAGATGCTCCGCGACCAGGGGATCGATATTATTTCTACCGGTGGAGAAACCGCAGATGTAGGAGATTTGGTGCGTACCATCATAGTGGACAGCACAGTTACGGCCCGGATGAAACGCAGTGCAGTCATCAGCAATGACGGCATCCGACCGGGTGACGTGATCGTAGGCTTGTCGTCCTATGGTCAGGCGAGTTATGAGTCTGAATACAATGGCGGGATGGGCAGTAATGGCCTGACTTCCGCCAGGCATGATGTTTTTGATAAGGTTTACAGAGATAAGTACCGTGAGGCATATGATCCCGCTGTGGATCAGGAGCTTGTATTTTCAGGAAGTAAGAAACTCACTGATTCTGTGGAGGGCAGTCCATTGAATGCCGGGAAACTGGTGCTTAGCCCTACCAGAACCTACGCCCCTATCGTGAAGAAAATATTGACCGAACTACCGGGTAAAGTACACGGCATGGTACACTGTAGCGGCGGAGCCCAGACCAAGGTACTTCATTTTGTGAAAGGGCTGAAAATTATCAAAGACACCCTCTTTGAAATTCCGCCACTATTCAGACTGATACAGGAGGAAAGCGGCACCGACTGGAAAGAAATGTACCAGGTTTTCAACATGGGCCACAGATATGAGGTATACCTCCCCCAGGAGTATGCTCAGGAAGTAATTGACATCTCCAAGTCTTTCCATGTGGATGCACAAATAGTGGGAAGAGTAGAGGCTGCTGAGCAGAAAGAAGTTTTGATCCAATCCCCGGAAGGAAGTTATACATATCACTAAACTTGTCATCGATGTTACCCCTTTCTACCCTTGAAAATGATGTAATCCGATTGAGCCCGCTTGAAAGTGGAGACTTGAAGAAGTTAACCCATCTGGTTTCTGACTCCTCACTTTGGACCTATTTTCCGTATGATCTGGCTGAGGAATCTGTCTTTGAAAGCTGGATGGAAAGCAGGATTACCCTTATGAATGAGGGCAAGTGGCTACCGCATGTAGTCTATCACAAGCCAAGCGGAAAATATGCAGGACTGACTTGTTATCTCAGCATAGATGAACCCAACAAGGTCATCGAAGTGGGAGGTACCTGGTATGGATCGGAATTTCATGGTACCGAGGTAAACCCCAACTGCAAGCTTCTAATGATGACCCACGCTTTCGAAACCCTGGGCTTTTACCGGGTGGAATACAAGACAGATGTGCTCAACGTGCGCTCCCGAAGAGCGATAGAGAAATTGGGAGCAAAGGAGGACGGGATACTCCGGAGCAACAGAATCGTGGCCAAAGGGAGAAGAAGAGATACAATTTATTACAGCATTTTGAAGGATGAGTGGCCGCAGGTTAAAGCAAATTTGGAAAAGAGAATAGCTACTTATCGATGATCGTTTCAAAGCCAATTACCAAAACGTTAACGGCGCTGAGTATTTTCCTGATCCTGATTTTCGGATCATTTTTTATGCTTTTAAATAGCCTGCTGTCTGGAGACTCCTATTTTATTTTCAAGCTGATTCTCGCCCCATTGACCTTGGTCATAGGTTTACTGGTGCTGGGAAAGTTACTCGCGGCCATAAAAATCGTGAAGATTGGAGATAATCGGATCGCAGTTTTTTATCCATTTACCCGAATGAAAGTGGACATCAAAGTGCCGGACATTTTGGGTTGGCGCGAGGAGGTGATTAAGACCAAAAACGGGGAATTCAGAGAAGTAAAAATCCTGTATACAAAAAAGAAGATCCTTAAGCTTTCCAACAGGGAGAATACGGAATATGACGCAGTAGTGAAGTACCTGAAGAAAAAGGTGAAGAAGTGAGGTTATTTGAGGGGGACTATGATTCTCCTTAGCCATAACTCAAGGGCTTCCTCTGAGGTATTTCCATTTGCCAGGTTCAAAATTTCCATGACTACATCTGCCTCGGAGACTTCCACATAATGTTGATTTAAAATCAGGAAGGTCACACCTACCACAAAGCCTGTTCTTTTGTTTCCGTCCAGAAATGGATGATTACGAACAATACCATACATATAGCTGGCGGCACATTGAGTGATGCTTCCATTTTCATATGCAAACACATTTTTCGGACGTGCCAAAGCAGATTCCAACAGGGCATTATCTCTGATGCCTGGAAGACCCCCATGTCTTGAAATTTGTTCATTGTGGATGGCGTGAACCACAGGCTCACTTACCCATCTAAATTCACTTGGCGAGCTCATTTAATGAGTTTCTGAAGTCGTCCATTACTTTCCTTGCCGCATTCATTTGATCTTCAAACTCAGGATCGTAGGCAGTTATTTCTACTCCATGCGCCGTTTCAATAAAGGAAACCGTGTCGCCTTTTTTCACATGTAGCTTGGCCTGGATAGACTTTGGGAGAACTATTCCAACGGATGAGCCGACGGTAGTTACTTTAGATTTTTCCATATGTTTATAATATAGATTATAATACGAAGATAAGAAAGGTGAGGTTCGTTTAAAATGTGATTCAATAAAAAGCGTCCTCTATGTGCTCCACCCTGCTTCCCGTGATCGAAATAATATCAAAGCGGATATCCTTTTGCCAGTTGATGGCAAAAATGTAATCCTCTGCGGCCTGAATGATGAGTCGCTCTTGCTTGCGACTCACAAAGGTTTCCGGATCCCCATAGGCGTCTCCTTTCCTGAGCTTTACCTCAACGAAAACAAGCACCTCATTATTCAGGAGGGTGATCAGGTCAATTTCTCCTTTGCGGAAGCGGTAGTTCCTTTCCACGATTTCAAATCCCTTCTTACGGAGGTAAGAAACCGCCAAATCTTCCCCATATTTGCCCTTATTTTTAGTATCCATCAAAAGCTACAACATTGGAATTATATCCGCTGAAATTCAAGACCATATTTAAAGATAAGATCTGGGGAGGACAAAAGATCAAAACAATACTGGGTAAAGACTTCTCTCCGCTACCCAACTGCGGGGAGACCTGGGAGCTCTCAGGTGTACAGGGAAATATCTCAGAGGTGGCCAACGGGGCACTCACGGGCCAGTTACTTACAGAGGTGATAGCTGCGGCAGGTGATGCGTTGCTCGGTAGGCGCATACGCAGGGAGTATGGAGAAGAATTCCCTTTATTGATCAAGTTTATAGATGCCAATGATGATTTGTCCATACAGGTGCATCCGGACAATGAGTTGGCTCAAAAGCGTCATAACTCCAAAGGAAAAACGGAGATGTGGTACATCATGCAGGCTGACCCGGGAGCTACCCTGATCAGCGGATTTAGTCGGGACCTGGACCGTGCATCTTATCAGAAGGCATTTGATGAAGGCAGACTCAACGAAATTCTGAACCGCGAAGTGGCACAAAGCGGAGATGTGTTTTTTTTACCTGCGGGCAGGGTGCATACCATCGGCAAGGGACTGTTGCTGGCGGAGATTCAGCAGACTTCTGACGTGACGTATCGCATTTATGATTTTGACCGCCGGGATGCCGAGGGCAATTTGCGCGAGTTGCACATAGAGGAGTCACTGGATGCCATTGACTACAAAAAGTACGACCAATACAAAACGCCGTATAAGGATCAGGCGGACACTCGCGTAGACATAGTGTCTTGCGAGTATTTTACTACTAACAAGTTGACCCTGACAGGGGATTTTGAGCTGGATCATTCTGGCCTGGATTGTTTCAAAATCTACATATGTCTTGAAGGAAACGCAAAGCTGATCTATCCCGGAGGAGTTGAAAACTTGCAGATGGGGGAAGTGATACTGGTGCCTGCTGCTTTGGAAAAATATAAGTTTGAAACTTCTGGGGGCGTTACCATGTTGGAGTCATATATCCGCAAATAGTTGGCTATTCAAAACAAAAAAACCAAGTTTATTCACCTGGGGCTCATGGATTATCAAGAGGCCTGGGACTACCAGGAGGCTGTTTTTAAGAGATCAGTAGATCAGAAAATCGCCAACCGAAAACTTCCGGAATCGGAGCAGAAAGCGGTGGACAATTACCTTATTTTTTGTCAGCATCCGCATGTATTTACCCTCGGTAAAAGTGGCAAACCGGAGCATTTGTTACTGGATGAACACGGATTGGACGAGAAAGAAGCCTCCTATTACAAGATTAACCGGGGTGGGGATATTACCTATCATGGCCCGGGTCAGATTGTGGGGTACCCCATACTGGATTTAGATAACTTTTTTACCGACATTCATAAATATCTGCGATACCTGGAGGAGGCTATTATTCTCACCCTGAAGGATTATGGGGTGGTGGGAGGAAGAATCCCCGGGCTCACCGGTGTGTGGATAGATCATGAAGACGAAGCAAACACCCGAAAAATTTGTGCCCTTGGTGTTAAGTCCAGCCGTTGGGTGACTATGCATGGGTTTGCCTTCAATGTGCATGCGGACTTGAACTATTTTGACTACATCGTGCCGTGTGGTATTGACGATAAGGCCGTAACCTCCCTTGACAAAGAGCTTGGGTACAAGCCTGAGATGGCCGAAGTGGAGCACAGACTCAAGGGGCATTTGGTTGATTTATTTGAAATGGAACTGGAAGAATGAAAAAAGACATCCAATTTCCACAGATTGAAAAGGTATTCGTTTCTGTGGTCAGAGAAAAAGATGCAGAGCAATGGCGAGTGTATCTGCTCAACAGAAGCGAAAAACACCTGGATACCGTGATGGTGACCAGCAAGGGCTATGGCATCAAAGGGGGAGAGGAGCAGAAAACCTCTGTTCTTCGCCATATGATTCCCAGGATAGAGTCTGGCGAGTATGCCCTGATAGAGCCTATAGATGAGCAGGTCTTTCACCTGAACAACGAGTATTGGGTGAGTTTTTTTATCGATGGCCAACTCTATGATAAGAAGTACATCTTTGTGCCCGAAACCATCATCAAAGAGAACCTCAGCTATATAGACGAACTACAGACAGAGGGCGTGCTGCATCAGTAAGCACCGATATTTGGATTCATAGCTCCGTATTTTGTAATTTAAGTTCACCAATTTGTCGTTCTATGGATCAGCGTCTGAAGAATCTGTTGATACTCGATATCGAAACAGTAGCCAACTCAAAAGAATATCACAAGCTTAATACGGATCTCCAGAGGCTCTGGGAGAAAAAAGCTAACTTTCTCAGGAATGAGGAAGAGCTTACCGCTGAGGAACTTTATGAAAAACGGGCGGGAATTTATGCCGAGTTTGGTAAAGTGATTACCGTGGCATTTGGTATTTTTCATGAAGACCAGGGTGAGCTGAACATCAGGATTAAGTCCATATCTGGTCACGACGAGCAGCAGCTTCTTACGGAGGTAAAAAACTTTTTGGAAACAAAATTTGACCCAGAGTACTTACGTCTATGTGCACATAATGGAAAGGAGTTCGATTTTCCGTATCTTAGCCGCCGCATGCTGATCAATGGGATCAAGCTGCCCTACGTACTGGACAATGCCGGTAAGAAGCCATGGGAGGTCAATTTTTTGGACACCCTGGAAATGTGGAAGTTTGGTGATCGGAAAAATTTCACCTCTCTGGATCTGCTCACCACCATTTTTGACATCCCCTCAAGTAAAACAGACATAGACGGATCCATGGTGAATGAAGTATATTACACTGAAGAAAAAGGCCTGGAACGAATAGAAAAATACTGCCAGGGAGATGTGATAGCTACCGCACAATTATTTTTAAAAATGCATGCACTTCCCATAGTGGATCCCAAAAACATTACAATAGTTACATAAGCTCTATATGAGTAAGAAAAGAAAGAAAAAAACAGAAAAACCCCAGCAGAAATCATCTAATGTAAAGCGCATAAAAGACCAGGTAAGAGGTGTATTTGCTCATCACATAGGTGAGCGTTTCAGCTACAGACAGCTCATCAAAGAGCTGGGTCTGCGTGACAAGAAGTCTAAAGAATCACTCAAAGACATCCTTTTCGGGATGGAATCCAAAGGCCAACTGGCCAAAGCACCCGACGGGCGCTTCATCAGTGCGTATGAGCCCGAAACCATAGAAGGTCGGGTGGATCATGTGAATGCCCGCTTTGCCTATATCATTAGTGACCAGTCAGAGGATGACATCTGGGTCAAAACCGACGATCTCAAGTTTGCCATCGACAAGGACATTGTAAAAGTCCAGATAACCAAACCCGGCAATGATGGCTTCAGGCCAGAGGGTAAGGTGGTAGAGCTCGTTTCACGGGCCAAAGAAGAATTTGTCGGACGTATTGAGCTATCACCAAAGTTTGCCTTTGTGGTGCCAGATAGTAGAAACATCCATTTTGACGTGTTTGTGTACCCTGAGAAAATCATGAAGGCCAAACACAACGATAAGGTGATGGTGAAAATCACCCGATGGCATGACGCCAAAAATCGGAGCCCGATGGGTGAGGTGACGGCCGTATTGGGTGCTGCCGGTGAAAATGAAGCCGAAATTCACTCCATCATGGCGGAGTTTGGGTTGCCATTCAAATTTCCCGAGAGCATCGAAGATGCAGCAGCTAAAATCCCTACGGAGATTTCTGCTGAAGATCTCAAGGATCGCCGCGACTTTAGAAACATCACCACCTTTACTGTGGACCCGGAGGATGCCAAAGATTTTGATGATGCATTGTCGATTGAAAAACTGGACAATGGTGACTATGAGATAGGCATTCACATTGCCGATGTGTCTCACTATGTCACACCCAAATCGGCATTGGAGAAAGAAGCAGTACAGCGGGCTACATCGGTCTATTTGGTGGACCGAACCATCCCTATGCTTCCAGAAAAGCTTTCCAATGGACTCTGTTCACTCCGACCCAATGAGGATAAACTGACATTTTCGGCCTCATTCGTGATGGATACAGAGGGTAAAGTGAAGAAAAAATGGTTTGGGCGTACCATTATCCATTCCAACAGAAGGTTTACCTATGAGGATGCCCAGATAGGGATAGAGACCGGAGAAGGAGACTATGCCGCCGAGCTGCAACTGCTCAACAGCATTGCTCACAAACTAAGAGACAAGCGATTTAAGAATGGTGCTGTCAACTTCGAAACCACAGAGGTAAAATTCCAGCTGGACGAAAAAGGAAAGCCCCTGGCAGTAGTGCCAAAAGTGCGTAAGGATGCGCACAAAATGATCGAGGAATTCATGCTCCTGGCCAACAGAGAGGTGGCTACCTATATCTATAAGTGGGGCAAAGGGGAAAATGGGAAGTACACCTTTGTGTATAGAACCCACGACAACCCGGACCCGGAAAAGCTTGAAAACTTTTCCAAGTTTGCGGCCAAGTTTGGTCACAAAATGAATGTATCCGGAGACATCTCCCAAAGCCTTAATAAGCTCATGGATGAGATCACTGGCAAGCCGGAGCAGAATGTGCTGGAGCAGTTGGCCATACGCTCCATGGCCAAAGCCAAGTATACCACAGAGCCTAAAGGTCATTTCGGCCTGGCCTTTGATCATTATACACACTTTACTTCTCCCATCCGCCGGTATCCTGATGTGATGGTGCACCGCTTGTTGTGGCACTATCTGCAAGGAGGAAAATCCGTGGAGGTAGAACCTGAAGAGAAAAAATGTGTTCACTCTTCCGAACGCGAGAAGAATGCTGCGGATGCTGAACGCGCCTCTATCAAATACAAGCAGGTGGAATTTATGCAGAGCATGCTGGGCGAGGATTTTGAAGGCATTGTTTCCGGAGTAACCGAATGGGGAATTTTCGTGGAGATAGTAGAGACCAAGTGCGAGGGCATGGTGAGGTTGGCCGATCTGGATGATGATTTCTATGAATTTGATGAGAAAAATTACCGCATCATTGGCAAGCGAAACAAACGGATCATCACACTCGGTGATAAGCTGATGGTGAAGGTCGTGAAAACTGATATCGACCGAAGGACCATCGATCTGGACCTGGTTCAGGAGGACTGACCCAGGCGCATTGCGCTGGTCAAACAGAGGAACACTCAGAGAACCGAAGCTTGCCATGCCTGACTTTGGTCAACAATCGTCTGTTTGTGGGAGTTTTGCTTTTATTTGCTACAGAAATATCACCTCATGAAATCAATCCCTGAACTTCAGGAACTTCTAGACAAAGGCATTGCCGGGTTAGACTTTGGCCATGAGCCAAGAAACCTTTACGAACCCATTTCATACATCATGTCTCTGGGGGGAAAGCGTATGCGTCCGCTTTTGACTTTGCTGGGTTACCAGCTGGGGAAAGGGGACTGTGAGCGAATCGTCAGACCAGCATTGGCCGTAGAGGTTTTTCACAACTTCACACTGATGCATGATGACATCATGGATGAAGCTCCCCTTCGGAGAGGTGAACCCACCGTGCACGAAAAATGGAACAATACAGTGGCGATCCTCAGCGGTGACACCATGCTGGTGAAAGCCTATGACTTGCTGCTGGAGCTGGATCCGGTGCTTTTGCCGGAGGCCTTGCGCTTGTTCAATCAATGCGCTGTGGAGGTGTGTGAGGGGCAGCAGATAGATATGAACTTTGAGTCTGAGGAGCGTGTGAGTGTGGAAGAATACATTGGCATGATCCGATTGAAAACGGCCGTTTTACTGGGTTTTAGTCTGGAGTACGGCGCCCTTATGGCTGGTATGCCCGTGGAGGTACGCAAGCAACTATATGAGGTGGGCGTGAAGATGGGTATTGGCTTTCAGCTGATGGACGATCTGCTGGATGTATATGCCGACCAGGCCAAATTTGGCAAGCAGGTGGGGGGAGACATTATTTCTAATAAGAAAACGTTTCTTCTGATCAAGGCTCAGGAATTGGCGGTGGGTGATCAGAAAGCGCGGCTAAGCAACTGGCTGTCCATGAGGGAGTTTGATCCCGCAGAAAAGGTGGCTGCTGTGACCAAAATCTATGATGAGTTGGGGATAAAGGCATTGACCACTCAGCTTATGAATCAGTATTTTGATGAATCTTTCACATTATTGGATAGTTTAGCCGCTGATGCCGAGGGAAAATCGCTTTTGCGAGGCTTTGCCGGGCAGTTGATGAAAAGAGAAAAATAAATGATTTCACTTACTACCCTTATTATTATAGTGACGGTGCTGGTTAGTCTGGCAGCTTTCAACAAAGCAGAGGTATTCCAAAAGTCGCTCATGAACCCTTATTTGGTGTTTCATAAAAAGGAATACTGGAGACTGATTGCTTCTGGCTTTATCCATGGAAGCTACATTCACCTCGGATTCAACATGTTCACTTTTTATTTTTTTGGAAGAGTTGTAGAGCAGGTTTTTGGCCAGGTGCTCGGAGGTAGCAGTACCATTGTTTTTGTGCTGTTTTATCTCTCCGCTATAGTGGTTTCCGACCTACCCGTGGCTTTCAAAAGAAAGAACGACATTCATTACAACAGCCTGGGAGCTTCCGGGGCAGTTTCGGCCATGGTTTTTGCCAGTATTCTTTACTATCCGCTGAATGACATCTGCCTTTATGGTATTTTTTGCCTTCCCGGATTTATTCTGGGGATTATATATGTCGTTTATTCTTACTACCAGGGGCGCAATATGAGTGATAATATCAACCACGAGGCGCACCTGTATGGAGCCATTTATGGAGCTATTTTTGGGATTGTGGTAAACCCTCACTCCGCCATAAGCTTCATAGATCAGATTAAAACCTATCGTATTTTTTAGCCCTGTTGACAAACCCCCGGTTGGCGCGGGCGTTATTCTTTTCCCAAAAATGAAAGCCGATGAATCAATCTTTTACCTTCGAATACCAAAGACTTACCTACGATGAGCTCACCCCGGCTGATCAGCAGTTGATAGATGCCGCTATGCAGGCCCTGGACGGGGCACACGCTCCTTACTCCCACTTTCAGGTGGGTAGTGCGGTATTGATGGCTGATGGTAGCGTGGTGACGGGTAATAACCAGGAGAATGCGGCCTATCCCTCCGGTCTGTGTGCCGAGCGAGTAGCCCTTTTTGCAGCCAAGTCACAGTCGAAGCAACCCATACAGGCGATTACAGTGGTGGCCAGAAATGCTCAAGGAGAAATGGCGGATGCCTTTTCATGTGGCAACTGTCGTCAGGTGATGCTGGAGTATGCAGGTCAGCAGCAGGAAGGTCTGAGAGTGATCATGGGAGACCGAACGGGTCATTTTATTGTTTTGGCTGATACAAGACAACTTTTACCCTTTTCTTTCGGGTCAGAAACGCTGGGTTAATTCCCGATGACCGAGACTTTTTGGTTACTCTTCCAAAACACTCTCTTTTCTTTGTCGTTTCTATTTAATTTGCGTCAAATTTTTCAATTGTATGGAAACTGTAAAGCGAGAATCACTGAATTTCATTGAGCAACTGATCGAGAATGATCTGAATAGCGGCAAGCACCAGGCGATTCAAACACGTTTCCCTCCGGAGCCCAATGGTTATTTGCATATTGGTCATGCCAAATCCATTTGTCTCAACTTTGGTCTGGCGGAAAAATTCAACGGAAAATGCAATCTGCGTTTTGATGACACCAATCCTGAAAAGGAAGATGTGGAGTATGTGGATTCTATCAAGAAAGACATCAAATGGCTGGGCTTTGAGTGGGATGGGGAGCATTATGCTTCGGACTACTTTGGCACCCTCTATGGCTTTGCTCAGGCGCTGATCAAAAAAGGAAGTGCCTATGTGGATGACCTGAGTCAGGAGGCCTTCAACGAAATAAAAGGAACACCGACAGTTCCCGGAAAGCATAGCCCATTTCGCGAACGAAGCCTGGAAGAAAACCTTCTCTTGTTTGAAGAGATGAAGGATGGAAAGTATAAAAATGGTGAGAAAGTCCTTCGTGCCAAAATTGACATGTCTTCTCCCAATATGCACATGCGTGATCCTATTTTATACAGGATCAGGCACACGGAGCATCATCGCACTGGCAATGAGTGGTGCATTTATCCTACTTATGACTTTGCCCATGGCCAGTCAGATAGTATTGAGCATGTGACACACTCACTTTGTACGCTGGAGTTTGAGGTGCACAGGCCACTGTATGAGTGGCTGATTAAGGAATTGGAAATTTTTCCATCTAAGCAGACGGAGTTTGCCAGGCTCAATCTGAGCTATACAGTAGTGAGTAAGAGAAAATTGCTGGAGTTGGTGGAAGGAAAATATGTGGCCGGCTGGGATGACCCCCGAATGCCTACAATATCAGGTATCAGAAGAAGAGGCTTTACACCTGAGGCTGTGAAGACTTTCATCAAAAAAGTGGGTGTGGCCCGCAGGGATGGTATTACCGATGTGGCGTTGCTAGAGCATGCCGTACGTGAGGACCTCAACAGAAGATGTAATCGGGTTTTTGGGATTCTTGATCCAGTGAAGTTGGTGATTACCAACTGGCCAGAGGATAAGGAAGAGGTGATGACCGCTGTGAATAATCCGGAGGATGAGGCTGCAGGAACCCGCGAAATGCTTTTCACAAGAGAACTGTACATAGACCGTGCAGACTTCATGGAAGACCCGCCAAGCCCGAAGAAATGGTACCGCCTGGGCCCGGACCGTGAGGTACGGCTTAAGTATGGCTACATCATCAAATGCACAGGCTTTGACAAAGGGGCCGATGGTGAGATCGCCACTATCTATGCCGAATATGACCCTGAAACCAGAAGTGGCCAGGACACCAGCGGAAAGAAAGTAAAGGGAACATTGGGATGGGTGTCTGTGAAGCATGCGGTGCATGCAGAGATCAGGCTTTATGACCGACTCTTTCATACAGAGAACCTAAATGATATCGAAGATGATTTTAAAAACCACCTAAATCCCAATTCACTGGAGATCAATGACAAGGTGGTTTTGGAAGGTTCTTTGAAGAACGCCAAGGTGGATGATCTGGTGCAGTTTGAGCGTGTTGGGTATTTCAGGGTGGATGAGGACAGCACAGCAGATAAGCTCGTTTTCAACCGTACCATCACACTGAGAGATAACTGGTAAGGGGATGCGCCCTATGAACAATCAAAAATGAAGGGCTGTCCATTTCTGAAGAACAACTGTCCGTTTTTGATCACCTCTTTAATGGTATAAAACAAAAAAAATCCTGCTCCGATTCCTCGGGCAGGATTTTTTGATTGTATGAAGAGGGTATTATTTCTTCAGTTTAAGGGTCATAGAGATAGCGAATACGTCATCTTCGCCATCCTCGTCCATGTCCTCTTCGTACTCTTCAGCATAGAAAAGCTCCATTTTGCTGGATGTTAGAGACTTCACAGTGATCACGTCGGTTTCTGTACCACTAGTCAAAGACAATTTCTTATTGTCTGCGCTAAGGCTCCAGGTGCCGTTTTCGTTACCTTCTGGTGAGGTCACGGTAAACTTAGAATCTTTGGTAAAAGTCCACTTCATTCCATCAAATTCATTCATTTCTTCGATGAACTCCTCTTCGAATTCTTCAGCTTCGGCTTGAGTAAGGTCGAAAGCTTCAATAATGTAATCGATAAAGTCCACCTCGTTAATGGTGATTGAAATGTCTAAAGACTCATAAGCCCATACTCCTACCAGCGGAGATTCAGGTTCATTGTCATCATCATCATCCTTACAGGACGTAAACACGAGCGATCCACTGACCATCAGCAGAAGTGCTCCCAGGTTAAACCATTTTTTCATTTGTTCTATTAATTTGAGTTTTTGACCTTCAGGTGAAGGCCGCATTGGTCTGGCAAACCAAATGCCAGAATCAGTAAAAAAGACCCGGTTCAGAACAAATAGAGGGCGAAAAATATCTGAGTGGCATTAGGTTTACACGATCGGCAATTCCTCAAAAATTGCGGTAATACACCCGCATCTTGTTGATCACCTGGTCGTAGATGGGGGCAGTGAATTCTTCAAACATCCATTGTGGGTTAGGAATTGGGAGCTCTATCTTATTGACCAATGCTTTGTCTTCATCAGTGAGGGCTCGTTCGTCACCATTGAAGCTAGCCCATCGCACAGCCCATGTGTATTCACTTGGAAACTTCTCCTGACTGATGACTTTGTTGAGGTCATTGTCAAGTATTTTAAAGTCCAGCAGGCCTGTTCCAGTGATGGCTTTCTCATGTACGGTCACGGTCGCTTTCACGGTGCCATAGACTGGCGCCCTGCCCTCATCGCTCAGCAGTACACTATCTCGGCTCACCTCACGGGTGACTTTGTTGCTAAATACATTTCCCAGAGCAAACTGATCAAACTCCATGCGAATGATGTGGTCTACAAACTCCAGCTGCTGAGCCTGGGCCTCATCGGGGGTATAAAACCTGACGTACTCGCTGATTACATGATTGTGAAGGTACTCGTTGATTTTATTCACAAAAAACTCATGGCGGATACTGAACATCCGTGCGGGGGTGGGGATAGGCTCTACCACCACCTTGAGGGTGGCGTGGTATAGGGCTTCCTGCAGCTTATCCTCCACATCTTTATACCTCGGCACAAAGTACTGCACACTGGAGAAGTGTTGGTGAGCCTCAATGGCCTTCTGACGGTTTTGCTTTTGGTTCAGCGCAGCCATGCCCAATTGATAGCGCGCTTCTGCAGCGTTTCTTTTGGCAGTGGCTAACTCTGCATCATATTTCACGGGGTTTGGTACTACCTCCCTACAGCCAGGACACCGCAGGATTTCATCGTAGAGGTAATTGATGCTTTGGTAATTGCTCACTACTGGCTCCCATTTGAGCTGATCCATGGAGAGCTTTGCGCGCTCCACATTACTGAGGTGAGACTCTACCGCATATTTATAGGCTTTGGCCAATGTAGACGCAGCTTTCTTGTGATCATCATTTCCGCGCAGGCGGTGTATCGCTTGTGCCACAGCTTTGTCATAGTCACCCTTTTGAAGTGCTTTTTTGCCACTTGAGCAGGCGCTGATCAAGAAAATGATAAGAGAAATGATGAGGAGGTTGTAGAAAGTTTTCATGTGCTGCTGATTTGGGACTAAAGATAGGGATACCAGAAATAATGCCAACCAAAGATGTTGAGACTTATTAAAGTCCTGTTTAATGTGGTAAAAATTTAATATTTTGAAGAATAATTAACCTAAAGCCGTACTAAAATGCCATTATTAGCTAAAGATTTCGTCCCCGAAAAAAGCAAAGGGGGCATGTTCAAGTCAGGTCGTATTCAGAGTTTTCAGGAAGTACTGGAGGCTGCCAACATCTGGATCAAGGAGAATCCGGCCATTGATGTACTGAACGTGGAAACAGTGGTCCTCCCCAATATCCATGAAAGCGATGAGGAGGGAAGTATGGATACGGAGCTTTGGACCGGCGGAGAATCTAGTTCGCACTGGTATCAGCTGCTTAGGGTTTGGTACCGACAGGATTAAAATCTTAATCTGCTTTAGCCTTCATTTCTGAGTACTTCCAGAGGGCTTTGACTGATCACATCACTACTATTGAGAAGGCCGATAATTACCGTAAGAAATGTAATGGTGAGCCCCACATAGATCATTTGCGAGAAGTCTGGAATGAAGGTGAATTCAAATACAAATTTGCCTAGCAGAGTGGTGGTAAGGATGGCAATGAGAATGCCTGAGAGTGCTCCAAGTCCGCCCAGGAAGAAGTACTCTGCAAAGATGATCTTCCAAAGCTTGCGACTGGAGGCGCCAATGGTTCTCAGAAGTACGTTTTCGCGCATGCGCTGAAAGCGGCTGAGCACTATGGAGCTGATGAGCATAATAATGCCTGTGCCAATACTAAAGAAAGCCATAAACCGAATCACAAAAGCGATTTTCCCCAAAATTTCCTCCAGCGTTTTGAGAATCAGTTCCAGGTCGATGATGGAAATATTGGGGTAACTCCTCACCACAGCCTGCTGGTATCGTGCGGAGAGCTGATTGTTATCTATCCGGGTGATGAGCACATGAAATTGCGGAGCCTTCTCCAGGACCCCCGCCGGGAAAAGTACCAGAAAATTCGTTTGCACGCGTCGCCAGTCTACCTCCCGAAAGCTACCTACATAGGTTTTAAGCAAGGCGCCCTGTACGTTGAAAACCATCTCATCCCCAATTTTTAATTCCAGGTTCTCTGCATAGCCGCTCGATACCGACACAAAAATGCTGTCTGAGGGGTTGGTTACTTTCCCTATCCATTTGCCTTCTTTCAGGGTTTCTGATTCGATCAGGCTGTCCCGATAGGTCACTCTGTACTCCCTGTTGTAGGCCCAGTCAGGAGTGGTGATGGTGGTGTCTCGCTCAGCTTCATTTTTCGAGATTCCATTGAGCTCTACCAGGCGCATGGTTACAATGGGGACTTCCTGCATCACAGGCAGGTCATAGTCTAGCGTAAGCTGGCGCACTTCTTCCTTTTGTGGTGTCTGGATATCAAAAAGGATCGTATTTGGCCGGTCTTCTGCACCAGCTATGGAGACCCTGTCAACCAGCAAACTTTGCATGAAGAGAAGGGTGGCAATGAATGCAGTACCCAGTCCTAAGGTGGTAATGAGCAATGAAGTTTGATTATGTGGGCGATAGAGGTTAGAAAGCCCCTGCCGCCACACATAGGGAATACTGTTGGGTAACAATTTTTTGATTCCAAAAGCCAGTCCCTTTCCGATGAGCCCCAGGATGATGATGGTAAGGAGTAAACCAAAAGTAAAAATAGCAGCATCCTGCAGGGATCCTATTTGTAGGTAGATCAGCGCCATTAGAAACACCAGAATGCTGAAGCCAACAGTGATTTGCAGCCAGTCCAACTGAAACCTGGTAGGTTCAGAATCTGACCGGATAGCTTGCAATGGACTAACCTTGCGCAGGGAGACCAGCGAGATCAAGGCAAAAAGAATAGAGACCACCACACCAATTCCCACGCCGCTCGGCACGGAGAGCCAGGAAAGCTGTGGGGTGAGTTCCACAGGAATAAAATCTTTGACCAGTACGGGCAAGTACAAGTGCATGCCCACGCCTAAAAGTGCCCCGATGATGGAGCCGATCAGCCCGAAGAAGCCTACCTGAATCAGAAAAATGGAAATGGCCTGACTTGATTTCATTCCCAGGCATCGGAGGGTAGCTACAATGCCTGTTTTTTCTTTGGTATACACGTAAATGGAGCTCGCCACGCCTATGCAGCCAAGTAGCAGGGCCGTGAAGGCCACCAACTCCAGAAAATTGGAGAGGTCCTTAAACGCACGACCAGTTTCTTCCTTTCGCTCTTCTATGTCATCTACCCGAAAGCCCTTTTTATCGACCAGGGTCACCAGCTGTGACCACTTACCGGTGGTATCCACCTGAGGGTGAAACTGGAAGTACTGCAGGTAGTTGACCCGGCTGCCTTTTTGAAGCAAATCCGTTTGATCCAGGTGGTTATAAGGGATGTATACTACTGGTGCTGCTGTGGCCCCAATTTCTGTTTGGCCGGGAATTTTCTGTAGCCGGCCGATGATTTCAAACTGCTGCTGACCGACCTTTACAAAGTCCCCAATTTCCACATTGTATTGGATCATGAGCTTTTCATCTACCAGCGCATACTCCCCCTGCTGAAATTTTCTGGAGGCTGCCGCCGGGATGGTTTCTATTTCTCCATAATATGGGTATTTTCCTGCCAAAGCCCGCACTTGTGCAAGCCTGGTGCCATCGGTACTGGGAAAGTACACCATGGAGGCGAAGTATACCTCACGGGACATTTCAGGGGCCAGCTCATAGAGCGCCAGCATGAGGCTGTCAGGCAGAGGCTCGCTGCCTTTGATCTCTATATCTGCACCAATCAGCGTTTTCGCCTGATTATTGATTTCTTGCAGCAGGTTTTCTCTGAATGAAGTAATACCCACAAGCGCCGCTATGCCCAGAGAAATGGCCAGAACGAAAAGCAAAAGTTTGCCCTTACTCTTGCGACTGTCACGCCAGGCCATTTTCAGGGGCCAGATCATGGAATATTTTGTTCCGCTAACTCTTATTTTATGATCCATGAATGTCTATTGGTGAAGTCATTTGAGTGTTATTCATCATCAGATCAACTTTCCGCCTTTGAGTTTGATAATGCTGTCTGTCTTTTGGGCCAGGTCCGGATCGTGGGTGACGATGACCAGCGTGGTACCCTGCTCTCGGTTAAGTTCGAAAAGCAGGGATTCTATCGAATGGCTCGTTTCTTCGTCCAGGTTTCCGGTAGGCTCATCGGCAAACAATATTTTCGGCCTGTTGGAAAAAGCCCGGGCAATGGCCACACGCTGCTGCTCCCCACCTGATAGCTGGCTTGGATAGTGATCGAGCCGGTCGCTGAGACCCACCCTGTTTAGCAGTTCTTTGGAGGCACTGATTATGTTTTTTTCGCCCCTCAGCTCCAGTGGCACCATTACATTTTCCAGAGCCGTGAGGGTGGGTATCAGCTGGAAGTTTTGGAAAATAAAACCAACCTGCTGATTTCTAAGCTGAGCCAGCTCGTCTTCAGAAAGCTGATTCAGTAATACCTGATTGATCAGTATTCGACCTTCGGTAGCGCGATCTAAGCCCGCACAAAGACCAAGAAGGGTTGTTTTTCCACTGCCAGAAGGCCCGACGATTGACATGCTTTGGCCTTCCGCTATCGTGAAGTTGATGTTATCCAGAACTTTAATTTGGCGGTGGCCACTTTGAAAGGTTTTGGTGAGCGATTCTACCTGAAGTATTGTTGACATTTATGCAGTTTAATTCATAAAAACGAATTGGCTTCCATCATGTTTATTAAATTCGGAGCTTGCTGTGGGGATATTAAATATTTTCGGCAGATCAGACCAGAGGTTTTGTAGGCATGAAAGGAAAAATATTATGTACGCTGAGTATAATTGGTTGGCTGATGAGCGGATGCGATAGTCAGAATAAACCCGCTACCAATGAGGGGGCTTCTGCAGTAGAAAATCAATCTGCTGATACCAAAGTAGATCAAAAAGAAGTTCCGGTTATTTTGTTTTTTGGCAATAGCATCACCGCCGGGTATCAGCTGGATGTGGAGGATGCATTTCCGGCGCTTATTCAGGATCGGCTGGATTCATTAGGATATCAGTTTAAGGTGATCAACGCCGGGCTTAGTGGCGAAACGACCTCTGGAGGGCTCAATAGGATCGATTGGGTGCTGCAAACCATTCCGGATGTATTTGTGCTGGAACTGGGTGCAAATGACGGTCTGCGAGGACTCGATCTGGAGGAGACCAAAAAGAATCTACTATTGATTATAGACAAAGTAAAACAGGCCAATCCGGAGATAAAAATCCTCCTGGCGGGAATGCGCGTGCCTCCTAACCTGGGAAAGGACTATACCACCAGGTTTAATGGAATATTTCCTGCGGTAGCCTCAGAAACGGGAGCTTCTTTACTTCCCTTTATTTTGGACGGGGTGGCTGGTAACCCAGAGCTTAATTTACCGGATGGGATTCACCCCACCGTGGAAGGGCATAAGATATTAGCGGAAAACGTCTGGCGGGTGCTCAGGCCAATCCTTGAAGAATTTCAGACCCTATGAGTGTACTCGAACGTTTTTTTCAGGATGCAGCCAATTTTATCTGGGGTACGCCCCTGTTGATTTTATTATTGGGTGGCGGGGTGTTTTTTATGTTCTACTCCCGCTTCTTACCGTTCAGGTATTTCGGACATGCCATCAATGTGCTCAGGGGCAAATATGACGATCCGTCGGATCCCGGAGATATCAATCACTTTCAGGCCCTGTCGGGAGCTCTCGCTGCTACTATCGGCATGGGCAATATCTCAGGTGTGGCAGTGGCCATTGCCATGGGTGGTCCCGGGGCCATCTTTTGGATGTGGGTAAGTGCTTTCTTCGGAATGGCCACCAAGTTTTTCACCTGCACCCTGTCGGTGATGTACCGGGGCAAAGATTCTGCGGGAAATCTTCAGGGTGGACCGATGTATTATATCCGCGAAGGATTGGGCAAAAAGTGGATGCCTCTGGCAAGTTTTTTTGCCGTGGTTGGCTTTTTTGGGGCCACACCCATCTTTCAGGCCAACCAGATCGTGCAGGCCACCAAGGACATCTTATTTGTGCCGAATGGAATTGCACTGGACAACATTTATCTGGATCTGGGTTTGGGTGTGTTTATTGCCATTTTGGTGGGGCTGGTGATTTTTGGTGGGATTACCAGGATAGGCAGTGTAGCCGGCAAACTGGTGCCTTCTATGGTTCTTCTGTACGTGGCCAGCGTCATCATCATCCTGATCGTCAATTATGGAGAAGTGTGGAGTTCATTAGGGTTGATCTTTACCGATGCTTTTACCGCCAACTCCGTACTGGGAGGGGCCGTGGGAGCGCTCATTATCACCGGAGCTCGTCGTGCGGCTTTTTCGAACGAGGCAGGTATTGGTACTGCTCCTATGATGCATGGGGCGGCCAAAACCAAAGAGCCCGTACGGGAGGGCCTTGTGGCCATGCTTGGGCCAGCCATTGATACCCTGGTGATTTGTACCATGACGGGGCTATGCATACTGGTGACCGGCGCCTGGAAATCCGGAGACCTCAATGGGATATCACTCACTGCCAAAGCCTTTGGAGACAGCCTGCCAGGAGTGGGTCCCTATATTCTGGCTCTGTGTGTCCTGATTTTTGCTTTTACCACGCTCTTTGGCTTTGCGTACTATGGGCAAAAATGTTTGTCATTTCTGATTGGAGCGCGATATGCTTCCCTGTTTAATTACTGGTATGTTTTTTTGATTTTGGTGGGGTCCGTGGCTACCCTTCAGGGGGTTGTGGCTTTTATCGATGTGGCCTATGGGTTGATGGCATTCCCGACTATGATAGGAACCATTGTGTTAGCACCAAAAGCACTGAAAGCTGCTAAGGTTTATTTTTCAGGTGTGAAGACTTCTGGATAGCTAATGAGAGATTACTTCATCAAAAAACCGCCAATTGACATGTATGAGCACCCGGGTCATCGTGGATTATTCACTGCTCGACGAATAAGGGGGCTAAGTTTGTTTCTCTGCCTGATCTTTACTTTATATTTGCCACCCTATATGGAAATGCTATGAGAATTATCATTGCTGGTGCCGGGGATTTGGGGTTTCACCTTGCCAGACTTCTGGCGTATGAGGAACAAGACATCATACTCATAGATCAGGATAACGCTGTTCTGGAGCATGCCTCCAATCATCTGGATGTGCACACGATTCGAGGCAGCAGTACATCAATAAGTATACTGGAAGAGGCCAATGTGTCCAAGGCGGACCTGTTGATCGCGGTGACTTCCATAGAAGAGACCAACCTGACCACAGCCATCATTGGAAAGGCTCTTGGAGCCAAGCGAACTGTGGCGCGCATCTCCAATATTGAGTTTTTGCATCAGCGTGAAAAGCTGGACCTGAAGACCATTGGAATCGACGAAATTATCTCCCCCGAATCGCTGGCAGCCAAGGAGATTAAAAGATTGCTTAAGCAATCGGCCCTTACTGACACCTTCGAGTTTGAGAAGGGAATGCTCTCCCTCATCGGAATCACAGTAGATGAGAAGTCCGAACTCCTGGACAAGACCCTTACCGAAACAGCCTACCTCAATCCTGATCATAATTTCACTACGGTGGCTATTTTGAGAGAAAATCAGACCATCATACCGCACGGCGAAAACAAATTTCAGATCAATGATCACGCTTATTTTATTACCGAGCCCAGTGGTACAGACCGGGTGATGGCGCTGGCCGGAAAAGAGCAGATCGAGATCAAAAACATTATGATTTTGGGTGGCAGTAAAGTAGGAATCAATACCGCCAAACAACTCAGCAAAAAATACAACATCAAGCTGATAGAGCAGGATAAGGAAAAGTGTTTCAACCTGGCCGACGAGCTGCCCGATACCATGATCATCAATGGCGATGGTCGGGATATTGATTTGCTTAAGGAAGAAGGGATTGACCGGATGGATGCCGTGATAGCGGTGACTGGAAACTCCGAAACCAACATCATCTCCTGCCTGGTGGCAAAAAACAATGGGGTAGCGAAGACCATTGCAGCGGTGGAAAACATGGACTATATCCATCTCTCTCAAAATATTGGCGTGGATACCCTGATCAACAAGAAACTCATTGCTGCGAATTTTATTTTCAGGTATATCAGAAAGGGCCAGGTGATCAACCTGACCAGTATTCACGGTGTGGATGCCGAAATACTGGAATTTGAAGTACAGCCAAATTCCAAAATCCTGGAACATGAGCTTCGAAACATTGACTTTCCGAAAACGGCCATTATTGGTGGCGTAATCAGAAAAGGAATAGGACATACGGTTCGCGGAAGTTTTCACTTTCAGCCTAAAGATCGGGTGGTGGTATTGTCCAGGTCCGAGTGTATTCATACTGTAGAGGGATTCTTCAAATAGCATGCTTTTCAACTACCGGGTCATCATCAACATTTTAGGCACTTTACTGATGCTGAATGGGATGTTTATGCTCTCCTGTATCCCGTTTAGTCTCTATTACAAGGAGGGAGATCTTTTTTCTATCATCCTTTCCGCCACCATCACGGCATCTTTTGGGTTTTTGATGTGGTTTTTCACCAAAAACAGCAAAAACAAAGAGTTGAGAAAGCGGGATGGGTATCTGGTGGTGACCTTTGGATGGCTCATTATGTCTTTCTTTGGGTCTCTACCCTATATCCTCAGTGGTTCTATTCCCAACCTTACCGATGCATTTTTTGAAACCCTGAGTGGGTTTTCGACTACTGGTGCGACCATCCTTACCGATATAGAAGCGGTACACAAGGGGATTCTGTTTTGGAGGAGCCTTACTCAATGGATTGGGGGAATGGGGATTATCGTACTTACGGTGGCCATACTCCCCATTTTGGGCATTGGGGGTATGCAGCTCTTTGTGGCGGAGGCTCCGGGGATTTCTCCTGATAAGCTGCAGCCGAGAATCAAAGAAACGGCCAAGCGACTCTGGTTTATCTACCTGGGGCTGACCCTTACCGAAACGGTGCTGTTGTGGGTGGGCGGAATGACTTTTTATGACGCCATCAACCACGGACTGACCACCATGGCTACGGGTGGCTTTTCTACCAAAAATGCCAGCATCGCTTATTATGCGTCTCCTTATATTCAGTATGTGATCATATTGTTCATGTTTCTGGCCGGCACCAACTTCACCATGACGTACCTGGTTTTACACAAGAAATTCCGGAAGGTATTTCAAAACGAAGAGTTCAGGTTTTATTCCGGTTTTTGCTTAGTGGCCGGGCTGGTCATTGGTATTGTGATTTTCAGCCAGGGGCATGATACGTTTGAAAAATCTATTCGGGATTCGCTTTTTCAGGTGGTGTCCATTATTACGACAACAGGATTTATCACAGCCGATTACACTTCATGGACTCCGTTTATAACTATCCTTTTTGTGGTGATGATGTTTTTCGGAGCTTCAGCGGGCTCTACAGCCGGTGGTGTGAAAATCGTGCGACATATTATTCTCGTTAAAAATAGTCTGATGGAGCTGAAACGCCAGCTACACCCCAATGCGGTTATCCCTATTCGACTCAATGGGAAGGCGGTATCGCGGGAGATTACTTATAACATACTGGCATTTATCATGATCTACATTTCCATTTTTGCCCTCGGCTCTGTGGTTATGGGTATGTTGGGTGCAGATTTCAATACCGCCATAGGCTCGGTAGCCACATGCCTTGGAAATATTGGCCCGGGTATTGGTGATGTGGGCCCGGTTGATAACTTTGCTTCTATCTCTGCACCTGGTAAGTGGGTGCTGGCTTTTTTGATGCTTTTAGGCAGGTTGGAACTCTTTACCGTTCTAATGCTGTTCACTCCTTATTTTTGGAAAACAAATTAATCCATGGAATTCATCCTTAATTTTCTCATCTGGAGCTCAGACCCTGATATTTTTGTCATTCCCATTCTCGATCACCCTGTGCGCTGGTATGGGTTGCTCTTTGCGGGAGGATTCATCGTCTCTCAGCAGATCATGTTTTGGCTTTTCAAGCAGGAAGGCAGGCCTGAAAAGGATGTAGAAAAGCTGACCGTCTATATGGTGGTAGCAGTGGTGGTAGGTGCCAGGCTTGGGCATTGTTTGTTTTACAATCCGGGATTCTACCTGTCTAACCCTATTGAGATTTTGAAAATTTGGGAAGGTGGTCTGGCCAGTCATGGTGGTGCGCTTGGCATTATTCTGGCTATTTTCCTCTTTTCAAAAAAATACCCCCAATATCCCATGCTGTGGATGCTGGATAGGCTGGTGATAGTGGTGGCCATCACCGGAGCAATGATCCGCACAGGTAATTTTTTCAACTCAGAGATGGAAGGAAAAATGACCAATGCCAACTATGGTGTGGTCTATGCAAGATTTACCGAGGACGTGCTGCGATATGACGATCGAAAGGTGGAGGATGTGATTTTCCTGAAAGGAGGTGAAAAGGTGAGCAATACCCCCGGGATACATCCTATCACGGCAAAAATAATTTACCAGCGCGGAGTGGAGCTTACAGCCCAGGACAAGGTGTTTTTCGAAAATCAGCTGAGAAGTGCCCTGCTGAGGTATGACGATGTGGTGGAGCACATTGATTTTGGAAAGGATGAGCCACTAGCCTATAAGTTTTATCAGGAAGATAACCGCTCGGTAGCTGAAATTTATGGACTGGGCGTATCCAGGCACGCTGCTCAGCTCTATGAGGCAGGGTATTGTATTTTGCTGATGTTGCTATTTTTCTGGCTCTGGAAAGAGAAGCGATTTGTTCTGCCACAGGGGTTCAGCTTCGCTTTGTTTATGACCCTGCTATGGTCATTGAGGTTTGTGGATGAGTTCTTCAAACTCAACCAGGAGGCCTTTGAAGAAGGGATGACCCTAAACATGGGGCAATTGCTGAGTATTCCGCTTGTACTTTCGGGGATAGGCATGATGATCTACTTCCATCAGAAGAGCAAGAAAACGATGAGTGGAGAAGACCGTAAGATAAGCTAAAGACTTTCTACCTGAATGTCTGTATTGACAATACGGGATAGCTCTTTGAGTTTTCCAGCCTCGAAGAGGGCAGGAATTTTCGGAAGAGCCGTGCCTACTGGCACCTCGTAGTTTACGTAATCCTGAAAGAGGATGCCACCTCGCTCGGAGCGATTGTAGGCCTTTCTAAACCGGACCCCACCACCGTCTGTTTCGTAGTTATAGGCCAGGAAGTCCAGCAGGCGGGTTTTTTCATGAAACCAGTAGCGGTATTCGTCCTGGAAATCCTCACCTCCACCACTGGGGCGGAAGGTAACTTTCAGCACTTCGTAGGTTTCTCCAAGAACCTTTTGAGTGCCTTCGTAGGATTTGATCACAGCAGGGTCATTGAGCAGGTAAGGTAATTGCACAAAATAGAGTACAGAATTCACCGAACTGGTGTACTTCACCTGCATGGTGTCCGGCACGGAGATCAACTCGCCATTCACCCTACGAGTGAAGTCCGTACTATTGATCAGGACATCCTCAACCCAACTCGAATCTTCTTTGAATGACCGGGTATATTCGTAGCTGTCTTCACTTCTGCTGACGCTGTACGACTTATCACGGAAGGTGAATGAAACACGACTATTGGCAAGACGACCCTGGCCATGGGCCTTGACGGCCTGTGATACCACATTATTGGCCTTATCCGGCTCTCTGTTGGTACAGCTCACCACAAGTCCGATGAGCGCAACACATACGGTAATTTTTCGCATGTGTTACCATACGCATAGAACTCCTGGCTGTTGTCATTTTTCGGCGAAGTGTATGGGGCGGGACATTGAAAAGGTTAGCCGAATCAAAGTTTCTTGATGACTTCCTCTTCTGTCAGCCCTTCGGCAATTTGGATATTGATACCATCAGAAAGCCCCGTTTTGACCTGGCGCCGCTCAAACTGTTGTTCGCCGGTACGCACTTCTACAAAGATATCGTCACCTTCGAAAATGAGATTGCTCTCTTTGATGGCGAGCACATCACTGGCCTTTTGTAGGATGATGTCTGCTGTAGCACTATATCCTGCCCGGAGAAAGTATTCCTCTTTGAGATCTACCGCTGCCTTGATATCAAACTTAATGGCTCCCTCGTCGCTTTCCCCTTTTGGGGAAATAAACTCCAGTTTGGCGTTGAAAATGACCCCTTCTATGGCCCCCACCGATAGCGAAAGATCCATGCCTACGTTAATTTTCCCCACTTCAGATTCGTCTACTTTTCCCTCAAAAATCATCTCGCTCATATCTGCCACGGAGGCTATGCTTGTACCTTCATTGAAGGTGTTGGATTCGATGATGAAGGTTCCTTCTTTCACCGGGATGTCCAGGATCATGCCATTCACCGTAGAGCGCACCAGATTGGAGACGTTGCCGGTCTTTTGTGACGAGCCTTCCTTGATCAGTTCCAGATTGTTTTCTGCGGCCTCTACTTCCTGTTTTCTCAGGTTAAAGTCCAGAAGAAACTGATTGTAATCAAACTCTGAGATTACTTTTTCGTCAAAAAGTTCTTTTTGCCTTTTGAGTTCTTTCTCGGAATTATCAAAGTTGATTTTGGCGGTTTGCAGTTGCGCCTGAGCATTGTTGAGCGCTACCACATTGGGGATGATTTTGATCTTGGCCACCAGATCTCCAATTTTTACCTGGGCTCCTTCCTCCAGGTAGAGCTTTTCCACTACCCCTGAGACCTGCGATTTCAGGGCCACCTCTTTTCGAGGCACGATCGAACCCGTGGCAATGGTCTTTTTGATGATGTCAGTTTTGAAAGGGGTGTCAGTTTCGTAGATAATCGGTGGTTCCTCTGATTTTTGATAGAGAAAATACCCTGTGCCCACGAATAGCCCGAGTATGATGACGATGGTAAGTCCAATGAAAAAACGTTTCATTTCTGTTGATAAGTTTGGTTAGTGTCTATTCAAAAATTATTCATCCCGCAAGGCAATGACGGGATCTACCCGGGCAGCTTTGATGCCCGGTATCAGACCGGCAATGACCCCTGAAATCAGCAAAACGGAGATGGCTGAAAAAGCTGCCTTGAAGTCTATCTCCGGATTCACAAAAAACTCACTTTGCATGCCAAATTCTGCCATGGCATAGGCAATGCCTTCTACCAGCACTACGCCGAAGACCAGGCCCAGATAACCAGAAACTCCAGAGATGACCAGTGCCTCCTGCACGATCATGCTGATGATGGACCATGGTTTGGCACCTATCGATTTTCTAATGCCTATTTCCTTGGTGCGTTCTTTCACGATGATGAGCATGATATTGCCCACACCGATCATACCTGCCAGTATGGTGCCTATGGCCACCAGCCAGCTAAAGGCGGCTATTCCGGTAAAGAGCCCCTGCATTTGTTTGAACTCTTCTTCCACATTGAAGCTTCCGAGCGCCTGACGATCGTTTGGGGCTATTTTATGACGTTTTCGAAGCTCAGCTTTGATAATCTCCTCGGCTTCCAGCCCTGAAATACCATCCGCAGGGATGCATCCAAACCACCCAATGCTCTCGCCCATATTGAAGGTTTGCTGGGCAGTGGTACCTGGGATGTGAATAATCTGAATGTCATTTCTGGCATCCTCGCCCGTAGCGCGGGAGTCAAAAATCCCAACCACCTTGAAGGGTACGCCATTGATCTTAATGTGTTCACCGAGTGCCCTGCGTTCCTGAAAGAGATCATCCTTCACCCGACGCCCGAGCACAGCGATTTTTCTTTTTTGCTCAATGTCAAATTTGTTGACAAACCGGCCTTCAGTGATCCAAAGAGGCTGAATATCGAGGTATTGCGGGTAGTCTCCCATGATCGAATAGGAGACGTCACGGTTGTCATAACTGATGGTGACCTGACCACCACTCCATCGGGAGTTCAGAGGAATCCTCGGTGAGACTGTGTGGAGCCCTTTAATATTTTGCAGTGCCTTAAAATCATCGTTGGTGAGGTCAATGGATCGGCCTGCCTGAAATCCCGCATATGGCACCGAGGTAACTTCCGTCCATACAAACACGGCATTTTTGGCAATGTCGAAATTTTGCATCACACCGTTCTGCAGTCCGTTACCTGCTCCCAGCAGCAGTACCAGCATGAAGATGCCCCAAAAAACACCAAAAGAGGTGAGCGCCGTACGGAGCTTGTGCTTCATAATGGTTTGCCATATTTCTTCCCATTTATCCTGATCAAACATCTTATTCGTCTTTTAGGGCGTCTACGGGTTTAATGTGTGCAGCTCTGAGCGCCGGGAAGAGGCCGGCCAGGGCCCCTGAGACCACTAAAATGATCAGAGAGGTAATGGCTGCACGAAAATTGACCTCCGGGCGGGTGAAAAAATCCAAATCCGCACCCATAGCTTCCAGAGCATAGTTCACGGATTCCAAAAGCACCACCCCCATGAACAATCCAAAATACCCAGCCACGGCAGTGATAAAGATGGACTCCTGAAGGATGAGCCCCACAATGGAGTTAGGTGTAGCACCCATCGCCTTACGAATTCCGATTTCTTTGGTGCGTTCTTTCACTACGATAATCATGATATTGCTCACTCCCACAATGCCTGCTGTGAGCGTGCCTATACCCACGAGCCAGATGAAGGCTTTAATTCCGTTAAAGAGGTTCTGAACCTGCCGAAAATTCTCTTCCTGATTGTGAACCCAAAAAGCCTGATCGTCATCCGGGTGGATGCTTTGCCTTATTTTGAGGAGCTCCAGGATGTCTCCTTCCAGCTGCTTGCCCATGGTGCCCGGTGCTGTGGTCACGGCGAAAAGCGACACTGACTTGTCTGGGTTGAAAATTTGCTGGTAAGTAGAAAACGGCACGTAGATTCTCTGGGCCTGATCCATTCCGTTGGAAGCTTCAAACTTGAAAACACCAACTACCCGAAACATACTGCCTTTGATATCCAGGTATTCACCCACAGGGTCTACCCCTTCCGGGAAAATGGACTCAGCGACCCGGTTGCCGATGTAGCAAACCTTCCTTTTTTCCCTGTCATCCAGCAAATTGAGGGATCGGCCAGACTGTATTTTCATGGTCACCTTGATGTCAAAATAGTCTGATTTGGTGCCATACACCCCAAAGGCACTCCCTCGGTTTTTATACTTCACGATGTAGTTGCCCATGAGCCAGTTTTCGGGAGACATAAACTCTATGCCGGACACTTCCGTGAAGACGGATTCCAGATCTTCCTCCTGAAAGGGGTGCTGTCTGCCTGCTGGCATCCCTTCGTAGGAGATGGACGTGCGGGCAGGGATCACCCAGATACTATTGATGGCATCCAGGAGCATACTCTGCTGCACTCCGTTTTGCAGGCCCTGTCCCGCTCCAAGGAGAAGAATCAACATGAGGATGCCCCAAAACACGCCAAAGGCCGTAGCAAACGTGCGCACCTTGTTTTTGGCGATGGTTTGAAAAATCTCCTGCCATTTATCCAGGTCAAACATGGCTCATGTCGTAGTTTTCGCTGAGAATTGTTCCGTCTTTGATCATGATCACCCTTTGGGTGGCAGCTGCCACGTCATTTTCATGCGTCACGATCAGGATGGTTTTGCCATTGGCATTTACCTCCTTAAAAATTTCCATCACTTCATGTGATGTAGTACTGTCAAGCGCACCGGTAGGTTCATCAGCCAGAATGATCTTGGGGTTGGTGATGAGGGCCCGTGCTATCGCCACACGCTGCCGCTGCCCGCCGGACATTTCGTTGGGCAGGTGATGAGACCAGTCTTTGAGCCCCACTCTTTCCAGGTAGCCCTCGGCAATTTTGTTTCGCTTTTTTCTGCCAATTTTCTGGTAGTAAAGAGGCAGTGCTACATTTTCAATGGCATTTTTGAAATTGAGCAGGTTGAAGGACTGAAAGACAAAACCGATGAGTTCATTTCTGAGTTGTGCGGCTTTTCCTTCAGACAGGTTTTTGATCAGGTGACCGCCCAGGGTGTAGCTTCCTTCATCGTAGCTATCCAGGATGCCAAGGATGTTGAGCAAGGTGGATTTACCAGATCCGGAAGACCCCATAATGGAGACCAGTTCCCCTTCTTCTACATTGACATTCACCCCTTTCAGGACGTGGAGTGATTGCTTACCCAAGTGGTAAGATTTATGGATATTTTCCAGAGTCAGCATTCGGGTTAGGTTTGGATGAATGATCTAATTAACGCTGAAATGAAGAAATATGGTGTTTTTTAATGTAAATAAATGTCACAATGGTGTGACACGGTGCTTGATACTTTGAGATAAATGGCGCTAAAAGAGGGAGAATTGTTGTGATTGAATTCCTTTCTTTCTTTTTTCACTTTCAAAACCAAAGGATGAGAAAAATTTGTCTGTATCTGGTGCTCTTAGGTGCACTGATGGCTTGTGACAGGAGTACCAAAAAGGAAAGCGAAGCGGCCCTCCCACCCCTTCAGACCCTGCCTTCCTACCTGAGTTTCCGGGTCAATTTCCCGGTGGGTGAGTTGGAGGATGGTGTGAACCGAGTGCTCCCCAAGCTCATTCTGGATGATGCCCTTCCCCTGAAAGGAAAGGGAGATACCCTTTTTCTGAAAGTGGAGCGCAAAGGGAAGCTTAACCTGGCCATAAGGAAGAATGAAGTCTTTGCCTCGATCCCTCTGGATGTGGAAGCCGGCATTAGTAAGAAAGTACTTGGTGTGACTTTTTCCAATGCCGATGCGCCTGTAAAATTCAGTGGGTTACTCAAGGCATCGGCCACTGTAGGCATAGATGAGAACTGGGATATGAATGTCACTTGTGAGTACAAGGGTTTTGATTTGGGGGAGAGCTCCAAAATATCCATCATGGGGATGACCTTTAATGTGGAGGGAACCATCGACAAGGCGTTGGAGGAGCACGAAGATCAGCTGTCTGATATTATTTGTGGGGCCCTGAATAAGGCGGTGGACTTCAGAGGTACTGTGGAGAAAGTATGGATGGATTTGCAAAAGCCCCAGCGCATAGCGAAGCGGCCTCAGGAGTTGTGGTTGTACTCTAACCCGGTTGCCCTGAATGGCACACTGGTGCCGCTGGAGAAGGACACGCTATCGGTACATGTGGAGTTCCGTACCAAAATCAACATCTCGCCGATCAAACGAGATGTGGAAGTAAAGGTGCCGCTGACCAGCAGAGGGGAGCCACTCAACACCCGGGCGGCATTGCTGGTGTACCCTGAGATCAATTTGCCTTATGACCTACTCTCACAAACTCTGAAGCGAGAACTTGCCCAGCATGAGTTTATTTATGAGGCATACAAAGTGCGGGTAACAGATGCACAAATCATGCGTGAAGGTCAAAAGCTCAAGGTGAAGCTGACCACTACCGGTGATCTGAATGGGATAGTGTATGCCACGGGGCGGCCAGTACTGAATGAGGATCGGGAGCTGGTGCTGGAGGGATTTGCTTACGAGATAGATGCGGATGATGAGTGGGTGGCCATGACCGACTGGGCAGTGCACGAGTTTGCGGAGCGATATGTAGCCGAGCAGGTGAGAATGGATATGCAGCCCTTTTTGGAAGATCTGGATGAACTGATTATGACAGGTCTGGACAAATCACATCTGGCAGAGAAACTGGATCTGCAGATTGGTTTTGATGAAGTGACTTCTTACCAGCTGCGGCTCACAGAGGATGCCATTCAATGGATTTTTTATCTGGAAGGATGGTCTCAGCTGAACCTCAAAAAAGGGCTTTTCAAAAACAGAGATTAAGTTTTACAGTTTGTCCAGGCAGTTGATGGCCACAGGTACGATGGCGCCCTCGGGCAGACTTTGGCAAGTGGCATCTGAGGAGGAGTCATATTTGAACCCAAAGAGGAGTGTAATCGCTATGGAATAGCTGCCAGCCTCAGGTTTCCTGATTTCCACATTGGTACTGTTTTTTACAGGCTGAAACCACACCTTTTGGTGTGTGAGAAAAGTGTCAGCCAAAAGCATCCATTGGTTATCCCAGATACCATCGCCACATGAGGTGCCAAGAAGTGAAACTACCTGGAGACATTCAGTTCCCTGAGGAAGGAGGGCCAGGTACGGGTCTACCCGTATTCTTTTGAGACTCTTGGCGTTGATGACAGAAACGCTTGTTTCTTCTAGAGCTACGGAATTGATCAATGCTGCATGGATATCGATGTTGATGGTATCTCTCACTACGGCCTCACAATTGTCTCCATTTGAATTGTGAAAAAGATAGACGGACACATTATCACCCGTCGTATTTCCGTTCCACCAGGTATAGAAAAGATGCTCGTTGCAACCTCCGGAATATTCCACGATTACTTTCCAGGTGTTTTGAGACGGAGTGATGCCTATGATCCGGTACGAATCATTGGGGACATCTCCCACGTCATGATTCGGCCCCAGATAATTGATGGCATTATCCGTGATTTTGTCAGTTGTATCCAGAGTGCTTTCCAGGCAGCTCCAAAACATCACACTCAGTAGCAAAAGAAGAATAGGTTTCATTAGTTGTATTTGCTTTATAGACACGCTATTTGATAAGACCGTTTAAAAGCGCACAATTAATTGGAAGATCAAATGTTGTATTAAAGGAACAATATGTACCTGAATAGGTTGCTATGGTATGAAAAAGAAGAGAAAAATAAGATCAATTATTGTTTTTTTGCTCCTTTCCACGGTGTTTTTTGGGTGCGAGAAACTGGATTTCACTCAGTTCACCATGGATTATACCTCAGAATTCACCTACAGTGGGGGGTTGGGCACCGCCATTCCATTTACTGCCCGCACACCGGAAATTTCTTCTAATTCTTCTTCTACCTTTTCTGCTAACAATACCAGGAAGGACAAGGTGGAGGAAGTCAACTTACAGTCGATGAGACTCGAGATTAAAACCCCGGCTGACGCTGATTTTGACTTTTTGAATGAAATCACCATTTCTATCAATGCAGACGGGCTCAGCGAAAAGGTGATTGCCACCAAAACTAACATTCCGGAAGAAGGACTCACCTCGCTCGAAATGGACGTGGAAGGATCGGTCAATCTCAAGGATTATGTGACCAGTGATCAGTTTACATTTAAGACCACTACCAAAACCGATAAGACCATCAACAATGACATCACAGTCACCATCAAAAGCGTCTTTTTCGTGGATGCCAAAGTTTTATAATCTACTTGTCGGGTTGAAGGTTGAGTTTTTTTAGGAGCTGATCCCGCCTCTTTTGAGCCATTTTTCCATGAGTGATCATCACGGGTGGATAGAGCATGTAAATGAAGCCCGATACTGTAAAGTTGTGCATTCCGAATAGGCCGGATAAGGCAATAAGCGCAGACAGGAGTGGAATGATGCCCATTAGGAGGTTGGTACGGAGTGCCGCTTTGGTCTCGTGAATTTCATATTCGTCCAGTTCCAGCTCAGAGCTTATTTTCAGCGCATGACGATACATCAGACTGATGGTAAAGAATATGCATGCTGCTCCTAATCCATACAGCATCATGAGGGTGGGTGTGTCTTCTAGTTTAATTACGGAGGTGAAAAGTTGTTGGAATATTTCTCGATCCGAGGTGAATAGCCCGACATACAGATCAAAAAGGATCTTGAAGAGAAATTTGAGTGGATAGACGTAAATGAGGATCAGAAAAATCAGGAAAGTGTTGAGGGTAATGATGCGTGAGTCCTGCAATCCGTAGCGAAGAAAAAAGATATAATGCTGGTACCAGATGACCATTACCAGTATGACGCACAGTCCAAAGGGGACCACGTCGCGCATGGATAGCCACAACTCTTCAAAAGTATTGGGAGCGGAAGTTGAGAGGACGATGAGGGTGATGCCCAGTGCAAAAGCAGCGTCTGTGAAGGCTTCTACCCGCGTTTGATTTTTTCCTCTGTATCTGAAATAAGGATCCAGACCGACCTCCTGATCTTTCATCAGTTTTCTCATGATGATTCAAAATAGCTAAATATTGCCAATGATATACACCGACGATCAACTTAATAATCGAGTTAGGACGCGGGAGTTAGAGTCTAATTGTAGATTTTCATTCAAATTTTAAAACCAGTGATTCAAATGCGAGGAATAATTGTATAATTTTGGCCCTCTCAAAAGATCGAGGTGTAGCGCAGCCCGGTTAGCGCACCACGTTAGGGACGTGGGGGTCGCTGGTTCGAATCCAGTCACCTCGACTAGCAAAGCCAACCTGTTTAGGTTGGCTTTTTGCGTTTTATGGCCTGGCTGAGAACCAGCGGGGGGTTGGTTCGAAATCGGAGCGCAGCGTAGATTCACGAGGGGGTTGCGCGCATGGCTGTGCGTATGAGTAATCCAGTCACCTCGACCAGCAAAGCCAACCTGTTTAGGTTGGCTTTTTGTGTTTTATGACCTGGATGAGAACCAGCGGGGGGTCGGTTCGAAATCGGAGGGAGGTGTTCTCCTAATTACTACTCACCCTACAGGTGTTTTTAATGTACTGATCTTTGAGGACAAAGGTCTTGGTGTAATTCATCGCCAGTCGGCTGGTGGTCAGTTGACAATTGAAGCTCATTTCATCTCCATCCTTGATCAAATGTATGTTTGAAGAGGGTACTTGTGCGGGCTCACAGGTTATTGGTCTGGAAAAATCTTCCAGCCGGTTGGTAGCTATTCTGTTTAACTCACTTAAAATATCTTTGATCAAGTTTTTACTAGAAAAGAGCTCTTCCAACTCCTCCTGATCGGTAAATTCGAGATCGCGTCCGATCACCTTTCCTGAACGATGGATGACCAGTGAGTCAATTTCAAATTCATTTCTAAAGAAGGTATGTACTGTGGCCACTTTCACAAAGTTATTGTCAAGGCTGAAGTCTAGTTGCTTATAAAAGTCCTTGAGGGCCAGGTCTTTCCTGATGAAAGAATCAATCGGAAGCTCCCTTCTGTCATACCAGATTTCATGTTTTTGGTATTCGTAGCCTTCTATGATTTTTCCCTTGGGGTCTTTCTCACTCATACAGCGGGCATACATATTCACTTCGGTAGCAGAGTAGTGGAATCCATTTCTTTCCCTGAAAAAAGGAATTTTATATCCTTCCTTCAGTTCCCATTTGCCCTGATACTTATAGCATGGATAATTGCAGTCTTCCGGTAAGTCATCCAGTTTAACATATGGATTGATAAATGCCGTTTCGAAAGTCCATTTGAGCATGTTGTCCCTGGGAGACTTCTCAGAGTCTGGTAGCTCCTGATAGCTGCCAGGTCGCCAAATGATTGTCAGGATGAGTAAGAGTACGACAAGCACGGTGGCACCAAGCCAACCGGGGTGCTTTTTCCAATCTCGGGTGCCACCCAGCTTGCGTCCAAGCTCAGATTCTAGTTGCACCACCATCAAGATCCTGTCTATGCTTTGGATGGCACGCTGATATTCCCCTGCGGTGGCCGATTCGTTGATCAATCTGGAAAACTGTGCATCACTATATCCAAGCTCCCGTGCAATTTCAGAATTGCTCGATTTCTCGAACCTCTTATGGCTTTCATCAAATTTTCCAAAGAGTTTCTTGAGCTTATGGATGAAATCACTGTAGAGTTCCGTCATTATGGTGTAATTCTAATAAATTCCTGCAAATAGGCTCCGATTCTTTTTGGCCGGATTTGTTGAAATCGCATAAAATTCCTTGAAAAAGGATATAATCTCTCAAAGTATGTATTTCGCAAAAAAATGCCCCTATAATTACGAATCACTCATTTTCAGACCTATGCGAATGCGATATATTATGAATATGTTGCTTTCGAGGGCTGCTGGCGAGTGGTTTTATACTTTTTATCAACCAAAAAATGACACCTATGCCAAAAAACAAACTAATTCTAATCCTCTGCGCCTTGTGGCTATCCAGTCTGGGGGCAATTGCGCAGCAGACCATCAGTGGTACTGTGAAGGACCCGGATGGTGAGCCTATCATAGGGGCCACTATTATGGTAGAGGGCACCAACTACGGAACCACTTCAGATGTTGATGGCAGATTTAGCATCAAGGCGCAGAATGGTTCATTCCTCACTTTTAGTTTTGTGGGATTTGAAACCCTCAGGAAAACGGTCAATGGGCCTGAATCGATTGATGTATCCTTAGAGATTGACCTGGAAGAGTTGGATGAGGTGATTGTGACAGCATTGGGTTTCAAGGAAAATCGTGATAACCTCGGGTATGCCAATTCGGTGGTCAATAGTGAATCCGTGAGCAAAGCTGCTGAGAGCACTCTGCTGAATTCGCTCTCAGGAAAGTCTTCTGGGGTGAGGGTTTCCCGAAACTCTGGAGACCCGGGTGCCGGGGCGTACATTCAGATACGTGGACTGTCTACGATCACGCGTGATGCCCAGCCGCTGATCGTTGTAGATGGAGTGCCTATTAGCAACGATGTGCGTGGCAACGGTGCTGGTCGAATAGCCCAGCAGTCGAGGCTGAATGACATCAACCCCAACGACATTGAGAATATTACGGTGTTGAAAGGTGCATCGGCGGCAGCACTATGGGGCACTCAGGCACTTGGAGGGGTCATCATGATTACGACCAAGAGTGGCAAATACAATCAAGACCTGAAAGTGACTATTAAGTCGAGCTATTCAGTAGATCAAATCAATCGGAAATACCCGCTCCAAAACACTTTTGGTCAGGGCAACGATGGTGTGTATAATGGTCGGGCACGGGATTCCTGGGGAGACAAAATATCTGAAAGGGCTGGCGGACAAGACGAGTTTGAAACTTCTGGCGAGTACTTTGTGGATCAGGATGGCAAAATCTGGTACCCGATCAGTGACAAAAAATCTCAGGAAACATACGATGACTCCAATTTCGATCAGGTTTTTCAAAATGGTCATTTTCTCGAAAACAACATTAGCTTGTCCGCAGGGAATGCTAACAGCACTGCGTTCTTTAGCGTGAGCGATCTGAATCAGGAGGGAATTATTCGCAATAATTCTGATTATCGGAGAACGAGCGTAAGATTCAATGGTGAGCACATGCTCAATGAAAAATTTAGAATAAATGCTAACCTGACTTACGCCAAAACTAATTCTAACAGGATAAGAAGAGGGGCGAGCTCATCAGGTCTTTATCTCGGCCTATTGCGGAATCCCACAGACTTTGATATCTCGGGGTACCGAGGAGATTATTATGCAGGGCCGGATGCGGCACCAGTGTCTAACAGACACAGGTCGTATCGGGAGCCATTAGCCGCAGACGCTACTCCTACCTATAATAATCCGCTCTGGACCATTAATGAACAAGAGAATCTGGCTACCGTCAATCGTTTTATCAATACCCTGAAGCTGACTTACTCACCCACAAGCTGGATTGATCTCATCGGTCGGGTGGGCATAGATCATTATAGTGAGGAAAGACAGGAGTTCAATACGCCCGGATCTGCGGCCGGAGAATACCGCACAGGCACTTTCAGTTCCAACCTTGCCTCCAACCTTATTTTTAATATGGATTATATCGCCAAGGCAACCAAATCCATTGGTGGTGATTTTGATTTGTCCCTTCTGGTTGGTTTCAATTTTAACCATAAGCAGCTGAAAGTAGATGGCAGTGAGATTTCTAACTTTATACAATTTACTGATGTGGCCAGCCCCACCAGAGATATAGACAACGCCCTGCCTGAGAACAGAACGGTAGAGAGCTCCTTTGGACAGGAAAGAACGGTGGGTTTATATTCCTCCATGACGTTTTCTGCATTTGATGCCCTCTTTATCAATGGAACCATACGGGCAGAATCTGCGTCAACTTTCGGTAGCCAGGCAGATAATACTTTTATTTTCCCTTCAGTATCGGCGGCATGGCAGTTTCATCAACTGTTGGACGTGGAAGGCGTTTCTTTTGGTAAGCTTCGCGCATCTTATGGTGAGGTGGGTGTGCAGCCTGCCCGGTATAATACCAGCAATGTATTTGTGTCTCCTACTTACTCTGATCAATTCGGTGGTGGGCTCAACCTGGGACTCTATGGCAACGGAGGTTTTGTTCCAAGCACTTCTCGTGGAAACCCTAACCTTCAGCCAGAAAGAAAAAAGGAATTTGAACTGGGAGGCGACCTGAGGTTCCTCAAAGACAGACTTTCCCTGAGTGCAACTTATTTTCAAAACACTACCGAAAATGTGCTCCTCGATTTTCCTATTGCAAATTCAAGAGGCTACGATCGGATTTATTCGAATGGCGCTGAAATTGAAAATAAAGGAGTAGAACTTGACCTGGGTTATACCATTATTGAGACGAAGGATTTTGGTTGGCAAGCCAATGTAATCTACACGGATGTGCAAAACAAAGTGACAGATCTGGCCGGTGTGGAGTCCCTCGCACTAGGAGGATTGGATGCTGTAAACAACCGAGCGGTGGAAGGCAAGTCACTCGGAGTACTCTGGGGATCCAGAACGCTCAGAGATGATGCCGGAAATATCGTCTATGACAAAAACGGATTTCCAGAGCAGGATCAACTGGAAGGCGTGATCGGTGATCCTAATCCAGACTGGCAAGGATCTGTGTCCACCACCATTCGCTACAAAAACTTCGCACTTTCTGCACTTTTTGAGACATTTCAGGGAGCAGATATCTATGCAGGCACCAAATCTGTCTTATATGACCTGGGCCGATGGGAAGGGTCGGCAAAAGAATCAATGTCAACACAGAATTTGCTGGATTACAACGGTAACGTTATTCCGATGGGGACAACCTTCCGGGGAGTGGTACATGATTTCGGCGCAGGGCCTGTGGCCCTCACAGAACCCTGGTATCTGGGAGATGGCGGATTCTTTGGCAATGGAAATGATGAACTCTACATCGAAGATGGTTCGTGGACCAGGTTAAGAGAGCTTGGCCTGAGTTATCAAATGTCTAATTCATTTCTGAAAAAACTCGGGGTGAAATCCGCAGAAATCTCGGCTACAGGAAGAAATCTCTTCCTCTGGACCAAGTTTGAAGGAAATGATCCCGATACCAATTTGAACGGAGTGAGCGCTGCCAGGGGAATTGATTACTTCAATAACCCCAGCACAAAATCCTATGTATTCACCCTACTTCTCAACCTCTAAACGATAAAGACATGAAATTACCTAGCATATTCATATTATCACTATTGGGCGTGGGCATTCTGATCTCATGTGAAGGACTGGTGGAAGGCCTAAACGATGACCCCAATAACCCTACAACAGCATCTTATCAAAACATCCTTACAGGTGCGGAAGTGGGAAACATCATTTTACAGACAGGTGAAACAGCACGAAGGGCTGGTATCTTCTGTGGATATTATACGGGGATACAGCGGCAGCACCAGGGGTTTGACTCCTATACTGTCACTACCAGTGACTTTGACAACTTGTGGGATGATGCTTTTGTGAACACACTTCGGAATGCCAAGGAGGCTCAGGAAGCAGCAGCTCAGGAGGGCATAGAGGGCGTTACTGCCGGGATTGCTCAGGTTATCCAGGCCATGGCCTATGGTACAGAGGCATCTCTATTTGGTGATATCCCTTTTGATGAAGCAGCGGACATTTCCATAGAGCATCCAAAGTTTGAAGCACAGGTTCAGGTTTATCAGAAAATACAATTGCTTTTGAATGAAGCCATTCTCAACCTATCCACTGGTACAGGCAGGCCTACCAGCGGATCCGACATCTTCTTCGATGGGAACCCTGATGCCTGGACTGAGGTGGCATATACGCTTAAGGCGAGATATTTCCTGCATGTGAAGAATTATGAAGCAGCTTATGCGGCGGCAGCCAATGGCATTCAGTCTATGGCCAGCTCACTCTATGCCCCGCATGGGAGTGGTGCCGATGAGTCTAATCTCACTTATCAGTTTTTTGCCGTGCAGGTGAGAGGAGCCGACCTGATCACCTCAGACTTTATGACTAGTCTGGTGGCACCAGACCCTGCTACAAACCCGCAGATCGCTAACTATCGGGGCAATACCAAGACCAACGAAACGGGGAGGTATAAATTTTATTTCCAAATTAGTGATGTAGGTACCCAACCTAATACCATTAGTGGGTTGGCCGCCCAAGAGGCCTCCGCTCCGATGGTCACCTATCAAGAAAACCTATTGATCCTGGCTGAGGCGGGCCTTAGATCCCAGAATTTTGGCATTGGCCTTAGTCATCTCAACGAGTTCAGGGCCTTTATGTCTACAGGTGGTTACCTGACTAGTGCGAGCCCTGCCGACATCCTTTACGATCCTTATGTTTCTGCTGACTTTGATAATGGAGGCATGGAAAATCCTGATGGACTGTCTTCAGAAAATGCTTTGCTACGGGAAATTCTGCAGGAGCGATATGTAACCCTTTTTGGGCAGATAGAGGGCTTTTGTGATACTCGGCGCACTTTGGGTGAGGGTACGGTGCGGGTGCCGGTGGCTCCCAATACAGGCAATGAATTGCCCCAGAGGTTTATTTATCCACAGTCAGAAATAGATAGAAATAAAAATGTGCCGAATCCCATTCCCGGGTTTTTTGAGGCCACAATGGTAAATCAATAATATTATGATGCAGTTTCGATATAGGCAGAATCTCTCTGTTTTGTTGGTCTTTTTCTTTTGTCTGGTAGCCAGCCGTCTGGATGCTCAGCCTAAGGATACCCTCCGAGTGCTTTTTGTAGGCAATAGTTATACCTACTTCTGGAACCTTCCCCAGATGGTGGCTGCGATGGGAGCATCGCGGGATTTCCCGATGATGGCAAGAAAATCCACTGCCGGTGGCGCTTCACTTAGGCAACACTGGGATGGTGAAAAGGGACTAAAAACCAGACAACTCATAACACAAAGTCAATGGGACGTGGTGGTCATTCAAAACCACAGCCTGAGCAGCATCGATACACCTGAAGAATTTTTATCCTATGGCCAAAAGTTTATTGATCTGATCAGAGAGTCAGGTGCCAGGCCGATGCTGTATGAAACGTGGGCCAGAGCATATAACCCACTGATGCAGGAAAAGATTTCTGCAGGTTATAGCGATCTGGGTAAGGTGAGCACTACGGAGGTCGCGCCTGTTGGGCAGGTGTGGGCACAGGTGAGAAGTCTGCGACCGGATTTGGAGTTGTTTCATGAAGATGGAAGTCATCCATCTACAGCGGGGACATATCTGACGGCCTGCGTTTTTTACGCCATGCTCACTGGCGAGAGCCCTATCGGTTTAGCAGATCGGATCAAAATAACAGATAAAAATGGAGAAGAGCTGTACCTGGCGATGATGAGTCAAGAGAACGCTGAGTTTTTGCAAGCGGTAGTGGAAGCTCACATCCTCAACCCAGAACACATTAAGAAATGATCAGAAAGTATAACAAAACATTTGCTTTGATTTTGGGGCCGCTCTCTTTCCTGATCATGGAGATGGTGGGGCCACCGGAGTCCATGAATATAGAAGCCTATCATGTGCTGGCCTCTACCGTCTGGATAGCTATCTGGTGGGTGATGGAAGCTGTACCGATAGCGGTGACAGCCCTGCTGCCTATTTTACTTTTCCCAATGACCGGCGCACTGGATATTGGCAGTACCACAGAGTCATTCGGGCACAAGTACATATTCCTGTATATGGGTGGGTTTATTTTGGCCATTGCCATAGAAAAATGGGGACTTCACAAACGAATAGCCTTGAACATCATTCGGATTATAGGTTCAAATGTTTCCAACATCATTCTGGGATTTATGGTAGCTACGGCTTTCCTCTCCATGTGGATATCCAATACAGCGACTTCTGTGATGATGCTCCCGATAGGCACGGCCATTGTTTCTCAGTTTAAGAAAAATACCAATGGCTCGGCACATGATGGAAATGCTCTGGGAAAAGCTTTAATGCTGGGGATTGCTTACAGTGCATCGATCGGTGGCATTGCCACATTGATCGGCACACCTCCCAATCTGGTGTTGGCCGGCATTTTGGAGGAAATCTACAATGTGAAACTGAGCTTCTTTGAATGGATGATGTTTGGTTTGCCGACTTCCGCTATTCTCACGGTGATTTGCTGGAGATATCTTACCAAATATGCTTTTCGATTTGATGAAATCGAGTTTCCGGGAGGCAAAGGGGAGATTAGAGACATGATTCGGGCACTGGGCAAAATCAGCTTTGAAGAAAAGGCCGTTTTGGTGGTATTTATCTGTACAGCGTTCGCATGGATTTTCAGGTCACTGCTCCAAAAGGTTATTCCCGGACTTGATGATACCATCATTGCCATGACTTCTGCGGTGGTCCTCTTTATGATCCCGGACAAAACAAGGTCAAGAAAACTGATCAAATGGAAAGAGGCTGTGAAACTGCCCTGGGGCATCATTTTGCTCTTTGGTGGTGGAATGGCTCTGGCCAAAGGATTTACTTCTACCGGTCTGGCTGAGTGGATTGCCAATCAAATGACCAGAATGGATGGACTTACATTGATTGTGTTGATTTTGGTACTGGTGACCATTGTGAATTTTCTGACGGAAATCACCTCCAACCTGGCCACTACGGCCATGCTTTTACCAGTACTTGCCCCTATGGCTCTGTCTTTCAATTTGCATCCATTTATGATCATGGTACCTGTAACTCTGGCAGCTTCATGTGCTTTTATGCTCCCGGTGGCCACACCCCCTAATGCAGTGGTCTTCGGGTCTGGCTACCTCCGAATTCCTGATATGATCAGCTCAGGGTTCTGGATGAACCTCATTTCCATAATGCTGATCACCATAGCTACCTATTTCGCGCTGCCTTACTTGTGGGACATTGATCCCAACCTTTTCCCGGAAGGGTTTAAGCAATTTCAAAATCTAAATAGTACTAACCTCAATCGTTGATGATCATGAAAAATATAAACTCTAATATCAAATACCTGATTGCTTTGCTGGTAGTCTCGATGACCTTGCTGACTGCCTGCACAGAGGAAGAAAACCCAGCCATCTCGAACGACCTGCGGGTGATTTCTATTACTTATAATGCTACGGCACTGGAGGAGGGTAGTGAAGTGGAAACAGAAAACCCACAGATTGAAATGGTCTTTTCACACTCATTGAACACTACGGCTCTGGAGGAGGCTTTGTCCATTAGCAATGTGACTGACTATGTGTTCAGTTACGACGAAACCAATTCATTTGTCACCATCGCATTTTCCTCACCTCTTGATTATGAGACAAGTTATACCCTCAGTTTGCCTGGAGGAAGCTATGGTGCCAGCGGAGAGGCTCTGGTAGACGACTATGCTCTTACTTTTTCCACCAAAGCATTTGTTCCATCGCAGGTCACGCTATCGG
The DNA here is from genome assembly GCF_044005705.1 of Marinoscillum luteum. NCBI lineage: Bacteria > Pseudomonadati > Bacteroidota > Cytophagia > Cytophagales > Reichenbachiellaceae > Marinoscillum > Marinoscillum luteum. The sequence continues at coordinate 189,897 of NZ_JBIPKE010000014.1, read as the reverse complement.
TGGATAAAACAGGCCTTCTTGAAGGAGAGTCTGCATCGATCAGCGCTACAATTAATCAACCTACCACAGTGGATGTGACGGTGAGTTTGTCTTTTGCAGGGAATGCGATACACGGTATGGACTATTCTCTCAGTGCTGAAAGTTTAAGTATCCCCAAAGGGAGCACAAGTAGCACTGTGACCCTTACAGCCATTAACGATTCGGACATTGAGGGAGAGGAGAGTGTTCAGGTTACCATTGGTGAGCTCATCAATGCCGTAGAGAGTGCAACACAACATATCAACCTGACGATCAATGATGAACTGCCAGCCTTGATCATTAAAGGGGTGATGGCGTTGCGATGGGCTACTGAAACTGACGGCAACAGCGGTAAGGCTGTACACCTGAAGGCCGTTGAGGATATTGCCGATCTTAGCCTGTATAGCCTGGGGGTCGCCAATAATGGAGGTGGAACCGACAGCATAGAGTTCAACCTACCCACTATGTCGGTATTGGCGGGTGAGGATATCCTGATAGCTCGTGAACCATCGGCGCTCGAGAGCTATTTTGAAACTACATGTTATGGGGAGTTTGAGCACACCATTCAAACCGATGAAATGAGCCAGAACGGGGATGATGCCATTGAGTTATTCAAGGGTACAGCGGTGATAGAGACTTACGGAGATGCTGATATAGATGGAACAGACCAGTCTTGGGAATATGCCGGGTCATGGGCATATAAGTTGGGTGGCAATTGGACTACAGGATTAGTTAATTGCAGCGAGGGGTCTTCCAGTACCTTGGAGTCGGACTGCATATATCCATTGTGTGACAATCCACTTATTCTCAAGGGGGTTTTGGCCATTTCGTGGGATGGTTCTGGTACCAATGGAGGAAAGGCCGTGCACCTTTTGGCAAATCGAGATATAGCCGATCTGGGAGTATATGGTGTAGGTGTAGCAAATAATGGCGGAGGCACCGATGGGCTGGAGTATTCTCTAACATCCATGTCTGTGTCTGAGGGAGATCACATTCTTCTGGCAAGGGAAGTAAACACGCTGAGCACCTATTTTGGCACCTGCTTTAGTGGATTCAATCATGTCTTTGAGACGGATGCCATGAATCAAAATGGAGATGATGCCATTGAGCTATTTGAGGGATCTACGATTATTGAGGTATTCGGAGATTCTGATGTGGATGGCACAGGTCAGCCTTGGGAGTATGCCGGATCATGGGCTTACAAAGTAGGCAGTAAATGGACCCATGGAGGGGTGGATTGTGCAGCAACATCCACCACCACTCAAAATTCTGCCTGTCCATATACTTTTTGTGATTAAAATGAAATTAAGGGTGTCTCATTAAGTGTGAATTGAGACACCCTTGGTTTTTTTTACTAAAAAACGTTCGATGAAGTTAAAATTAATGCTGCTAGTGATACTGAGCATGGCTTTAGTGTCTTGCGGAGATCAAACTCCTGCACCGAAGAACCTCATCATTATTTCTGCCACTATAAATGGAGCAGCTTTGACGGATGGGTTGTCAGGGGTGCAGATAGATTCTGAGATTTCACTTGTGTTTGATGCTTCTGTGGATTTGGACCAGCTGAAGGCTCACCTTTCCCTGGAGGCAGAGGACACGATGGTTCCGGTGGAGGTTTTACTGTCCAATGCACAGTCAAAGGCTCAGATCACCGCAGATCTGAGCTACAAGACTCAATATACGCTCACACTGTCAGTAGGAGAAATAGGAGCCAGCGGCGAATCACTTCAGGAAGGGTTCATGGTCAACTTCACCACAGCCGAAGACGAAATCATCCGCGAATTGGCTCCCTGTACTAACCTCTCGTGTATCGAGACATTGGAGGTAGAGGATCAGGGACAATCGGCAAGCTTTGACTTTTATAGCAGCCACCCCATCCTTCTGGAAAACGCTCAATGGGAAACACTTCGAAATGCTGTCATTGTGGTGCATGGACAAAACAGGGATGCTGATAATTACTTCACCTACCTCACAACTGCACTCAGAAATACGGAACTTCAAAACAATACGGTACTCCTGGCTCCATGGTTCAAAGGAGAATCCGACGCTAATGATCAGGATTTTTACTGGAATACTTCCAGTTGGCGGGAAGGGCAACCCTCCAATGGCCATGTAAGGATCAGCTCGTTTGCTTTAGTAGATAGCTTGATCAATATCTTAGTGGACAAGTCACGGTTTCCAGTTTTGGAAAAAATACTGGTTACGGGTCATTCTTCCGGGGGCCTTTTCACCCATGTTTATGCAGGGGCCAATTTCTCACAAAGCATTCATAGCGCCATCGATTTCGAATATGTGGTAGCTAACAGTCAGTACTTGTATTATCCCAATAACTATCGATACAATGAACAGGCCGGAACCTTTTTTGAGCCGTCAGATTGTGCAGGATACAATTACTGGCCGCTTGGCTTTCAGAGTGCTCCATCTTATCTGAATGGACTTTCCCCAGAAGACTTCAATGGTCAGTTTGCTGGCAGAAAAGTGGTTTACTTTTTGGGCAATAACACGAGCAACGATGGCGCCCTAAACACCTCTGACTGCAGCGCAACACTGCTTGGGTCCACCAGGTATCAGCGTGGAGAGAATATCTTCACTTTTATGAATGCTTATTATCCGGGTCAGCATGCACATACCCGTAGCATTGTGGACGGGATAGGACACGATGGACAAGGGATGTTCCTGTCACAGGAATTCTCCATACTTCTGAGCGAAAAACTCAATTAATCAACCACTAATAATTTATATAACCATGCTAGAGTTTGGTATTAAGTCCAAAAAATCGGGGCTCACAGAATCAGGAATCAAACAGGTAAAAGAGGCCTGGTGGAATCTGGATCCCTCTCAACTCACCGAAATCGCACTACAAAACCGCGAAGGGACACTTTCGGACACAGGTGCCCTCATGTGCGATACGGGTCAGTTTACCGGGCGCTCACCCAAAGACAGATTTATAGTCAGGGATTCTAAAACTGAAAATGCCGTGTGGTGGGGGGATATTAACATTCCAATCCCTCCGGATAGTTTTGACCGATTGTATGCCAAAATGCTTGGCTATCTGGCTGATAAGAAAGTCTATGTACGAGACGCTTATGCTGGAGCAGATAAGACCCATCGCATCAAATTGAGGGTGATTAATACTGTGGCCTGGCATAATCTTTTTTGCTTCAACATGTTTATCCGACCAGAGCGGTACCAACTGGAGACTTTCGTACCAAACTTTACCATCATCAACTGCCCGGGGTTCTTGGCAGATCCCGAAACAGATGGGACACGACAGGAAAATTTTTCAGTCATTGACCTGACCCGTCGGATCATCCTTATTGGAGGTACAGGCTACTCTGGAGAAATGAAAAAGGGAATTTTTTCTGTGCTCAATTTTCTCCTGCCCCTTGAGGAGGGAGTCTTCCCCATGCACTGCTCTGCCAATATGGGTATAAAGGATCGGGATACGGCTATCTTTTTTGGACTGTCCGGAACCGGTAAAACCACCCTTTCGGCTGATCCGGAAAGACTATTGATTGGTGATGACGAGCATGGCTGGACTATGCGCAATGTATTCAACTTCGAAGGAGGATGCTATGCCAAGACAGTTGGTTTGAGTCATGAGAAGGAACCCGAAATATTCAATGCCATAAAGTTCGGAGCCATTTTGGAAAACACCCGATTTTTGCCAGAATCACGCGAGGTGGATTATGACAATGTAGAGGTTACTGAAAACACGAGGGTTTCTTATCCTATTAGTTACATTCCTAATGCAGTGGAGCCCTCTATAGGAGGTATTCCGAAAAACATTTTTTTCCTGACTTGCGATGCTTTTGGGGTAATGCCCCCTATCCAGCGATTGTCAACTGCTCAAGCGATGTATCATTTTGTATCCGGGTATACCTCAAAAGTAGCTGGTACTGAGGATGGTGTGAAAGAGCCAACGCCTGTGTTTTCTGCCTGCTTCGGTGCACCTTTCATGCCCCTCCACCCAGCTGAGTATGCCAAGCTGCTCGGGCGCAAATTGGAGGAAAATCATACTAACGTGTGGCTCATCAATACAGGATGGACAGGAGGGCCTTATGGAGTGGGTTCCAGAATTAAACTCAAATATACCCGAGCCATGATCTCAGCTGCGCTTTCTGGCATTTTGGACAATGTCGGATATAGAACCCACTCGCTATTTGGTGCGGAGATTCCTACCAGCTGCCCTGGTGTGCCGGCAGAAATTCTAAGTCCACGAGAAACCTGGAAGAACGACCAGGCATTTTACCAAATGGCTAATAAGCTGGTCTTGAAGTTCCATAAGAACTTTGACCAATTCAGAGGGAATACCGGAGCGGACATTCTGTTGGGAGAACCCAAAGTGAACGAGCAGTACCAGAAGGCCTGAATATCCGAAAGGGACAAAACGTATTCTAAAATACTTGCAAAAGGTTACGGTGTACGTCGTAATTCAGGAATGTACAGGTATAAAGGAGGATTGGTGCCAGGCCTTGTCGGACCAGTGAGGTTAGTGCTTTTTTGGGATCACTAGGATCAAGCAATATTGGTGTGTGGTAACTCTATATAGTTATATTTTGTAAAGCCCAATTAATGGACTGTGAATTTCGAAAAGTAGGAACGCTCAGGAGGGTGGGGCATCCAAGCCTTGCCCGGCCGGGACAAGTGTGAATCATTTTGACTCCAATAAAATTCCAAAAAAAGGCTGAAACACGATGAGTTAAAATGATTTTTTGCGTGCGACCGGCTAGGTTGGTGCCCTTCTGTACTACCACTAAATGCTTTCTTTGTCTACGCCGCCTAGGGCAAGCAAAGAAATGAAGATAGGTAGCCAATCAGTTGGATTGAGTCACATGAGGTGCCAGATTACGGGTCACTATCCACTTTTAATACAATCTCCCCACAGGAATTCCGCTTGATCCTAATTTCCGTTTGATCGGATTTAGACGGGCACAAAAAAAGGGGGCAAGAAACTTGCCCCCAGTTTAAGATCGATCCATAACTGGTTGGAATCGAATCTTAGGATCTGGCTTTCGCCAGATCAATCACCGCCTAAAATTTACTCGCCTTTGCGAATTAATTAGGTAAATGTATGGAAAACACTTAAAAAGCAATAAGTCAAATGAATAAACGGAGCAAATTGCGTTTAAACGGGAATATTCTTTGACTCAATAAACAGGGACTCAATTTTTTGAGGGAGGTCGTAAATATTTGTTATTATTTTGCGCAGCTGGCAGCATAGAAAGATGGCGAAGAAAATTTTAATTATTGTTTTATTGACGGCTCATTTTGGGGCAACTCTTTGGGCTGGTCCTTTGGAAAAACTCCAAAAACTGATGGAAAAGGGGGATTACGAAAAAGCCGAAAAGGTGGCGCGTAAATCCCTGGAGAAGGAGCGTGTGAATCCCGGATCCAGATACTATATGTCGCTCCTTTTTTTGGAGGAGAGGTATCACCTTTATCAGGTGGATTCAGCATATGCCTACATCACCAATGCATTGTCTGATCTGGCGGTGGCGACTGAGGAGGCCAGGGAGGAACTCATGGAGGCCGGGTTGGATTCCTCAAGATTTGTAGCCCAAAGACAGCAGGTAGAATTGGCTGCTTTTGCACGGACGGAGAGCGAGATGTCAATTGCGGCTTTTGAACAATACCTGGCGAAATTCCCTGAGGCAGTAAAGAAGGGAAGGGCCATTTTCATGCGTGATAGCCTGGCGTTTGGACAGGCTTCTGAGCAGGACACCTGGCAGGCTTATGAGCGATTTTTTGAGGAATATCCACAATCCACCTTTGTGCCGGACGCACGCAGCAGGTACCAGTCCTTAATTTTTAAAGACTATACCAAAGATGATAAGCTGGGGAGCTACATCAAGTTTTTGGAGGATCATCCGGATACCCCCTTTCGGAAAATGGCAGAGGAGATCATTTTTGAGCGGCGTACCATTCTGAATCAGTGGTCGGATTACAGCTGGTTTGTGAAGACTTATCCGGCCTCCCACCTGAGAAAAAAAGCAGTGGACATGCTGTATTACCTGGGCGCTCCTGACTCCCTTCAACGGCTCACGAGTTTGCATCCGCAACCTGATTCATTACGGAGCATCGCTAGTCTGCAGGATAGGCTTCTGTTGCCATTTTTGGAAGGGAATAAATTTGGACTAATGGATCTGAAGGGAGTAACCATTATCCCGCCTGCTTATCATGAGATTTCTGAAGACTATATATGCGGGGGTATCACCAGCGATTGGCTGCAGGTGCGGGCAGACAAGACAACTGCTGTGGTCAATAGGTTGGGGCAGGTGATTGTCTCTGACGTTGAGGACATTAAAGAGATCAGCGCAGCTGTCAGGATTGTGTATCGTGATGGCGAAGGGTTTTTGTACCACAGTTCGGGCTATCAAATTTCAGGATTGACTGTTGATGATGCACAAGAACTGTCCAATGGATGGATCGCTTTTAAACATAATTATGAGTGGGGGTTGATTACGCCTGGCGGTTATCTTTTGGCCAAGCCTGGCTATACTTCTATTGCCTCTCAGGGATCATTCATCCTATTTGAATCGGACGGCCTTTTTGCTATTTCTGACGTGAGCGAGGTGGCACAGGGAATCTCTTCCGGATTGTCATTTGTATATGATGACTATGAAATGATTGGTGATAGTCTGGTGCAGGTGTTTCGGGAAGATCAGGAAAGTTTAATTGGCCGGAACCTGGAGGTATTGGTGCCTTTGGCGGCTCACCAGATCTATTTTGACGGTTCGTTTTGGTATGTGAAGGATTCCGAGGGGTATTACCTCCTGGATGAATTTCACAAGAGGAAAGCACCCATATTTGCTGAAATCGAGGTAAACGATGGGTGGCTGGCTCTCAGAAAGCCGGATGCCTGGATGTTGCTCTCACGCCTAGGTCAGGAGTCGGTGGATCTGCTGACGGGTCTCGATTCGGTCAAACTGCTATTGCAGCATGCTGCCTATGTACAAAGAGGAGATCAGGGTCAGCTTTTGTTTCAGAATGGTTTAACAAGGACGTTGGGCGCAGGTGATGCCATTAGGGTCATTGGGTCGCAGGCACGGGAATCAAAGGCGAGCTATCTGCTACTGAGTCAGGCCAAAAAACAATCAGTGATTGGTGCCTCAGGAGAGGTGATTCTGGAAACACAACTGGACGAAGTGGCTCTGCTGACGGATTCATTGTTTCGTGTGAAAAAGGGAAAAAAGATAGGCCTCATGAATACCAAAGGCAAGGAAGTCCTTCCTTTCAAATATGAAGTGATTGATGAAAAGAATGGCCTCGTTTTTCTCTTGCAAGATGGAAAGATCGGATGCCTGGATCTGAACAATGGCGTACTCCTGCCCTCTGAGTATGAGATGCGAATCCAGACATTCGGTCAGTACTATGAGGTTAAAAAAGGGGGCAAAGTGGGGCTGGTGAATGGGGCCAATAAATGGATGCTTCCGGCTGAATTTGATCAGCTTTTGAAGTGGAATGATACCACCTGCTGGGTGCGGTCAGGGACCATCTGGTCGCTTAGGACCTTTGAAAATGAAGTGGTACTGGATGCCATTCGGTCGGTGCGTCCATGGTTTTCGGTGGATGGTCAGTCTTTGGCCATCGTGGTGGGAGAAGACGGCCATGGGTTGATGACCGATACCAGGGGCATTTTGCTTCCTATGCAATACAATGACATTCTCAACCTAGGAACAGAGGAGGCTCCTTTGTTTTTTGCTGAGCAACATCTTAAAACGGCAGCCTTTTTCGTGGTAACTTATTTTGACCTGGCCGGTGAGCCCATTCGGTCTCAGGCCTTTCGCCCGGAAGAATATGAGCGGATTTACTGTGATCAGTAAATTCTTTAGTAACTTAAATGCATGACCAAAAATCGTTTTCTCGGACTTTCATTCCCTGAAAGGGCCAAGTGGCTTTACTTTAATGGACAGTTGATTACTTCCATCAGATATTATCGGCACAAAATCAATTTGTACCTGCTGGACAGGGTATATGTGGAGGTATTTTACAACAACAGCGAGGATCGTGTGGATCGGATAGAGCCCTTGGATGTGCGGTCCAAGAGGATGAATTTTTATGCAGATCAGATCAAATTACCCAGAGATCTTACTCAATAATTGCGCATGTATTTTTAAGACCTGAGGGATGACAGCCTTACTTTCATCATTGGTGATGATGTATTGAGAGCGTGCTGCTTTTTTATCTTCTGCCCATTGGGCGGCCATCATTTTTTTCACATCCTGTTCGGTTCTATGGGCATCTCTTTTGAGTACGCGACGCATCCTCAGAGATTCGTCTGCAGTCACCGTGATTATGGCACTCAGCGATTGGTACGATCCCGATTCGAAAAGCAGAGCAGCTTCTTTCAGGACATACGGAGTGGCTTGCTTTCCAGCCCATTGGTCAAAATCTTTGGCTACTGCCGGATGTACCAGGGCATTCAGGCTTGATAGTAGAGACTGATCAGAAAAGGCCAGCCGGGCAATGTGGGTTCGATTGATTTGCTGGTGATCATAGGCTTCAGTCCCGAATAAGGACACAATGCCTTCCTTTAATTCCCGATCATTGTTCATGAGCCACTTGGCGCGGCTGTCTGCATCATACACAGGAATTCCGAGGGTCTTGAATATGCGGGCTACTGTGCTTTTTCCTGCCCCTATCCCGCCAGTAATACCAACGAGAGCGGGTCTATTTCCGGACATGAATCACTTTTATGTTCTCTGGGATCACATCTATATCCATGGCTTCCTCCGGTTGGTAAACCAGGATGGCGAGTACAGTGGAGTCAGCCCGATCCAGCATGTGGAGGTCCGCCGTGATGGCAAAATCGCGGGTGCTGTAGTCCTCTTCTTTTGATTGCTGTATGGTATAGAAAATCTGCACAAAATCGGTGGAGAGTACCACGGATGAATCCTCAGGGAAATTTTCCTTTTCGATGGGAATTTGAATACTTCGTCGCTCGAATTTATCAACCTGAAACTGAATTCTAACCTGATCAGGAATACTGGAGGTGAGTCTGCCACCCTTTAGTTTCACATCGATCTCCCGATTAAAATTGCTACTGATTCCACGGCTTTCTATCCAGACCTGGTGGGATGTACCCAGCGTATCGTAGAAACTCTGTGGTCCTACCAGGATGACGCTATCCGGGGCAAGAGAAATGGGTGAGGTGATCCGGTGATTTTCTGCCAGGTCTATACCCAGGGAATCGATAAAGAGCGCCACTTTTTTCTGTCGCTTTCTTTCGATGTTGATGTAGATCGTGTCAGTGGCCAGGTAGTTGATTTTGAGCTCGTCGAGCTGATCAGACACAATCGGCATGAGCGAATTGCGGGTGTAAAATCCTATTTCCGTAGGGTTTTCCAGTACGATCTGGATAGGCGTGACATTGAACCAAAAGGTTTTTCTAAGAAGATTCCACCCTCCGCTGGATACATCTATGGACAAAGTAGTGGGGAGTGGTTGCATGATCACTACACTGTCCCGGTCAAACTGGAACTCTATGGGGTAGCTGATCCTTGCGTCGTAATCTTTGTTCAGGGCATTAAAAAACCAAAAGGTAGTCGCCCCAATGATTGAGAGCAGGACTACCTTCCAGTTGTTGAATGCCTTTAACACTTATTGGTATATTTTATATACTTGTTTATTGTGCCAATCTTTTGCTGGCATCGAGAGAGATGGATGACTTTTCAATGGTCAGCTTATTGCCTTTATCCACATCCAGGGTAACAGTGGTATCTTCTACAGAAACAATTTTTCCGTGAATCCCACCTACTGTGATTACCTGATCTCCTTTTTTAACAGCCTCTATAAACTTCTTCTGATCCTTTTGCTTTTTTTGCTGAGGTCTGATGAAGAAAAAATAGAAAATAGCTATCATGCCCGCCAGCATGATGAATTGCGTATAATTGGTACCTCCAGCATCTACCTGGAGTAAAAGTGCTTTTATCATTTCAGTTTATTCGAGATTATGAGGGATTAGCCTCTTTGGTTACGTTCGCTTTGATCTTTACCCTGTTGATTTTAGGATAGGTATTGGCCGTAATGGTTACCGTTTTGTTCTGGATACCTGGCTTGCCTATACTGTTGAACCTTACCTGAATTTCTGCTTCCTCACCTACTGCAATAGGCTCTTTAGGCCAAACTGGTACAGTACAACCACATGAAGCTGTAGCAGAAGAAATGATCAAAGGAGCATCTCCGGTGTTTTTGAATTTGAACATGTGCTCAACGATCTCACCTTCTTTGATGGTACCAAAGTCGTGGTCTTCTTCAGCAAACTCGATAGCAGGTAGTGGACCTTCTGGTTTTACCTCAGGCTCGGCAGCTTCCGGAGCTGGGTTGGCTGCAGGACGGGCAGGAGAGCCTTTAGATTCCAATTCTGCAATTTTTCCTTCCAGCTTGGCGATTCTCGATTCCAATTCTTTGTTGCCACAGCTCAGTGCTACTACGCCCAATATGGCAACGAGTAAAATGTTAATGGTATGTCTTTTCATAATAATAAAACTTAGTTTTTATTGCTAAAATCATTACAAACTTAAAGAACAATAAGGATTTTCAGGCCCTAATAATTCCTAATGATTTGTTAACGATGACCCCTAAACCTGGGTCTTTAGCCACTTGATTATTTGGTTTTGATCTGATCGATGAGTCCGTTGACGTCATCCAGAAGCTTTTCGGCTTTTACCTTGGCGTCCTTCACGATTTTTTCACCTTCTGACTTTGCTTCGTTTTCCACCATGTCTGCACCTTCTACCAGATCTTCCACGATCTCTTCAAGCCGCTTCTTATACTTGTCCAGACGATAGGTAAGTTTATCTCTGGTATTGGTGCCTTTGTCTGGGGCAAAAAGAACACCCAGAACACCTCCTGTGATGGCTCCTAAGATGAATGCAAAAAATGAATTTCCTCGACTGCTCATATTATTCTGAATTTATTTGTTGTCGATAAGTCCACGACCACTTTTTCTTATAACGCCATCCGAAGTTAGTTCGTTTGCCAATACATCCAAAATGCCGTTCACAAATTGTTTGCTTTTCGGGGTGCTGTACAACTTGGATATTTCTATGAACTCGTTGATGGTCACTTTCACTGGAATGCTGTGAAACTGCATCATTTCCGTAAGGGCCATTTTCAGGATAATTCTATCCATCAGAGCCACTCTGGAGATGTCCCAGTTTTTCACTTTTTTCACAATCAAATCATCCCATTCCTTGCTCTTCTTGAGTGTTTCGTCAAAAAGAACCTCAAAGAATTCCATGTCATCTTCTTTGTTGGTGATGACTTCTTTCATCTCATAGGATGGATCCAGGTCTTTTTCATAATCCTGAAAAGTCTTCACGACGAGGCTCTTGAGCACCGCCTTGTTTTCGGTCCAGCGAAGGTCAGACTCTGACAAGAACTCATTGATGGACTCATTTTTGAAAATGATTTTTTTGAAGAGATGCAGAATGGCTTCTTTATGCTCATCGTCCGTCGGCTGCTCCTTGGTTTGGTATTCGATCAAAACAGGGTCTGCTTTCAGAATGTCCTTGTACCAGGTTCTGATCTGATCCGCATCCTCGTCCCAGGAGATTTTCAGGTCGATCAGCCCTTTGGTGAAGGGTTCGTGCTTGGTAAGCGCATCGATGACCGGATTTTGAATGAAGTGCCACCTCCATGCACTCTCTTTGTGAATGTGGGCTTTTTCCTTCTTATCCTTCTCCAGCTTTTCTTGATGGGCAAACTCCAGAGGGAGAGCCACCAGCTTGAAATAAAGCTTATGAATATCCGCAATGTCATTGATCATGACGTTGCGAATATTTCTTTGCTCCTTTCTGAGCTCTGTATGGTAAGCCTCTATGCTTCTCTCAGCGGCATCTTTCACATCTTCTTCGGTCTCTTCAGTCACAGATCTGTGCTGGAGGTTTTCAGTGAAAAGGCGCGCCGCTGTCTTTCGACGAGCAGTGAACTTATCTGATTCGGCAAAGTCATCCTTGGCCGGGTCCGGGTAAAACTGACTTTCCAGTCTTTCTCTGACTACATCTTTCAGCGATTCCTGTGCCGTGAAATAACTGTAAAGTGCCTGCATGGCTTTGACACGAAGAATCCTACGATTAAGCATATATTGACTTTATTTTAGTAAGCGAGCTTTACTTTCCCTACATCCTTGATCCGGTTGAGGGCTAGTTGCAAAGCTGCCTGGTGTGTTGTTGTTTCGTTATTTTCAGCGTATTCGAGTACTTCCTGGCAAACTTCATAAATCCGCTCTGTCTGTTCGTAGACTCTCTGTCGGTTGTAGTTGCCTTGTTGTTCGTAATATACGTTGGTTATCCCTCCCGAATTAATCAGGAAATCAGGAGCATAAATAATCCCCCTGCTTTTCAGCATTTCGGCGTGTTGATCCTCTTCGTCCAGTTGGTTATTGGCCGCTCCGGCTACTATGGCACATTTGAGTTGAGGGATGGTGATATCATTCAGTGTGGCACCCAGGGCACATGGCGCATAGATGTCCATGTCCATGGTGTAGAGGTCCTTGGGATCTACTACCGACACGTTAAATTTCTTGGTCACCGCAGCAAGTTTGTCTTCGAAAATGTCGGAGACGAATACTGTGGCTTCTTCCTTGAGGAGGTGCTCAATGAGGTAGGTGCCCACATTTCCGGCACCTTGCACCACTATTTTCTTGCCCTTCAGGTTATCAGATCCATAGGCCTTTTTGGCACTGGCTTTCATGCCTATGTATACACCATAAGCCGTCACGGGGCTGGGGTCTCCTGATCCACCCATGCTCTCTGGGATACCAGTGACATACGGGGTTTCCATACGGATATACTCCATGTCGCGGGCACTCATGTTCACATCTTCTGCGGTCCAGTATTTTCCATTCAGGCTGTGCACAAACTTGCCAAACCTGCGCATCAGGGCCTCAGTTTTGATTTTCTTGGCGTCCCCGATAATTACGGCTTTTCCTCCCCCGATATTCAGTCCGGCGATGGCATTTTTGAAAGTCATCCCACGCGAAAGTCTCAGGGCATCCTTTACGGCTTCCTCTTCTGACTGATAATTCCACATTCGTGTGCCGCCCATGGCAGGGCCGAGTACGGTATTGTGCACCGCTATGATGGCTTTCAGGCCTAATACTTCATCGTGGCAAAACACAAGCTGCTCGTGTTCCATTCGAGCCATTGTGCTGAAAATCTCACTGTTTTTTACTTGGGGCTGGGTATCTATCATTCTTGTTGTTTTAGCTACTTTTGTTGCCCCGACTAAAAAACGGAGCACCCGGAATTATGGGGCCTCAAAATTAGTTGTTTTTAAGTAAATAACCATTTGGTGTACTCACCGTTTTATTCCTAGTGAAAGACTTAGCTCATCTCAATAAATACTTCCGAAAATACAAATGGCATTTGATTCTTGGGACAATTTTCATCATTGTCTCCAACTTATTTGGCATTGTGCCTGCCGTGGTAGTCAGATATTCTTTTGATCTGCTCCAGCGCAGCTATGATATTTTTAAAGCCTTTAGTGGTTTTGAGCTCCAGTCTGAGACGTATGACGTGTTTGCGTCCAGTATTTTTATACTCGGTCTGCTCATTTTGATCTCGGCGCTCCTCAAAGGTGTGTTCATGTTTTTTATGCGTCAGACCATCATTGTGATGTCTCGGCATATCGAGTATGACCTGAAAAATGAAATTTATGAGCATTATCAGTCGCTACCGCTGAGTTTCTACCGAAGAAACAACACGGGTGACCTGATGGCACGTATTTCAGAGGATGTGAGTAAAGTGAGAATGTATGTGGGGCCGGCCATCATGTACGGAATCAGTCTGTTCACCCTTTTTGCTATGGTGATCCCCTTTATGTTTTCCATCAACCCAAGGCTCACACTTTATTCGTTGATTCCACTACCGCTGCTGTCACTGAGTATTTATTTTGTCAATAATATCATCGACAAGCGGTCTGAAGAGATTCAGAAGAGTTTGTCAGACCTTTCGACCTATGTACAGGAGGCTTTTTCAGGTATCCGGGTGGTGAAGGCATTTGTGCGTGAGCGCGACATGGATCAGGAGTTTGATAAAGCGAGCGAAAATTACAAAGACAAATCGCTGAAGCTGGCCAATGTGCAGGCGCTGTTTTTCCCCCTCATCATGGGGCTGATTGGTCTGAGTGTGATCCTGACGGTGTACATCGGATCAGTGGAGGTTTTCAATGGCTCCATCAGTACCGGAGTGATCGCTGAGTTTATTATTTACGTGAATATGCTCACCTGGCCGGTGGCTTCTCTGGGATGGATCACCAGTATTATACAGCGGGCCGCAGCTTCTCAGCGCAGGATCAATGAGTTTTTGAATACCAAGAGCGAGATTGTTTCCACAGAGAATCTTTCCAGAGAAATTGAAGGCCACATCCGGTTTGAAGATGTTTCTTTCAACTACCCCGACTCGGGTATCACCGCCCTGAAGCATGTATCCTTTGAGATCAGTCCGGGTCAGTCATTGGCCATTATTGGTACCACGGGATCTGGCAAAAGCACCATTGCTAACCTTATCTGTAGGATGTACGACACTACGGATGGCACTCTGACCATAGATGGAGAGGACATTCGAAAATACTCCCTTGACTCTGTCAGGAGCCAGATAGGATATGTACCACAGGACGTTTTCCTGTTTTCGGATACCATTGCTGAAAATATTGCTTTTGGGGCTGACTCCATGGAGACAGCGGATGTTCACAAAGCTGCTGCTGATGCGGATTTGCTGGAAAACATTGACCGTTTCCCCAATGGCTTTGACACCAGAGTGGGCGAGCGAGGGATCACTCTTTCCGGAGGACAAAAGCAAAGGGTGTCTATTGCCAGGGCTATCGCCAGGGAACCCAAAATTCTGATTTTGGATGATGCCCTCTCTGCGGTGGATACCAAAACAGAGAATGCCATCCTGAACGCCATGGCCCGAATCATGAAGGGGCGTACTTCTGTGATTATTTCTCACAGGGTATCGTCTGCCAAGCTGGCTGATAAAGTGATTATGCTGGATGACGGGGTAGTACTGGAAAGTGGCACTCATGAAGAACTTCTTGCACGAGGAGGCGCCTACAGAGAGCTGCATGACAAGCAGCTGGTCAGTGAATCTGAGGAAAAGCTGGAAATCTGATCTACCTGGCCCAGCCTTCCACAGTTAGTGAATTGTCCGGAAAACGGATCTCCATAAAGAAATCATCAAGTTCATCGCCTTCTTCCTGTGCCTTTGCATGAAGCATCGCCTCAATTTTATGCGGCCTTGGCTGTACCAGCACGTGCATGCTGAGAAACACCGCATAGCGTGAGGTTGATTGAAATTGACGCACTTCGAAATTCTCAGGAATCTCTGACATCTCTGCGGCCAAACTAATGCCTATAAACCTGGCGATCTTATTTTTTGGCAGTGTGTCGTTTTGAAAAGTAATGATGGTAAGTGTTCCGTCTATGTCGCCATTGGCAACCATTTCCCTACATTTGGTGCCAAAGTCTATCGGAGCCTGGTCGGTATAGTGGGTGACAAACATTTTGCCAGCCACAGTTCGGTTGATGGGGTCTAGCTTATACACTTTTACCTCTTCAAAACCGCCCAGCATATAATACACGGAACCGATAATGATGGTGAGAAATAAAATGATTAGGCTCAGATAGAAATACCTGGTCAGGGTCACATTCATGATACTACTTCTTTGTACTGCATTTGGTGAAGTTGCGTATAAAAGCCGTCTAATTCAAGCAGAGTTTCGTGGGTTCCTTCTTCTACAATCTCTCCTTTATCCAGCACCAGGATTTTATCAGCGTTTTGGATGGTAGAGAGCCTGTGGGCTATCACGATGGACGTCCGGCCTTTCATCAGCTTCTGTATGGCCTCCTGGATGAGCTCTTCGGTCTCTGTATCCACAGAGCTGGTAGCCTCATCCAGCACGATGATTTTCGGATCATATACCATGGCGCGTACAAATGAAATTAATTGTCGCTGGCCTACCGAAAGGGTGGCGCCACGTTCCATGACATTGTAGTCAAATCCACCTGGAAGGCGTTCGATGAATGACTTGGCGCCCACCAGCTCAGCCGCTTCTTTCACCTTTTCCAGGGTGATGTCAGGATTGCGCAGGGTGATGTTATTGTAGATGGTGTCAGAAAACAGGAACACATCCTGCAGCACCACCGCAATGTGATTTCTGAGATTTCCCAGTTCAAACTCACGGATATTGGTCTCATCAATGGCGATCGTTCCTTTGTTGATCTCATAAAACCGGGTGAGTAGATTGATCACCGATGACTTGCCCGCACCTGTAGCTCCCACCAGCGCCAACGCCTCGCCTTTTTGCACCTCAAAATTGATGTCTTTCAAGACCCAGTCTTCATCGTTATAGGCAAAC
The DNA here is from genome assembly GCF_044005705.1 of Marinoscillum luteum. NCBI lineage: Bacteria > Pseudomonadati > Bacteroidota > Cytophagia > Cytophagales > Reichenbachiellaceae > Marinoscillum > Marinoscillum luteum. The sequence continues at coordinate 173,514 of NZ_JBIPKE010000014.1, read as the reverse complement.
CAGACATTTTCAAATTTCACGGTGCCTTCTATGTCTTCCGGGTGGTGGCTTCCATTGTCTTCTATGTACTCCTTGCTATCCATGAGATCCAGAATCCTGTTGGAGGCCACTATCCCCATCTGCAGGGTATTGAACCGATCCGCAATCATTCGGATAGGTCTGAAAAACATCTGAATGTACATGATGAAGGCAATGAGCACCCCGAGGGTCAGTTGCTCCTGGATGACACTGCCCGCCCCGTACCACACGATGAGTCCGATACCTCCGGCCTGAATGATTTCTGCCACCGGGAAATAGGTGGCATAATAAAAGACCCCTTTGATATTGGCTTTGCGGTGCTCGCGGTTGATTTCTTTGAATTTTTCCAGCTCTCTCTTCTCCGCATTGAAAATCTGCACAATGTTCATCCCGGTAATGTGCTCCTGCACAAAAGCGTTAAGGTTGGAAACGGCAGTTCGCACTTCATTGAAAGATACCTTCACTTTTTCCTTGAAAACATAAGTGGCAAAGAGGAGAATCGGCAATAGGGCCAGGCTGACGAGCGTGAGTTGCCAGCTCAGAGCAAACATAAACACCAGGATGACGAGCAACTGGAGGATGTCGGCAATGATGCCTGCAATACCCGTACTGAATACTTCTGAGAGGGTTTCGATATCACTTACACTTCTGGTGACCAGTCGGCCGATGGGCGTTTTATCAAAAAAACGAAGACGAAGGTTTTGGAGGTGGTTGAAAAGTTTAACCCGTATATCCTTGATGATGTACTGCCCCAGCCATCCAGACATATAGGTGTGAAAGTACTGTACAATGGCCTGAGCAACGAGCAGCACAATCAGTACAATGACCCAAAATACCAGGCCGTTGTAGTTTCCGATTGCCACGTCATTGTCTATGGTATACTGGATGATCCACGGACGCAAAGGTGTGAGCACCGCCAGGGCAATGGTGAGAAACACCACCAGATAAAATTGCTTTTGATAGGGTTTTGCGAAGACAAAGAGTCTCCTCAATATCTGCAAATCCAATATATTCCCACTAATCGTCTTTTCTTTCTCCAATGCTTAAATGTCTAGGTATATGGATTCGGGGTATTTTACTTCAGTAAGGAAAAGCCCCTCGGCAGGCACAGCCCGCCCTGCGCGTGATCTTTCACCGCTTTCTAATATGTTCTTAAGGTCTGTCTGGTTAAGTCTGCCCTGCCCTACTTCGAGCAATGTGCCCACCATGGCCCTGATCATGCCTCTCAAAAATCTATTGGCACTTACGGAAAATACGTAACCCTCGTTGGTTTCTTGCCAGTTTATCTCGTAAATATCACAATCAAAATGATTGACATCAGTATGAACCTTGCTGAAAGCCTGAAAGTTCTTCCAATTCTTCATCAAGCCAATGGCCTCCTGGATGGGCGCGGCTTCCAGGCTTCTTGAAAAAAAATAGGAGACCCCCGTTTTGAAGGGATCTTTCTGACGGTGCAGATGATAATGATAAGTGCGCCGTACGGCATCAAAGCGCGCATGTGCTTCCGGTTTTACCGGCCGGATGGAGTTGATGCTGACCTCAGCCGGGAGTAATCCGTTCAGTCGGTACTGAAGTTGATCCAGCGAATCAGAAAGCTCGGCATCAAAGTGTGCAATTTGCTGGAGGGCATGCACGCCAGTGTCCGTTCGGCCGCTGCCCAGACAGCTGATGTCCTGCTGTAAGATGATGCTCAGCGCCCGGTTGATTTCTTCCTGCACAGTATGAGCATTCGGCTGTATTTGCCATCCATGAAATGCCGTGCCGCGATATGAAATGTCCAGGAAATATCTCATGGCTGCAAAAGTAAGACTTTACCTTGTAAAGAATTTGTAAGGATTCGATTGGCTTTGTGGGGAGGTATCGGCATTTTTGCGGGAAATATTAGAAATTATGATTCAAAGAATCCAATCTATCTTTTTGTTTCTGGTAGCCGCTATCATGGTGACCGTACTTTTTTTACCTATCTGGAACAAACTGGATCTTGACGCCCAGGAGAAAGTGACCCTCAATGCTTTTAAAATGGTGTACTCCTCTTATGATGAGGCTGGGGAACCTACAGTGATGGCTTCTGTGGATACTTTTTGGATTTCGGCGCTGGCTGTTTTAGCGGCTGGTATTGCCTTGTTTTCTATTTTTCAATACAAAGCCAGACTGAGACAGATGAAGCTCGGTGCGCTGAATTCCCTGATCATGGGGGGCTGCCTTGGTATGACATATTACTACTCCACCAAGGGTGACCAAATGCTGAATCCGAATACGGTAGGCAACTTTGAAATTGGCTTTTATATTATCGCTGCAGCGCTTTTGTTCAACTCTTTGGCCAACCGCTTTATTCGTAAGGATGAGAAGCTGGTGAGAAGTGCTGATAGGATCAGATAATATTTCACGACATAGTAACATTCCAAATCCGTCTTCAGACGGATTTTTTGTTTGGAGCCAGGTCACCTGGAGCTGTCAACGTTCTGCCATCTTGACAGTGTTTAGCCTCTGGAATAGTATTTGATTTCAAGGACTCTCAGAATTAAAAAAATTACAATAACGATATGCAAGAGAAAGGTACTATTTCAATCCACACGGAGAATATCTTCCCGATCATCAAGAAGTTTTTATACTCCGATCATGAGATATTCCTACGCGAGCTGACCTCCAACGCCGTAGACGCCACCCAGAAGATCAAGAGATTGGCTTCCCTGGGAGAATACAAAGGTGAGCTTGGAGACCTGACCATTGATGTCAGCGTTGACAAAAAGAAAAAAACGATCACGATTTCTGACAAAGGGATCGGTATGACTGCCGATGAAATCAAGAAGTACATCAACCAGATTGCCTTTTCTGGCGCCACAGAGTTTGTGGAGAAATACAAAGACAAGGGCGATGAGCAGCAGATCATTGGTCATTTTGGGTTGGGTTTTTACTCAGCATTCATGGTGGCTAAGCAGGTGGAAATCCAGACACTCTCTTATCAGGAAGGCGCAGAGCCCGCCGCCTGGCTGTGCGATGGAAACACAGAGTTTGAGATCAAAACCAGCAAGAAAAAGGAACGCGGCACAGACATTATCCTGCACATTGCTGATGACTCAGAGGAATTTTTAGAAGAACACAGAATCCAGGGGATTCTGGACAAATACTCCAAATTTTTGCCTGTACCGATCCGATTCGGACAAAAGGACAGACAAGTAGAGGATGGAGAGGACAAAGACGGCAAGAAAAAATGGAAAACCGTCAAGGAAGATAACATTATCAACAATCCTGAGCCGCTCTGGGCCAAGTCACCAAGCGAACTGAAGGATGAAGATTATCTCGAATTCTACAAGGAGCTGTATCCTTTTTCAGAAGAGCCACTATTCTGGATTCATTTGAATGTGGACTATCCTTTCAACCTTACCGGAATCCTCTATTTCCCAAAATTGAAAAAGGATTTCGAGGTGCAGCGAAATAAGATCCAGCTATACTCTCGTCAGGTGTTTATCACCGATGAGGTGAAGGACATTGTGCCGGACTTTTTGCAGTTGCTCCATGGGGTGATTGACTCTCCGGACATCCCGCTAAACGTATCTCGTAGCTATCTGCAGTCAGATAGCAACGTGAAGAAGATCAACGGGTACATTACCAAAAAAGTAGCAGATAAGCTTGGTGACTTGTTCAAAAAAGACAGACCTAGCTATGAGCAAAAATGGAGTGATATCGGTGTTTTCGTGAAATACGGAATGATCTCCGAGGAGAAATTTGAAGAAAAAGCCAAGGATTTCACTTTGGTGAAAAACGTGGAAGGCAAGTTCTTCAACATAGAGGAGTACAAAACAGAGGTAGCCACTAACCAGACCAATAAGGACAAGAGTGTGGTTTTCCTTTATACCACGGATGAAGAAAAGCAGCACAGCTACCTCGAAACTGCGAAGAAGCGAAGCTATGATGTGCTGGTACTGGACGGACCGGTGGACAGCCACTTTATCAACCACGTGGAGCAGAAATATGAAGGCGTTACCCTCAAGCGGGTGGATGCGGACGTGATAGACAAACTCATCGATAAAGATGAGAAAAAGGAATCTGTACTATCTGATGCTGAAAAAGAGAAAGTATCGGCGGCCTTCAAGAAAGCCATCGGGGATGATAAAAACAATGTGACCGTGGAGCCTATGGCCACCGATGACATGCCAGTGACGATCACCCTGCCTGAGTTTATCCGAAGGATGAGAGACATGCAGGCGCAGGGCGGTGGAGGCCCAATGATGTTCGGTGAGATGCCGCTCAACCTTGCGGTATCGGTGAATGCCAACCATGCGTTTACCCGCAAGATTGTAGAAGCCGAAAGTGAAGAAGATCAGGTTGCGCTGGCCAAGCAAGCTTATGACTGGGCGCTCCTCTCACAGGGGATGCTGAGTGGTAAAAACCTGACCAACTTCATCAACAGGAGTGTGGAGCTGGCCGTAAAATAAATTGCTGCCTAGGTAGAATCAGAAAGCTGTCCTGAATAAATCCCGGCTAATTCCAGTCGCGGATTACATTTCGGGACAGCTTTTTTATTGCTAGTATTTGATAAATTTTCCTGTATCCACTACTTTTTTCCCTTCCAGAAGTCTGTAGAGGTACAGGCCCTCCCGAAAGTCCTGCACGATGATGTATTCAAAGGACTCTTCCAGTTTCTTTTCCAGCACCAATTTGCCCTGGTCGTCTGTGATCTGTAGGAGTTGACCAGTGCCAGAGGACAGCAGGTTGATATAGGGGTCGGTCGCGGGATTTGGGAACAGGAGCAGCTTCCCGGGAATCTCTATATAAAGTGAGCTCTCGTCCGACCTTAAGGTAGTTCCGTCTTTGAAATACAATATCGCCTGATAAGTCATGAGGCCAGGATCCAAATCAGGGTCTGAAAGCACAAAAGAAGTTTGCCCCTCGGGTACAATATCGGTCAATAATTCCTCGGAAGCATTCACGGATTTGAGCACTTCCACGTGCTCTATGTTGGCCGACGTGCTCAGGTTGAGTGTGATCCGTACGGTTTCTTCATTTGCACGCTCTGCCGCAAAGAAATTGAAATAGCAAAAGGTCCCCTGAAATGTGTAATTGAGTGCCTGGCTCCGCAAACCACCGGCATTGCCGATCACCGGAGCTACTGAATAATATACACTGGCAGACTTCTCGATGGTATAGATAGTGTCTGTTGTTGTCCCGATCAGGTCGAGGGAAGTGGCCCCCATCTCATACACTTCATAAGACTGTGCTGCCTCGATTTGGGGCCACTGAAGCCCAAAAGTTTCTTCGCAATTAAATGCTACAGACACCCTTGGTAATTCGGATATGGAAAAATAGTTGGAAACAAACTCGTTGACGCCCACGGTCATTTTCAGCCGGGCCGCGGCAGAGATTTTTGGAGTTGCCCACCTGAAGGGCTCATTCAGCTTCACCGTGCCAATGTCCACCCACCCCCCATCGTTCAGCTGATAAGCCATCAGGCCTTCGTTGGCATTGAAAGTTGAATTCCAGCTGAGCCATTCAGCAGTATTGGCAGCCAGAATATCACTGGAGGTTGGAAAGTCCCACTCAAACGTGTCGGCCATTTCGAAATACCAGGCGACAGAAACTTCCTGACTGGCCGAACTAAGATTTGCGCCGGATAATTCCAGCTGATAGGTTCCGGGCCCTGGAGACTCCAGAGAGATGAATTCTACATTGTTCAGGTGATCCATTGCTCTTTGGGGAGGTTCATTCAGCGCGGCCTCCGAGGGACTATGATTGAGCACCCATGGCAGCCAGGTAGCACCACTAAGAGAGAGTTGGGCGTCCACATCGTTGATCAAGGCCCGGGTGACATTAAGTTCAGCAGCCGGGTCCACCCAGCTGACTGCCAGTTTGATTTGTTTTACACCTGTGGGGATTTCTATTTCCAATGTGGTATTCTCTCCTTTGGTGACAACCACTTCATCGTGCCAGCCGCTTTCCAGAATTTGTAGCGATTTGGAGGCATTTGCACTACCATATCCGGAGTAGAAATCAATCCCCTCAGGCCCTATATCATCAGCACCAGCTATGAGCACTGCTTTGATTAAAGCCGAAGAAGGCAAGTGCAGGGTCTTTTTTTGAAAGGATTCCTGAAGCAATGTTACAATACCCGAGACAATCGCTGCAGCATCTGAGGTGCCCCCACCACCATAGGCCGTCAACTCAGGCTTGATACGTCCGTCAAAGGCAGGCCCTCTGGAGTTGTAGGGGCTTATGGCCAGACTGGTATCTACAGCGCTTACGATCAGTGTGTTTTTGGCTTGCTTAAATGTACCAGTGAGATTGGCAAAAGAGAGGCCGCTGTAAGTACCATCTTCAGAGCTGGAGGTTCCCGCATTACCCGCCGAAAATACATGCACGATTTCAGGTTCGGAAAAGATGGACCGATCATAGGCGTAGGCTTCTACCCCATAATAGTTTTCAATGCCTACTCCATAGGAGTGATTTTGAAGATAAATGCCATTCTCAGTCAGTAACGTTTCATCATCGGGAAGCAGGTTGTTAAAGTCTGAGGAGGCCACCAGGGCCCCCGGAGCAATCCCTTTATAAAAAGGAGAAGTGTTGCCTGCACCCAGGATGATTGTAGCCATGTCGGTGGCATGTTGCGACACGTCTTCAGCTTCCAGACCTATGCTAAAGGTCTTGCCAGTCAGGTCGATATCTGCTTCATCAAATTTTCGCTCTTTGAGCGACAGCCTGAGACCGCTGCCGCTGTTGTCGGGATATTGATGTTGTGCTTTTCGGATTCTGTTGTATTGAAAGTTCGGCACATCCAATACCGATTCTTCCCTGGGCTGATTGGGTGCATCAATGAAGAGAATATTTTCGTCCTCTATCAATTCACCGAAGATGAGACTTTGAGTGGCATAGAAAGTGAGCGTGGATGAAGCCGAATGCCAGGTAAGGATCTTCACCTGATCCCCATATTGCCTCACAAAAAGAGGCCGGTTCTGCACTGCTATTGTAAATGTATCCATGGTGCTGAGGTGCGCGCGCCTCTGAGACTCTCCCATCAGTTTAGGAGAGAGCTTGGACTGAGCCAAAACAGTATTCACACACATCAGGGAGACCAAAAGCACCCAAAACAGCCACTTCATAGCAGCGAATATAATTAAGATAATGTGAGTGAGCATCCGGCCAGATTTGCGAGGTAATTCGGCTCTGAGGGCTTGTTTTGAGGGTTTATCTCGACAAAGTCATCGCGCGACAGAATTTTTGGACAAAATTCTATTTTTTGACGGAATTATATTTTGTAAAAGAACATAAATTCATGAATACATTCTAATTCGAAAGAATATTTTGCTCAAATAAACTTTTTGGATACTTTAGGGGAATTCTTGAAGAGGTTTCAAGAATCTTTCAAACCTAATTCAAACTTATTTACACAATGAGAAAAACTAATTACCTAGCGGTGTTTACTCTGGCAGTGAGCGTGCTATTTGTTTCTTGTGAGCAGCAGAACGATGCTGTGGTTACTCAGGATGAAGTTTCTGAATCAGTACTTGCGGCCCTAACCAATGCTGGATTTGATGTAACACAACAAGCACCCATCAAATTCGATGACGGTTATCTGGTAGAGGGAGATATCTACATCCCTGCAGCTGATCTTGCTTCTTTAAATGAAGGTTCAAGACTGGCCGTAGAAGAGCAGTACAGTACCAACAATCTGGTATCTACTGGCGGATCAAGAACCATCACCATGTACGCTCCTGAGGGCGGAAGAAATGGTTATAGCTCTGGAATGATCGCTGGCTTGGATTTGGCCATCTCTCGTTACAATGCTCAGAACCTGGCCATCTCTTTTCAGAGAGTGACTTCTTCAAGCAATGCTGACATTGTGATGACGAGACTTAAAAAGGGAGAAGAGCGTCAAGGTATCCTTGGCTCAGCTGGGTTTCCTACTTCTTCAGGCGATCCTTACGGCGAAATCAAAATGAGTGGTATTTTGGAGTCTTCTTACGGTCTGAGCACTGCAGGTATCGCTACCATCATCGCTCACGAAATGGGTCACTGCATAGGTTTCCGTCACACAGATTACTTTGATCGAAGTATTTCATGTGGTGGAGGTACTTCCAATGAAGGTGCTTCAACTGTAGGTGCCAACCATATCCCTGGCACACCTACTGGCGCTACAGCAGCTGCCAAGTCCTGGATGCTTGCCTGTACAGATGGAGGTGACAGACCTTTCAACAATGACGATAGAACAGCACTTAATTACCTGTATTGATATTTTTAGTATGACATATTGGAAGGACATCTCAAAAGGATGTCCTTTCCGTTTTATAGCTATTCCAACTGGCTGATTTTACTTATTTTAAACACTTAAATCTTACAACAATGAAGAAACTCAATTATTTCACAGCATGTATGCTTCTTGCAAGCGCAACATTCTTTGCATGTGAGTCCGATCAAGTGATGAAAGAAGAAACTGTTTCACCTGAAGTAATGGCCAGATTGACCGACCTTGGATTTGACGTCACCGACCAGGCTCCCCTGATTTTTGAAGAGGGTTATTTGGTAGAAGGAGATATTTATTTGACTGACGCTGATTTGGCTAGAATGAAAGCGGGAGTGCGTGTACCTGTAGAAGAGCAGTACAGCACTAACAACCTGGTGACTACTGGTGGTAACAGAGTGATCACGGTTTACGCACCGGAGGCAAGCTCTGGAGGTGGAAAAGGCAAAAAAGGTGGCGGTTCGGGCTATAGCCCCGGAATGATCGCGGGCTTGGATTTGGCCATTTCTCGCTACAATGCTCAAAACCTGGAGATTTCTTTTCAAAGGGTCACTTCGTCTAGCAATGCGGACATCGTAATGACCAGACTGAGCAAGGGAGATGAGCGAAGAGGTGTTTTGGGATCTGCCGGATTCCCAACAGCTTCCGGTGATCCTTACGGAGAAATCAAAATGAGTGGTGTGCTGGAGTCTTCTTATGGCTTGAGTACTGCTGGTATTGCTACCATTATTGCGCACGAGATGGGCCACTGTGTTGGTTTCCGTCATACAGATTATTTTGACAGAAGCATCTCTTGTGGAGGAGGAACCTCCAATGAAGGTGATGGTGGAGTAGGTGCCAACCACATCCCTGGCACGCCCACTGGAGCTACCGCTTCTGCTAAGTCATGGATGCTGGCCTGTACAGATGGTGGTGACAGACCTTTTAACAACGACGATAGAACAGCACTTAATTACCTCTATTAATAGAAAAAACATAGTGTAAAGAAAAAGGCACCCTCAGGGGTGCCTTTTTTTATGGATTTGAGGGCTAGTGATACTTTTGAGATAAACCCTTAAAATAGCGCTCAAGAAGCTACCTTTTTTTATTTTTAGTGAATGAAGATTTCAAACAATCACCTCAAAGCGACTTTTAATGTAAGGGGAGCAGAGATCACGAGTTTGACACATAATGCCACCGGCCGGGAATATATCTGGCAGGCTCGAACCAAATATTGGGGACGGCATGCTCCTGTGCTTTTTCCTTTTGTGGGCAAGTTGAAAAAGGATCAGTATCGGCATGAGGGTAAAACCTATGAGATGGGACAGCATGGATTCGCACGGGATTTGGATTTTGAAATTGTAGAACACACTTCAGATCAAATTATTTTTCAGCTGGATGCGGATTCAAATACTTTGAAGAAATACCCTTTCAAATTTGAATTAAGGATCATCTACCAGTTGGAGGGGCACTCTTTGCGAACCACCTATGAAGTAAAAAATAAAGGAAAACAAGTCATGTACTTTTCCATTGGTGGACACCCGGCCTTCGATTGCCCTCTTAATCCGGAGGAGTTTCGTTCCGACTACTGGCTGGAGTTTGATCAGCAAGAAACTTTATTTACACACAGGCTTGATGGGGGGTTATTTACAGGCAAGAAGGAAGCCATTGAGCTGGATGGGCAACGTCTTCATATTACAGATCATCTTTTTGACAAAGATGCGCTCGTCTTTAAGCAGCTCAATTCTACCCGGGTTAGCCTGTCCAGTCTCTCTCAGAAATGGCTGACTTTTCATTTCGAAGGATTTCCCTACCTGGGGATTTGGTCGAAAAGCCAGGAATCCCCCTTTGTGTGTATAGAGCCCTGGTATGGGTTGGCTGACTATGGGAATCACTCGGGAGAGCTAAGCGCCAAAGAAGGGATCAGGAAACTGGAGGCTTCTGCCATTTTTAGCTGCCATTACACCATGGAAATTCATTAGTATGAAGAAATTAATATTGTCATTGGTGCTTCTTTTCCTGGCCTGGATTACGCTGGGACAGACACCCATCGAAGACTACCTCCCGCAAAACGTAAGCTATGATTTGGCGATCCCCACACCGGAAGAAATATTGGGTTATGAGGTGGGGGAATGGCATGTGAGTCACGACCAGTTGGTCTCATACATGCGCGAACTGGCACGGGTATCTGATCGCATCGCCTTACAGGAATACGGCCACAGCTATGAGCACAGACCACTGATGGTACTAGTAATCACCAGCCCTGAAAACCATCTGAATCTTGAGGCCATTCGCTCCGAGCATGTTCAGCTGGCGAATACAAAAGGCTCCCCCAGTGATGACTCAAAACTCGTCCATTATATGGGCTACAGTGTCCATGGCAATGAGGCTAGTGGCTCCAATGCTGCTTTGTTGGCCGCCTACTACCTGGCAGCAGCTCAGGGCCCATGGGTGGACCGCCTCCTTTCTGAAACGGTCATCTTACTCGATCCCTCATTTAACCCGGATGGGCTTCAGCGATTTTCCACCTGGGTGAACATGCATAAATCTGCCAATTTGGTGTCTGATCCCAGCTCAAGGGAATTTGACGAGGCCTGGCCTGGAGGACGTACCAATCATTACTGGTTTGATCTGAACAGAGACTGGATGCCTGTGCAGCACCCCGAGTCAAAGGGCAGGCTCTCTCTCTATCATCGGTGGAAACCTAACATTCTTACAGACCATCACGAGATGGGGAGTAATAGTACCTTCTTTTTTCAGCCGGGTGTACCCTCCCGGAAGTATCCCCTGACTCCTCAGAACAATGTTACCCTGACAGAAAAAATCGCACAATACCATGCCGCCGCGCTGGATAGCGTTGGTTCACTATACTACTCCAAGGAGGGATTTGATGATTTTTATGTAGGCAAGGGATCCACATATCCGGATATGAATGGAGCAGTGGGTATATTGTTTGAGCAGGCCAGTGCCAGAGGCCATCTGCAGGAGAATCAGTTCGGGAGCATAGGATTTCCTGAGGCCATCAGGAATCATTTTGTCACATCATTGTCCACCCTCAAAGCAGCCAACGATCTGCGAGCGGACCTGCTCAAACACCAGAGTCTTTTCTACCAGGAGTCGATAAAGCTGGCGGGAGCTGACCCGGTAAAGGCCTATATTTTTGGCTCCGAGGGTGACCCTGCCAGGGCATTTCATCTAATGGAAGTACTCCATCGGCACGATATCCTCATTTATCCTGTAGAAAAAAACATTAAAAAAGGAACACAGGCATACAGCACTGGTAGCTACGTGATCCCCACTAATCAGCCACAGTACCGGCTGATCAAGGCACTATTTGAGACCCGCACTTCATTTCAGGACAGCCTGTTCTATGACGTGTCTACCTGGACGCTGCCCCTGGCTTTCAACCTCAAGTATGATGAGCTCGGCGCCAGGGATTACGTGCAGACCCAGTTGGGTGAGGTGATTGCCACGCCTCAGTTTCCTAAGGGACGGGTCGTTGGTAGTTCAGACTATGCTTACCTGTTTGAGCCCAATGGATACTATACTCCAAGGGCGATCATGCGGTTGTTAAAGGCGGGAATTGTCACAGAAGTGAATCATTCCATACACACAGATCGCGACCGATCATATGCCCGGGGATCTATTGTTATTCCTGTGGGCGTGCAGCGTGACAAAAGGGATATCATAGAAGCGATTATTCAGGAGATTGCCGTACTGGATGGCATCAATGTTTATGGGCTTAATACCGGCTTAGCCATTGGAGGATCGGATCTGGGCACCAGGCAGGCCGAAGTGTTGACCATGCCGAAGGTAGCTGTACTGGTTGGAGATGGCGTGGATAGTAATGAGGCCGGGGAGGTATGGCATTTGCTGGACCAGCGAATGGATATGCAGGTGACCCTTTTGCCAGTAGAAGCGCTCAACCGGACCGATCTGAGCCGATACAATAGAATCGTGATGACAGATGGTAATTACCGTGCCATAACTGACACGGGAGTGGAAAACCTGAAACAATGGGTCACAAGAGGTGGAGTAATAGTGTCATGGAAACGAGGAGGTAAATGGCTGTCGGATAAGGAAATGTCCAAAGTCCAGTATGCGAAGGCCGTACCGGATACCACAGGCTACAAAAAGTACCTGGAGCTGGATCAAAATCGTGGAGCACAGGTGGTTGGCGGAGCTATTTTTGAGGCCCGTGTGGATCTGGGGCACCCCCTCAGCTACGGACTCGAATCTGCTCAAATTCCGCTTTTTAGAGACCATAGCCTTATGATGAAAAAAGCATCAAATCCATATGCTTATCCTATAGTCTACCTGGATACCCCGCTGCTAAGTGGCTATATTTCTGATGAAAGATTGAAGCAAATCTCTGCTACTCCGGCAGTGACCATTTCAGCACTGAGAAAGGGGCGGATTATCACCTTTGCTGACAACCCCAATTTCAGAGCCTTTTGGTACGGAACCAATAAGCTTTTTCTGAATGCACTTTTCTTTGGACAAACCATCAGCAGCGGAGCGGCAGAAGAATGAAATTTTTTGGTAGGTTTGATCGTTGAAGTGAGCAAGAAGTATCCCGAAATGAAGAAAATATTATCGCTACTTGTATTCTTTTTTATGGCCTTTGCCTTGATGGGGCAAGATGGCGAGTCCATCGATGAGCTTTTCAAAGTGAATTACGAAACTCCACTGACTCTGGATATGAAAGCCGATCTGGAGAAAGATCCGCTGGATAAGGCCGAGACCAAGAAGAAGGAAAAGAAGAAAAACCCTAAAATCTATTATAAGATCAAAGCCAAGCGTGGTTTTGCCAAGCAGGGCTTTGGCGACCGAACCGTGGTGGAGCTTTTTTACTACCTCAAAGACAAAGACTATGAAGGTCCTGATCCATATGCCCGGGACTTCTACTGGTATGATTTTAAGAAAAAGAAGATCGTGAATTCACTACGTGTGAAGCGTGAGAATGCAGGGGTGCTGCATGGCCATTACGAAAAGAAGATGGGTGATCAGGTGATTGAGGAGGGCTACTTCTACAAGGGAATGAAGCACGGCCGATGGGTTAGATACAATAGACACGATATCCTGCAAGAAAAGGAAATTTACTGGAAGGGGTGGCCAAAAGAGTCACTTCTGGCCTACTATGACTTTGATCGTACGCAGCTTAAGGAAATGATCCCGGTGCATTTTGGCGAAAGAGAAGGGGAGTACTACGCTTACCATCCTAATGGGAAGCTTGCAGTGGTGGGTCATTATCAGTTTGACCACCGGGTAGGTGTCTGGCGCGAATATTATGACAATGAGCGCGTGAAAAGAGAAGTGACTTACCCGTTGGAGGCCTTTGATAAGAAAGCCAAACCCGTCATCACCAAAGAGTGGGACAGGGAGGGGCATATCATCTATGACCGCAAAAAATACGAGGCAAGGGTCAACTAGAATTTGATGAGCGACTGACGCGCCATGGCCACCATAATGGCCGTAAAGGCAAACAGAAGTCCTGCCTCCCAGCCAATCCATATAACACCAGCGGCAAAGAGAAACGACCACCATAAGATGTGGAGGAACGACCCTACCATGTACTTGATGGAGACGTAAAACACGTGATCTTTGATGCCACGGATGATTTTGCTGAGGCCCAGCATCGGAGGCAGATTGAATATGGATAATATCCAGATAAGCGCCTTTCGCACAGGCCCTTTTTTCATTGGCTCACGTGCTTCAAAGTGATCCCCCTCGGCCATGGCCTTTAGCTCATCAAATGACAGATGCTCATGTTTGGGTTGGAAAATCCAGTCTCTTTTCTGGGTATAGTCCGCTCCATCTTCAGCCAGAATCAGGGTCTTTTTCATCGCCTCAGCCAGGTCTTGCTTCAGCTGATTGTATCCCTTTTGCTTATGCTCGTGGTACTGTGTCATGTAGTCCTCCAGCTCGATGGGCTCACCAAACTTGATCAGTACTTTCGCCAGTGGATGGTAGTGGGAAAAATAGTTGACGCCCGTAGGGATGATGTATATTTTGGTATTGGGATCCACCTGCGCCCGCGCATCCAGCGCCAGTCGTGCAGTTCCTTTGGAGAGAGGTCTCAGATAGTACTCTATTCCATGATTTCCTTCCGGGAAAATGAGGATCGCACGTTTCTCAGAGAGCATCCTGAAGCAGGTGTCAAAAACTGCATCGTTTTGAGAAAGACTGGCAATTCCATCCCTAATGCGATAGATCGGCATCATGTTCAGCGCCTTCAAAAAGGGCATGGACCATTTGTTAAACACATCAGATCGGGTGAGAAAAGAGACCGGCACTCTGTTGAATGTACCCACCAGCACCGCATCCATGAAGGCACCCTGATGGTTGGGGGTGAAGATTAGCGCTGCATCCCTGGGGATGTTTTTAGCGCCATAGATTTTTACCCCGCCAAAGAATAATTTTAACCCAATCCAACTCGCAATCTTTACTAAATAATAAAACCAGTGTGCTCTCATTTTAATGCTACTGCTACCCTATAGTTCCACCAATAAGCCAGGGACAAGCCTGACAGTATGTGCCAGATGCCCCACCAGGCGGCGACAATGGCCATGCCACCCAGGCCCTGAAAAAACGCAAATATAAGGAGTAATCCGAGTCCTGAATTTTGAATGCCGGTTTCTATGGCCAGAGAGCGTCGGTCGGCCTCTGGCAGCCCGAAAATTCTCCCCAACTGATATCCGGAAATGAGGGCGATGGCATTGTGAAGAAAGACCAGAAAGACCACCAGATAAATGTAATTGAGGAAGATGTCCAGGTTGGCAGAAAAAGCCAGGATGACGATCGCTGCGAAAATAACGATGGACCCAAAATGCATGTACGGGTGAAGTTTCTCAGCGGTCTTAGGGTACTTGTGTCGAAAGCTCATGCCCAGTACAATCGGAATCCCCAAAATGGTAACAATGGTTTTGAAGACATCCCAAAAGTCGAGACTCACCTCAGTGAGTAGCGTGGCAGTGGGTGCATACATACTGGCCCAAAAAGACAGGTTGATGGGGGTCATGAAGATGGCTAAAATGCTGGAAATAGCTGTAAGGCTGACTGAAAGGGCGATATTGCCACGCGCCAGGGCGGAGAAGAAGTTGGAGATGTTGCCACCAGGGCAGGCCGCCACCATCATCATTCCCAGGGCAAAAGTGGGGTGCGGCTCCAGGATCCATACCAGCACAAACGTGAGAAAAGGCAGGATGATGAACTGTGAAAGCACTCCGGCCAGGGTGCCCAGCGGCTGTGCCAGCACCATTTTAAAATCAGCAGGAGTTAGTTTTAGTGCCACACCAAACATGATAAACCCTAAACTGAGGTTGAGGATAAAAATGTTTTGGTCTGAGAAGTTGAGGGTGATGTTGTCTATTGATTCCATATTTCAGCCTCGAAAGATAATGGTTTTGGTGAAAATGGTCTACCCCCGCCAGTGATACGCTTTGGGCTGGGTGAAAGCGCGAATGCCCATATACGAAAGGGTGGCTCCAAGCCCTGAGTTTTTACGACCCGACCAGGGTATATTCGGGCTCACACGGTCGCAGCAGTTCCAGTATACGGTGCCAACATTCATCTGATCCAATACTTTGCGGGCCCTGGCCTCATCTTCGGAAAACACCGCTGCAGTCAGGCCATATGGGGTGTCTCGCATCAGGTCGGTAGCCTCTTCATCGGAGCTTACTTTCTGGATTCCGATGATCGGCCCGAAAGATTCCTCCCGCATGAGTTCCATGGTGTGATTTACACCGGTAAGTACAGCCGGGCTCATAAAATATCCTTTCCTGTTGAGGGACTCTCCTCCCAGTACCAGTTGGGCACCTTTAGCAACAGCATCTTTAATTTGGTCTGCGAGGACCGCTATTTGCTGTGGCCTGGTCAGTGGCCCGGTGAAGGTGTCTTCCTCCATGGGATCACCCAGTTTGTAAGATTTTACCTCTTCAGTGAAGTGCTGCACAAACTCTTCATAAATGTCTTCCTGTACATAGATGCGCTCTACGGCGCAGCAACTCTGGCCATTGTTGTAGAAAGCACCTTCTGCCGCATTGATAGCCGCCTGCCGAACATCCACCACATCATCCATCACATAAAGAGGATCTTTGCCACCCAACTCCAACTGCACCGGTACCAGCTTGTGCGCGACAGTTTGAGTGATGTGTACTCCGGTTTTGTATGAGCCCGTGAAGAAATACCCATCCAGATCGGCTTCCAGCAAGTACTGGCCCACAGCGCCTGAGCCGATGACTACTTCAAACACATTGGCGGGGACTCCCGCTTCGTGTAAGAGTGCTCCAAATTTTAATCCTGTCAGGGATGCGAACTCCGAAGGCTTATAGAGCACGGCGTTGCCAGCCACCAGGGCATATAGGAATACATTGTAGCCTACATTGTAAGGAAAATTCCATGCAGAAATATTAGCAATGACTCCCAGTGGCTCGTGGGTGATGAACTCCACGGTAGCATCCTTTGGCGTGATCATTTCACTTTCCAGCCATTTTTCGGCATTGATCTTCAGGTGCTGGATTCGGCCCAGTGAGCCATTGATCTCATTGATGGATTGTGAGATGGGCTTGCCCGTTTCACTGGTCAGAATCCGGGCCAGTTCGGGTTTGTTTTCCACGACCAGTTCACCGAATCGCTCAATGATGGCCAGCCGCTCTTCCACACTATGATTTTGCCAGTTCTTTTGACCAGCCCTGAGTGCCTTGAGTTTTGCAGCGACCGTAGCGGCCGTGTCTGGTGTCAGCACGGAGATGACTTCTTCCGTTGCAGGATTGATGACGTTCATAGGGTTAGCTTTTCAGCGATTTTACATGTTCCAGAAAATAGAGATAAAGTTTGTCGGCATTGATGACCTGACTACCCAGGGTATGAGAAAACTCAGGATGCCATTGCACCCCCATTACCCAGCCGTCCGGGGCTTTGGTATAGCCAATGGCCTCAATCACCCCATCTTCAGGACTTTCAGCCAGGACCTCCAGATTTTTGCCCAGATTCTTGATGGACTGGTGGTGTACACTGTTCACCCGGGTGCTTTGGGCGTTTTTGTAGATTTTGGACAGGATCTTTTTTTCCGTAAAGGAAATTTCATGGGAGACGGTATCGTACTGTTCTGCATCACGGTGTACCAGTACTTCTGGTCGCTGGGTTTTGGTATCCTGATAGAGCGTGCCACCGAAATACACATTCATGAGCTGCATCCCACGACAGATACCCAGGATGGGTTTATCACTTTCCATAGCCAAATTCATGAGTTTGAGTTCATACTTGTCTCTTACGGGATCACCCTTCCAACGACCATTTTCTATCGGCTTTTCACCGTAGGACTCTGGTGCCAGATCAGTGCCGCCCTGGAAAATGAAGCCATCCATTTCCTCTACGAGTGCAAGGAGAAGTTCATCGTCCACATCGGGAATGAGTACAGGGATCACACCTTCTTTTGTAAGGTACCGGGCCATGTCATTTTCAAGATAACTCAGGGTCTTTGGTCCAAAAACCGAACGTTTGGGGTCAGGATAAAGAAAGCAGGCAGAAATGCCGATTTTTAACATGCTCAAAGTGCTTTTTGATACAAGGTATGAAAGTCATCCCAGCTCACAGGCTTGGGATTGTTGGGATGAGCAAAGTCTGCCACCGCCAGGTTTGAAAGTTCTTCGATATGTTCTGGTCGTACGCCAATTTCACTCAGCTTGGTTGGCAGTTCCAGCCGCTGATTGAGCTCAAAGAGGAAATCTACTACGCGCGCTCCGTCCGCATCCACCACACCCAAAAACTCCGCCATTTTATCAAATCGGGACTCCAAACCAGCATAGTTAAATTCCATGCCATAGGGCAGATTCACGGCGTTGGCCAGTCCATGGTGAGTGTCCAGCAGACTGGAAAGCGGATGTGCCAGGCTATGCACCACACCCAGGCCTTTCTGGAAAGCTACGGCACCCATGAGGGATCCCAGGAGCATATTGGAGCGGGCTTCCAGGTCGGGGTGGTGTGTAGCTTTTTCTATGGATTTGGCTATGAGGGCCATGCCCTCCAGGGCGATTCCATCGCACATCGGGTGGTAGTTTTTGGCCAGGTAAGCCTCCATGTTATGCGTGAGGGCATCCATGCCTGTAGCTGCTGTAACAAAGGGGGGCAACTCCATGGTGAGCATAGGATCGGCAAACACCTGTCGGGCCATCAGTTTAGGAGCAAAGAGGATTCTTTTTTTCTTGGAAATATCCTCCGAAATAATGGCACTGCGGCCCACTTCACTTCCGGTACCGGCCGTGGTGGGAACCGTCACAAAATACGGCACTTCTTCGGTTACATACTGGTCGCCACCTATCAGGTCATCATAGTCAAAGAGGGGCCGATGATGATGAATGCGGAGCACAATGGCCCGGGCGACATCCAATGCTACACCCCCGCCGATGCCTACAATACAATCACATCCCGAGCGGTGATAATGATCCCCACCTTTGAGTACATCTGATTCGATAGGATTTTTGTGCATTTCAGTATGCACCTCAGGGGTCATGTTTTTTGACCTCAACCCATTCAGGATATCCTGAAAAAACTCCAGCTCAGACACCACCGGGTCAGTCACCAGAAGTGGGTGATTCAGCCCCTGAGCCAGCAGGTGATCGGGTAGTTCATCGATTACCCCGGCCCCAAACCGGATGGGTGTAGGAAAGTTAAAGTTCAGCCTGTTTTGCATAAAGAAAGCTTCGTAATTCGATTGGATGAAATGACATAGATCAAATTAATTCTTTTTCTCTGTAAAGAGAAACCATAAGTAAGCGGCCAACATAATCAGGCCGTAAATCAATGCCAGCTTCAGGTTATAAATGGTCATAGCCACCAGCGCCAGACTGGCTATGATGAGGGCACAAGCTGGGAAAAAGGGGTAAAGTGGCACCTTAAACGGACGATCCAGGTCGGGCTCATTTTTGCGCAGCGCAAAAAATGAGAACATGGACACGATATACAAAGTCAAAGCTCCAAAGCAGGCAATGGTGATGATTTCGCCTGTTTTTCCGGTTAGAAGGGCCACAATCCCTATGAGCATATTTACCACCAGGGCATTGGCCGGAGTGAGGGTTTTAGGATGCACTTTGCCCAGCGATTTGGGGATGTAGCCTACCCGGCCAAACTCGAACGTGGAGCGCCCTGCCGCCAGGATGATCCCGTGAAAGGAAGCTACCAGACCAAACAGGCCTACGGTGATCAGCAGGTGATACAGCAGGTGGCTGTCGCCGACTATTTTGGCCAGAGCCAAAGGCAAAGGGGAGTCGGAAGCTTCAGTGCTCCCTGGAGGGTAGACAATAGATTCCCAGCCATCCACGCCAACTGCCGATACGAAGGTGAGCAGGCATAGCACCACCAATGTGAAGATGGCTGAACCAAAACCAATCAAAATACTTCGTTGTGGGTTTTTGGCTTCTTCAGCCACATTGGCCACTCCCTCTATGGCCAGGAAAAACCAGATGGCAAACGGGATGGCTGCGAACGCCCCCTGAAACCCATTGGGTAGGGCATTGAGGGTGAGGTTTTCAACTTTCATGTGAGGCAGACAAACCCCAGCAAAGATCAACAGCTCCAGCACGGCAAGGACGGTGATGACCAGCTCGAAGATGGCGGCAGCCCTCACACCGAGGATATTCAGGCCGGTAAACAGCAGGTAAGCCAGAATGGCGATGTAGAGCGTATCGATCTGCGGGAAGAAGATATTGAAGTAGGCACCAATGGCTGCGGCTATGGCTGGAGGTGCAAAAATGAACTCTACATTCTGAGCCATACCGGCCAGAAATCCCAGTTTCTTACCCAAGGCTCTGTCCGCATAATCAAAAGCTCCTCCGGCTTTGGGAATGGCGCAAGCCAGCTCCGTGTAGCTAAAGGTGAAGGTGAGGTACATGATGATAATGAAGAACGTGGCGATAGCCAGCCCCAGCGTGCCCCCTTCTGCCAGGCCGAGGTTCCAGCCAAAATACATGCCGGAGATCACATAGCCTACGCCCAGTCCCCAGAGCATCAGCGGACCTAATGTTTTCATAAGCTGGGGAGTCTGAGGATTTTGGTCTGCCATAGCCTGAAATTTATTCTAAAATAGTCAGAGACGGTCAGGTTTGGCGGGTGGATTAGACAGAATTGTTGAATAAGATCCTACACACTATCCAGATTACGTACATCCACGCTGACCTTCATGGTTTGTTTACCCACGCTGTAGACAATCCCTTTGAGGGGCGTAATGTCTGCAAAGTCTCTGCCTACGGCCACCCGCACATGCTTGTCGTCTACCAGCAGGTTATTGGTGGCATCAAACTCCACCCATTCCAACTCTGGAATGTAGAGGGCTACCCAGGCATGAGATGCATCTGCACCTACCAGTTTAGGCTTGCCTGGAGGAGGCAGTGTTTCGATATAGCCACTCACATACCTGGCGGCCAGGTTGATGGAGCGCAGGCAGGCCAGTGCAAAATGCGCAAAGTCCTGACAAACCCCTTTTTTAGTTTCAAAAACTTTTTCAAGGGGAGTACTGATATCAGTAAACCCAGGAGTGAAACTGAAATCATGAAAGATCCTGGAGTTGAGTTCCATCATGGCCTCCATGATGGGTCGGCCGGGGGTGAAGGACTGAAGGGTATAGGCTTTAATCCCTTCTACGAAATGCACATGCTTGGACTCCAGATAAAACTGGCGAATGTCATTCAGGGCATCTGTGGTTCGCAGCCATTTCACCACCTCTTCCCACGGGCTGGTGCTCGCCGGATCCACTCCCATCCATTTTGGTGATTTCAGAGTTACTCTGGTTCTGGAGGTTACCGTAAGTTTTTTGTGCGCCCTTTCTATGGAAAAATAGAGGTACTGATTGTCAAAAAAATCCTTTCGCTCGCCCAGAAAGCTGGGTTCCGGATCTATCTCATAACTGCTTTCCTCTACGGTCTGGCACTCTGAGTCTTTTGGTAGCTGCACCATGATGTTGTGACACAGAGAGGCAGTGTTTTGATAAATGTAGTCGGTAATGTGGGTGACCTGATATCTCATATTTCCGGGAGGAGAGAGGTTTGAATCATGTGGTAGCGATTGCTGGTATGGCTGAAGTACTTTTGGTAGATCAGGTCTGAAGTGTCGCTTAGTAGTGCGGTGATTTCATCCAGAAAGGTTTTCAAATGAGTGTAATTCCCTTTCTTTCCATCGGCAGTGGCCAGCAGGTCTATGTCGCACAGGCGAATTTTGGTCACAGCCTCCAGTAGTTTTTTGCGTGCCGGGCTGAGAAATTCCTCCACCTCCTGGTCTTGTGGAGGCATACTACTTAGGTGTTTTTCTATCCGCATGATCTGGTAGATGACAGATCGTGGATTCTCCTCGTGCAAAATGAGCAGACTGAGCACCCCTTTCATTTCCATCACAGATCGATAGCGATACCGATAGGTGACCAGGCTTTCGCTACAGCGGAGGGTATCCTCCAACAGGGATTTGTCAGTTTCTGTTCCAAAACGCTTGCCAAGCATCGACCCCAGGACGTTACAATTGTTGATGGCGGACTCTATGAATCGTCCCACATTCAGCAAATGCCACGTAGGTTCCCTGGTCATGTTGTCAATGTTGAGCCCGTAGAATGCCATGAGCTTAATGACCATACTGTCCAGTCCGTCATATATCTGAGTAAGATCGGAGCCCATCTTTTTCATTCGGGAAAGCTCCTCAGAAATGCTGTCGAGGATTCTCCAGGTATCCAGACTCAGCCGGTCACGCACGGCATAGCCATTAGATAGAAAAGCATTGAGTGAGTAAGCCAGGCTGCCTACACGACTGGAGTCGAGGACCAGCGAAATCAGTTCCTCTTCAGGATGTCTGAGGATTTTTTTGTCTTTAAACCCCGGCTGTGTACCGGTAAGTTTGGTCAGGGTTCTCAGTAAGGTGGATACTACAGGGTTTTCTTTAATATGAATGTCTTCATCTACCTCATTGTAAGTCATGAGCACCATCCTCATCAGTCTTACAGTGTATACGGAGCGCTCCATGTATCTCCCGATCCAGAAAAGGTGTTCACCAGTTCGGCTGGGAAGCACGCTTTTGAGTTCGGGCCGTAGACCAGCCTCTGTCACAGGTGTGACTTTGGATTCTTCCCGCTTGCCGAGTACCCAGGTGTCTTTGCTGATGCCCCCCTGCTGGTTGGATACAATAAAGGCTCCTTTTTGCGCAGAGCTACGAGAAAGGCCACCCGGCATCACCGAGTACGTGCTGTTTTGAGTATCAGCCACAATGTAGCTTCTGAACACCGCGTTTCTCGCCTCCATCTTCTGATTGATCCAGGACGGAGTAGTGGAGAAGTTGACCAACTCCTGCCCCACGTAGAGGTAGGGGCTCCTGTCTATTTGTGCTCTTAGCTGGTTTAGTTCCTCTTTGGAAAGGGAGCCTCCGTATATCGACCGGTTATCTGCACTCCGATAAATCTTGCGGATAATCAGCGTCTCCAGGTGATCGAGCACATATTTTTTCTCTTTGTCCTGCCCACACCACCACGTGGCCACAGAGGGGAGGATAAGTTCTTCACCCAGGATATGTCGGGAAAGCCTTGGCAAAAAGGCCATTAAACCAGGATTTTCAAGTATTCTACAGCCCAGGGGGTTGATCACGATCACCTTTTTTTGACGTACGGCTTCCATGAGTCCCACTACGCCCAGGTGTGAATTGCTTCGAAACTCAAGCGGATCACAAAACACATCATCCACCCGCCGGATGATCACGTCTACTTTTTCTAATCCTTTGATGGTTTTTAGCCATACATACCCATCACTCACCGTGAGGTCTTCACCCAGGGCCAGTGTGAAGCCCATGAAAGAAGAAAGGTATGCGTGCTCAAAATAAGTTTCGTTGGTTGGCCCGGGGGAGAGGAGCACGATTCGCGGGTTCTCTTTGTTTCGGGATGAAAGATTGACCAGTGTATTTTTGAGGGTCTGATAGTAGGTAGAAATCTTCCTGACCTCATTTTCTCTGATCAGATCCGGGAAAACACGTGTCATGGCTGCCCGGTTTTCAAAAGTATAGCCTGCACCTGACGGGGCATCTGTTCGGTCGTGTAGTACCCACATTTTACCATCTGGTCCGCGGGCCAGGTCCGCTGCGTACTGGATCAGTTGCTGTTCGCCGTCCAGCTTGATTTTATCGACTTGCCGCAAAAATCCCTGGTGATTGTAGATTAGCTCGAAGGGAATGAATCCGTCTTTGATGAGGCTTCGGCTCCCGTAGATATCCGAAAGGATATGATTGAGGAGCTCGGCACGCTGAATGAGCCCTTTTTCTATCACAGCCCAGTCCTGTCCACTGAAAATCATTGGAACGGGATCGAGCGTCCAGGGTCTGTTCATCCCCTCCGGATCGCCATAGATGTTATAGGTCACACCATTTTCACGGAGCTGCCTGCTCACCTCCTCATGATACTGACCGAGCTTTTCAGGGCCGAGCCGCTCATAATACATGGCCAGTTTTTGCCACTGTGAGGAGACTTTATTTTCAGATGTAGCCAGCTCGTCCAGAAACGGCTCATTGTTGAACATGCGATCAACAAGATATGATTCGATCATACCAGTAAAATTATCCTTTTCCTGAATATAAAAGGCTACTTCACGCTTTTGTATCTTCTGAGGTCCATGGTGTGTGGAAACTCCGGGTTCACTACTTCACCCGTCGCCTCATAGTTGGTGAGGATATTCACTTTGGTGATAAACCTGCCTACCGAAGTGGGTTGCTCCACTGTGGGCTCCACCAGGTTGATAGAATGACCAAAGTCAAAAAATCTGGAGATCCTTCGTGATTCTGCCTCAAAGCTATTGACTGGGAAGGTGTTGTAATTTCTACCCCCCGGATGGGCCACATGATATTTGCAGGCGGCCACAGATTTCTTGGTCCAGGTGTCGTACAGATCTATGACCAGCGGAGTATCCACACCCAGAGTGGGGTGGAGCGCAGATGGTGGTTGCCATGCCCGATAGCGAATACCCGACACATACTCTCCCTGCACGCCAGTGTTTTTCAGTGGAATCCTCAGGCCATTGCACATGAGCTGGTAGCGCGAGTCTGTCATCCCCGAAATTTTCACTTGCAGTCGCTCCAGAGAGCTGTCCACAAAGCGGGCTGTACCTGAGCTGGACATTTCCTCACCCAGTACATGCCAGGGCTCTATCGCCATTTTCAGTTCGATATGGATGTCATCTACCTGTAGCTCCCCAACAAAGGGAAAGCGGAAACTGAAAAACGGATCGAACCAGGAGATGTCAAAGTCATACCCGGCATTGCGCAGGTCATTGACCACCTCGGTCATGTCTTTATAGCAATAGTGCGGCAGTAAAAACCGGTCGTGGAGCTGCGTGCCCCACCTGACCAGCTTGTGATCATATGGGTTTTTCCAAAACCAACTAAGCAGGGCTCTGATCAGCAGAAACTGCACCATCCCCATGCGGTAGTGTGGTGGCATATCGAAGCCTCGAAACTCCAAAATTCCCAAACGCCCCGTGCTGGAGTCTGGTGAGTAGAGTTTGTCTATACAGAACTCCGCCCGATGGGTATTGCCTGTGATGTCCACCAACAGGTTTCTGAAAATGCGATCTACCAGCCAATATGGCACATCGTCTTCTTTGTGGTTAGGTACTTGCTGAAAAGCCAACTCCAGCTCATAAAGGATATCATCCCGGCCTTCATCCACACGTGGGGCCTGACTGGTGGGCCCAATAAATTGCGTGGAGAACAGATAGGAAAGTGCCGGATGGTGCTGCCAGTAGGTGATAAAACTCTTCAACACATCGGGTCGGCGAAGGATTGGACTTTCTGCTGGCTTGCTGCCCCCAATGGTTACATGATTTCCGCCACCAGTGCCGGTGTGCCTTCCATCCAGGTTAAATTTTTCAGTAGTCAGGCGCGACTCGCGGGCTTTGTCATAAAGGATTTCGTAGTTGCTGAGGAGCTCTCGCCATGTTTTGGCCGGATGGATATTGACTTCTATCACTCCCGGATCGGGTGTGATCATGAGCTTTTGCACCCGGTTGTCGGCAGGCGGGTCATACCCTTCTATCAAAACCGGAATTTGCAGCTTTTCGGCTGTTCGCTCTACGGCCCCTACCAGGTCCAGGTAGTGCTCAAAATGAGTGACCGGTGGGAAAAAGACAAAGAGTTTGCCGCCCCGAATTTCAGTAAGCAATGAGGTTTTAAAGATTTTGTCGGAGTTGTTGAACGGCCTGCTGTCGGGTTCGAAAGAAGCAGCTTCACCTGATAAGGGCAAGGCGTCGGTTTCTTCAAAAAGGTCTCGCTCCGGACGGATTTCCTCGTCTTCCGAGTCGGTATATTGGATAGAGTCCAGTGGTAGCCGGAGCCCGATGGGTGAGTTTCCGGGTACAAGGAATAGGTTCTTTTTGCGAAAGCTCCACTTGCAGCTCTGCCAGGATGTGTGCTCCAAATCCCATGACAAAGGCACCGCGTATCCCACTGGTTTGTCCAGTCCATCTTGTAGTAGCTGGGCCAGTTTTTGCCTTTCCAGTGGAGATTTCAGGTCTATTTTAAGGGGATCCACATTCACGGGCACTTTGCTTTCCTCCCAGATGAAATAGAAGGGGTCTTCATAGGCCGGAGTGATGTTGGCTTTGTCGACGTTCAGTTCGGAGGTGAGTGCTTCTATGAATTTAGCGGCATCTGTGTGTTTGAGGTCATAATCTTTAGAGATATCTGCCAGCAGGGCGTCATTGTGCCAGATGGGTTGGCCATCCAGGCGCCAGTAGCAGGCCAGTTTCCAGCGAGGAAGTGGCTCTCCGGGATACCATTTACCCTGTCCGTACTGCATCAAGGCTCCCTTTCCATAGGATTCTTTCAGTTGGTGAAATAGCTGATTGGAGAGCTTTCTCTTGTGCTCACCATCTGCTTCTGAGTTCCATTCAGGGGCGTCGTTGTTATCTATGGACACAAAGGTGGGCTCGCCACCCATTGTCATTTTCACGTTGTTCGCATTCAGATCCGCATCCACCTGATCTCCTACTGCCACGATCTGGGCCCATTGCTCTTCGGAATAGGGCTTCGTCACCCTGGGTGTCTCTTCAATTCGTTTGACGGTATTCTCAAAGTAGAATTCCGTTTTGGCGGGCTCTGCAAATCCTGAAATGGGTGCTGCACTTTGCGGCTCTGGGGTGCAGGCGAGGGGTATGTGCCCTTCTCCCGCAAAGAGACCTGAAGTGGAGTCCAACCCTACCCACCCGGCACCCGGCAGGTATACTTCCGCCCAGGCATGCAGGTCGGTAAAATCTTCTTCGGTGCCCGAAGGTCCGTCCAGGGCTTTCTGATCAGCTTTGAGCTGGATGAGGTAGCCAGATACAAACCGGGAGGCCAGTCCGACATGTCGCAGGAGCTGCACAAGAACCCATGAAAAGTCCCGGCAAGAACCGGAAGCCAACTGGAGTGTTTCTTCACAGGATTGTACCCCGGGCTCCATGCGTATGTTATAGGAGAGCGCCTGATTGACCATCTGATTGAGGGCGACCAGATAATCCACGGTGTTCATCTCTTCCAGTTTTTTCTCTTTGGCGCGTGTCACCAGTTCCATCAGGAGGGGCCCATTTTCAGTGACCTCCAGGTAGGGAGAGAGTTGCCTTTTCAGGTATTCTTCATACTGAAAAGGAAATTTTTCCGCATACTCTTCAATGAAAAAGTCAAACGGGTTGATCACCACCATGTCAGCAATCACCTCCACGTCCACTTCAAAGTGGTCTACCTTTTCTGGAAAGACAATCCGAGCCAGGTAGTTGCCAAAGGGGTCCTGCTGCCAGTTAATGAAATGCCCCTCCGGCTTGATGTTGAGCGAATACCCCTTGATGAAAGTACGCGAATGCGGAGCAGGGCGAAGACGGATCACTTGCGGGCTCAGCTCGATGTGCTTGTCGTAGGTGTATTTGGTGTAATGCCTGACTGCTACTTTTATGGACATGCCTGCTGATTTATGCTATTTGAAGATTAACAAAAATAATCATTAATCATTCAAGATAAACACAAATAATCAGACTGATCGTTGAAATTATCTTAACGGATACCCAGAAAAAGTGTCTATTCTGTCAAAATAGATTATTCGTACTTAAGTGCCTCCACCGGATTGGTATGGCTGGCCATGAAGGCATGATAGGCCACGGTGACGATGGCTACACTGATGGCAATGGCCGTAGCCACCAACGGAATGAAGAAGGTGACGTCTATCCGAAAAGCAAAATCTTCCAACCACATGTCCATGAGGTACCAGGCCACCGGTGACCCAATGAGCGCTGCCATTAGAACCAGTATGGTGAACTCGCGGGTGGTGATCTGAATGATGGACAACACCGATGCTCCCAGCACCTTTCGCACCCCTATTTCTTTGGTGCGCTGCTGGATGGTGAAAGCTGCCAGGCCAAACAGGCCAAGGCATGAAATGAAAATAGCCACCAGCGCGAAGGTGTTGAACAGGCTGGCCGTGCGGGCTTCATTGTCATAAAACTCCTTCCATTTGTCATCGACAAACTGGTATTCGAAAGGATATGCCGGAGCGAATTCCTGATAGATTTCTTCCAATGCCTGAATGGCTGCAGCATTTTGCCCTTCATTGGCCCTCACCACGATGTGATTGTACCAGTCGGGATCGTGCAGCATGAGGAGCGGTCTGATTTTGCTCTTTGATGAGCTGAAATTAAAATCCTTGAATACTCCAATGACCTTCCCTTTGCGGTCGCCCCAGAGGGTGACTGGTTGATCTACCGCTTCTTCAGGCTTGAAACCCATGGCTACAGCAGAGGCTTCGTTGATCATGAAGTGGAGGGTGTCGGTGGTGAACTGTGGGTCGAAGCTCCTGCCCGCTGCCAGTGGGATCCGGAAGGTCTCAGTAAAGGTGTTATCAATGGAGAGGTTGGTAAAGAGAATTTTAGACTGTGGGTCTTTACCGGGCCAGTCAAAACCCCAGGTGGAACTATTGAAACCCAGCGGTGCCTGACTCATAGCCGCTACAGACTGGATGGCCGGGTTTTGCGACAACTGCTGCTTGATGACCTGGAATTTGTCACGCATGTTTTGGTGCATTTCCACGTAGACTAAGCCTTGTTTGTCAAATCCTGTTTCCTGGTTTTGCACAAAGACCAACTGCTGATAGACCACTATGGTACAGAAAATCATGATGATCGAAAGCACAAATTGGGTAGTGACCAATACTTTTCTAAACCGGGAAGCTCCTTTCCCACTTTTCATCTGACCTTTCAGCACGCTGGCTGGCTGGAAGCTGGCGATATAGAATGCGGGATAGCTCCCCGACAGCAGCCCGGTGACAAATACCAGGGTGGTGAGGAGGACAAGGGCGCTTGGGTTGAGTACGAAGGGGATGGCTTTTTCTGTGAGGGTGTTAAAGGCCGGTAGCAGCAGCAATACCAGCAGCAGGGCGAGGACACCACCTAAAAATGCAAAGATCACCGACTCACTCAGAAACTGAGCGATCAGGTTGCCTCGGTAGGCGCCGACTACTTTTCTCAAGCCCACCTCCTTAGCACGTTTGACGGCCTGTGCGGTGGCCAGGTTCATGAAGTTAATACAGGCGATCAGGAGAATAAAGAAGGCGACGATGGTAAAAATGCGCACATAGCGAATACGGCCTCCGTCTGCCACTCCATTGTCCCAGCTGGAATAGAGGTGTATCTTTTCGAGTGGATGAAGAAAGAGTACAATGGCATTGTCTTCATTTTTTTCATCCAGCAGGTGGGCGATTTTGCCCTCAAAGTC
Source organism: Marinoscillum luteum (assembly GCF_044005705.1). NCBI lineage: Bacteria > Pseudomonadati > Bacteroidota > Cytophagia > Cytophagales > Reichenbachiellaceae > Marinoscillum > Marinoscillum luteum. The sequence goes on along the minus strand of NZ_JBIPKE010000014.1, from coordinate 144,536 downwards.
ACTTGATTCAATGTTTTCTTGCAGCTGTATGAAGCAGCGAACGTTGTTGTTGCCCCAGCGGTCCAGCCAGGTGAGGTTATCCTCCCAGAAGTAGTCAAAATTGATCAGGTAATCAAAATCGCCATTGGTGGTATTGGCTGGCCAGCTTTTCACGACGCCTGTCACAGTGAAGTTGGTCTCATTGTTCATTTTGATCACCTTGCCCACAGCGCTTTCGTTGCCAAAGTACTTCTGCGCCAGCTTCTCTGTGAGCACCATGGAGGTTTTGTCGGTGAAGGGTGATTGTGGGTTTCCTTCCAAAAACTCGAAGGTGAAGATGTGGAAGAAGTCGGCATCTACGAATCGGCCCTGCTCGTAAAATGACTGCTCTTGATAAGTGAAAAGATTCTCAGACTCCCAGGTGAGCCTGCTGGAATACTTCACCTCAGGGTACGTTTCTTTGAGGTAGGGTCCCAGTGGCCCGGGGGTAGAAAAGGTGGTGCCTATGCGATCTGCATAATGCTGGTTTTCCATCACCTGGTAAATACTTTTGACATTTTGGTGGTGGCTGTCGTAGTTCATTTCGTCTTGCACCCATAGAAGGATGAGCATGGCGCAGGCCAGTCCAATGGCCAGTCCGAGGATATTCAGCAGACTGTAAACTTTGTTTCGTTGGATGCTTCTGAGTGCTACTTTCAGGAAATTCCGTATCATGTGTGGTCAGGGTTTTGTTGGACACTAGATAGAGAAAGTACTTGGCAAGTACAGAAAGGTTGCAAAGGGTACCGAAAGAAATTTATGGCCAGAGGATATCGGAGCGCTACATTCGCTGGGCGAGCTCCGTCAGCGATTTGACTACCAGGGATTCGAAGGTGAATAATTTGAGCATGAGGTAGGCGGCTCCCCGAATGGCTATATTATCCGAAATGACAATGACTTTGAGTATTTGTCCCTTTTCACTTTGCATACAGGCGACCCACTCTCGCCGCGCAGATAGCTCGAATCCGTCCATTTTCAGACAATCCCAGACCATGGTAAATTTCTCAGAAGGAAACTGCCGGGTGTGGGCGCTATGCTCCAGAAATAATAAATTTTGTTCTCGACTTTATACGTTCCCCTTTCGGAAAGAAAAACACAAATGCATTGTAAGTATTGTTGAAAAAATGATAGTTGAACTCAACTTTGCCGTTTTGCGTGTCTAATGTGATTTCACCGTTTGTTTTGAATCTCCTTCCGTAATAATAATCTTGGACGAATAACCATTTGTAGCCCAAATTATTCTTCCATTGTAGATTTCCAAAGTCATGCCTGAAAGGTTCTGAATGGAAGTAATTCCGAGGCTCACAATTTGGTTTATCACCTTGGGGAGTGATGTTTTGAAGGACCAATAATGCGCATCTTTTGTTTGAGCGTTCAACATATCTTCTGAAAGTGGCATGGACAGAAGCTCCAAACTGTTTAGACAAGTGAGTGACTGTTTCGAGACTTAGCGGTAGTTTCGAAATTTCAGAATCAAATCTGTCCTGCTGAAATAAAGTAATCGAGGCAAAGTAATTTGCCTCTGCCTCGAATTCTTCATTCGTTAATGGATCCAGTGAGTCATCATCATCAAGGAACTCCATTGTTTGCTTTTGCCAAGGCAAAACTCCATGTCCGGTTTCATGAAGCTTAACAAAGTTCTGCCTGTTAACCGATTGTGCTAAATCTAGGTAGATGATCTTCTCTCTTCGGTCGAGAAAGCCTCGCACTTTCTGCATAAAATCAAAAACGTTTTGTGAAGTTTTTGAGAAGAAACTCTCCTCAACAACCCCGAGATCCACCTCATTGCTAACAACGAGCTCAGAGAAATCTATTAATCGATCAACTGGGGTAGGGAATACATCCAATGATTTACTTTGCTTCAACAGATCAAGCGAAATTTTTTCAATATCCTCTTTTGAAGCCAGCTCAATCATTTTTTCTTGTTTACAAGAAATTCAATGTATTTTAAAACATCCTTCTTCTCATTCTTCCCAAGGTTTTCGGCATAAAATGCGATTCGGTTAGACCATTCGTTGTTTACCGAGCTTTTCACCAGAGAGGACTTTTTAATGATACCAGCAGCGCTTAAAAGCACATTCAAATCAATTTTGTAAACATCAGCAAGCTTATACAGAATATTCGCTGAAGGTCTCTTGATTTTATCATTTTCAAGTTGGCTAAGGTATGCATTGGAAATCCCTGTTGCTTCTTCTACTTGCCTAAGAGTCAAGGATATTGATTCTCTGGTTTCTTTTAGAGTAATTCCTAAAGATTTCATTTTTCTTAAGGCTTGATTCAGGGCAAATTTAGCGCAAAAATCTAAGAATATCAAGCAGGACTCTAAATACTTACTTGATGAATTTACTATGTTGCTTGATATAATTAGATTTTTTGTATATTTGTAGTGCAGATTAAAAAACTAGAATTATGGGGAAGAACCAACATGTAGTTAAAACTGGTAGTGGATGGTCTGTTAAGGGAGCTGGTAATCAAAAAGCGACCAAGACCACATCTACCCAAAAGCAAGCGATTCAGGTAGCTAGGGAGATAGCGAAGAATCAGAAATCAGAAGTGGTAATACATGGACGAGATGGCAAAATTCGGGATAAGGATAGTTATGGTAATGATCCGAATCCTCCAAGAGACAAGAAGTATTAAAGGATGGTTAAAACTTAAATGAAAGGCTGATCAAAAAAAACCCAATCTGCAAGTGGTGCTCGTCGATTGGGCCTTAGGGATAAAGTTTTGGACGACTTCACTGAGACTGATCATCTCAGTACCTCCCTTTTTAGTGAAGTAAAAGTATGTGTTTGTGATGAACTATGCAAGCTTCCGCACCTGCTAGAATCGTATCCCAAGCGATTCCCAAGTTAGTTGGGGTTTAACTTAATAAATATAGTTTATCATGAGTACCATTAATAAGAGGGGAGAGAAACCCCCCAAAAACAAATCATACAAAGTACTTGTCGATGGAGACAAGTTTGAGTTTAATAAATCAGTAGTAACTGGTGAGGAAATTCTGATAAAAGTCGGGAAGACTCCACCGGAATGTCATACACTTTATCAAAAGCTGAAAGGCTGTGACTTTGAAAAGATAAGTCTGGATGAAGTGGTTGATTTGGCTAATCCTGGAATTGAAAAATTCACAATTAAACCTCCTGAAGTATTTCATTATACACTGGATGAAGAGCCTGAAACTACGGATAGTAAAACTCTGTCAGCTAATCAGATTTTGCAGAATGGCGGAATAGAGCCTGTAGAGGATTACTACCTCATTGAGATTGATAATTCTGGAAGAGAGATTCCTCACAAGGAAAATCCAGATACACCAATTGAAATGAAGTGTCCTGGTTCAAAGTTTGTTTCAGTTTTTAGAGGTGAAATGCCAGTATCTTAATCATGGGAAGGACTGAATTTGTTGAACAGTTGAAAGCTCTTGGGTATAGTACCCAAGAGCTCCCTCATGAGATGATTGGAATTAAATACATTGTTCCAATTGGTAAGAATTCTGGTAGGTCTGTGGAGCTGGCTTTACAGCCTCCTGGAGATTTTCCTATGAACTGCCCACCAGGACCGCACTTTAAGTCAACGGAAATTTCAGGTTGGATTGAGCCGAATCGAAATATCCATGCGAGTCCATTAGGTACTGGGTGGCGATACTGGAGTCGTCCGTTTCCAGATTGGAATCGCACACAGAAAACAGTAAAATCATATTTTGCTCATCTTAAAAATCTTTTGGCAAATTTATGAAGAGGCAGTATAGTGTTGTGGTACCTGATGACAGTCATCAGGTATTGCAAAAACATCTTCTTCGACTAGATGGCCAGGAGGATTTATGTTTTGCAACGTACAATCAAAGTTCTGGTGAAGAACGTTTGACTGGAATAATCTCGACAGTAATATTACCTGAAGCAGATGAAAGGGAAGTTCATGGTAATGTGAGCTTCAAAGCCAATTATTTTGAAAGAGCTATTCGGGTTGCTCGCTCCAGAAAAGAAGGATTGGTGTTTCTTCACTCTCACCCGTTTCCAGGATGGCAGGACATGAGTCACGATGACATTGTTGCAGAGAAAAGAATGGCCCCTGCTTCTAAGGCGGCAACGGGTTTTCCTTTGTTAGGAATGACAATTGGTACGGATCAGGCTTGGAGCGCAAGATTTTGGACTAAATCACAAACCGAAAAGAGGAAATATGATAGAAACTGGTGCGAAAGTGTTAGAGTTCTAAGCGATAGATTATCGGTTACATTCAATGATAATCTTCTGTTACCATCCTTTGATGCCGGAAAGCAACTTCGCACAATTTCTGCATGGGGTCAAAAGACACAAGAAGACCTTTCTCGTTTGAGAATTGGAATAGTTGGCTTGGGAAGTGTGGGGAGCATTGTTGCAGAGATTCTAGCAAGAACTGGATTCTCAAAATTTGTTCTTATCGATTTTGATGCTGTTGAGGAGAAAAACCTTGATCGAACAACCTTTCTTCAAGAGGATGTTGGACGGGCAAAAGTTTTTGCAATGAAGGATGCGATAATCAGATCCGCAACCTCACCAAGTTTGGACGTTCGATGTATTGAATACAGTATTTGTGAAAAAGAGGGATTCTATGCCTCATTGGATTGCGATGTTATATTCAGTTGTGTTGATAGACCTTGGCCTAGGCAAGTGATTAATTTTATTAGCTATGGTCACTTAATCCCCGCAATTGATGGGGGAATTTTAGTTCGAAGTAACAAAGACAATACTCGTTTAATTGGGGCAGACTGGAAAGTTCATACAGTTGGAAAAGGACGTCCTTGCTTAGAATGTCTTGGACAGTATAAGACATCTAATGCGATTTTGGAAAAGGATGGAAAGCTTGATGATCCTAGTTACTTACAAGGGTTGGATAAATCTCAGTTTCAGGAAGTTCATGAAAATGTTTTTCCGTTCAGTAGTAATGTCGCATCACTTGAGGTTTTACAGTTGTTAAGTTTAGTATTAGCACCTTCCGGGTTATCAAATATTGGTCAACAGACTTTTCACTTTGTTACTGGAGAGTTGGAGCGAAATAAGTCTCATACGTGTGATCCAAATTGCTTCTTTCCTTCTGTTCTAGGTAGAGGTGATTCCGTAGGAATTGAAGTATTCGGTAATCATATCGTTGCGGAAAAGGCTAGAGAAGCACGCAGTTAGTATTCTTTTGTAAACCTTGATGCGAATTGGTAAGTGAAGCTTGTAAATATGCTTATAGCAGTATCGTTCTTGAAGGTGGACAATTTAAATCTAACAAAGTGTTAAGTGAATAAGATGATCCCGCTCCTCACGGGTCGGGATCATTTTTCAATCAATTTCCTTTCCGCACAATGATGCTCCCGTGCATGTTTTTGAAGGTAAACTCAGGGCCACCCCCATTGATTTTGCCATAGACCCAGCTATTGATAGACACTTCATACTCGCCACTCTCTTTTTTCACATTGGTTTTGGATCGCTCCAGCGCCATGTCAAAGTCGGTGTAGATCTCACCACGTTCCGAGCGCAGCTTGGTGGTGGCTTTGGCATTGGCCGGCAGGGTCACATCCACGTCCCCATTGAGTGTGACAAAAGACATGGGCTCACCGGCGGTCAAAGACTTGAAGGTGACCTTTACGTCCCCATTCACTGTATTGGCCACTACTGACCCGGAGATGTTTTCCAGGGCAATGCCACCATTCACGCCGGAGATTTCCATGGTGCCGTTGATGCCCTTCACCGTGATGGTACCATGTACAGTGTTCAGGTCCAGGTCGGCTTTGATGGGCGCTTTGATCTCAATGTTCATTCGACGCTTCCACGAGTCGGACTCTATGCTCACGACATTGTTGCTTTCCTTGGCGCGGAGTTCCATTGGGTTGGCATTGACCCGCTTCATTCCGGGAGGCGCTGACTTCTGATCTTCATGACAGTCGTCACATCCGTGCTGTAGTGAACTACCGGAAGCCGAGGCGGTGATGATCACTTCACTTCCGCTGTAGCCTGTCACCGTGATGTCCCCATTCAGATGATCCAGCTCGATGCGGGCGGGAGCGCCCGGCTTACTCAGTGGGATGGTAAACTGCTCTGAGAATTTTTCCTGGGCCAAAGCGGCTACTGCTGCGAAGAGGCCTATGCATATAATGATTGATTTTTTCATGATGCTATTTTTTTAATGTCTATGAGTCTGGTTTAAAGTTTTCTTAGGTAGATGTCCCCATTGAGGGTTTCAAAGCTGAGTGTAGGCCCATCTTTTCCTATTTCTATCCCAAAAGTTTCGTTGAGTTGATATGTGGTGGAAGTCCCTTTTTTGGAAACCACCTTTTTGAGTTCGGGTTTTTTGGTTTCAAAGTCAAAGGCACTGTACAGGCTTCCGTGCATAGTCTTAGCAGTGACCGATGCGCTCAGATCCGATGTACAATACAGATTGATCGTACCATTGATGGTGCTGAACCTGCCATCCAGATTGGGACGCTTCTGAAAGGTGACTTCCACATCTCCATTGACTGTAGTAGCTCTGGTGACTGAATGAGCCCCTTTGATTTCCACATCCCCGTTGACATTTTCGGCACTTACCATCCCTGTGATCCCTGCGATGGTCACATTTCCCTGATCCACTGTCTGCACTTTCAGGTTGGCGGAAGCCGGGATTTGTAGCTGGTAGTCGAAGGTAAAACTGTAATCCTCCGGGCCATCCATCCACCTGCCGCGCTGGTAGCAGCCACTCCAGTGATCACAGATGAATGGCGCGGTGAGATAGAAGATGATGGAGTCGTTTCTCTGAACAACCTTCATGTTGACTTCCGCGAGACCCTTTTCCAGTGCCTTCTCATGATCTGCGTTGATGGTTTTTAACACTTCGTAACTCACTGTGGGCGTACTGGAGGCAGTCACTTCTATGGCGCCAAATACATTGTCTATCACCACGGTGATTGGCCTGTCTGGTGTGATGGGCAGCCGATCCTTCAGCTGTACCTCTTTCACCTGTGCCTGACAAAGCAGGCCACCAAGTATGATTAAACTAAATAATGATATTTTCATGATTAGATTTCTTTTAGTGTTTGAATAGTTGATTCCAGTTTTGACTTGATGCTGTCGTCAACTTTCGGTGAGCTCAATACTTTGGAGAACTGTGCTGCAGCGGATTTTTCCTGTAGCAGGACCATCGCATCGGCCAGGGCTACCTGCAGGAGTGGAGATTCCTGTGTGGCAATGGACGACACTAAAGCTTCACGTACGCTCGAATTACTGCCATAAACCATCAGCGCTTCCAGCGCCGCCAGCCGGACGTTGTTGCTGGGATCCTGATTGAGGGTGAATACCAGGGCCTCGATTACTTTTTCATCAGAGCGGGGCATCTCACTGACCATATTCACGGCCTTGATCCGCTCCTGGGCCTGTGGTTTTTCTATGAGGGTGAGCATTAAGATTTTTTTCATATCCTGCACCTCGGCCGCCAGTTGGTCAACCTCCTGAGTGGGTTTGGGAATGACCAGCGTGCCAATAACCAGCCCGATGATGAGCGCGGCAAAGCCCACCTGCCAGTTGGCACGAAACCACTGCGTCAATGGTGCCCAATCAAAAACCCTTCTGTTGGCAGCAGACTGATACCCCGAGAGCATCGCTTCAAACTTCAAGTCCATCGCCTCACTGGGAGCCGGGCTTTCCAGGTTTTCCATTTGCATCCAAAAAGCGGTGGTCTCCCGGAGCTCTATGGCCAGTTCAGGATTTTCCTTCAGGTAGGCATCCAGCTGAAGCTTGCGCTCAGCATCCAGTTGACCTTCCAGGTTGTCCATCCACCATTCTGTAGCTAAATCCTTATTCAGTTTCATTTTTCTGCGATTTTATTCATCTTAAAACTTTCACCTAATCTGCACCTGCCTGGTTACTCATGGAGCCCAGAGCCGGCCCATCCAGCTTCAGGTAATTTTCCTTGAGCGCCTTGAGTGCCCGGTGGACACGTACTTTCACAGCACTCTCGGTGATCCCCAGCAGATCACCCACTTTTTCATATTTCATTTTCTGAAAACGCGTGAGCTCCAGAATTTCCCGTTTGTCTTCAGAGAGTGCTTGCATCGCCCGGGACAGGTATTCCAGTTCGTCGGTTTTCTGGTGGAAGGCCTCCTGTGTGTCGTTGTGTTTCAGGTGAGCCTCCCATCCCGACATGTCCTCCTGCCAGGTGTAGCGCTTGTTTTTTCGCAAATGATCTTTGTGCACATTGCGGGCCATATGAAACGTCCATGCTTCAAAGTTGCCACGCTCCGAATAGCTGTGTTTATACTTTAGCATCCGCATAAAGACATTTTGCACCAGGTCTTCGCTGGTCGCTGAGTCGCTGGTCATCCGGTAAAAAAAACCAAATAACCTCCGGCTATAGCGGTGATAAAGCAAGCCGAGTTTCTCCACGTCCCCGGCCTTTACTTTCAGCATGATTGCATGATCATCCAGTGAATTCAACATCAAGTCATAGTTTCAATGAGGCAAACCGACCCATATGTAATAGGTTACAAAGGAATTTAAGAAATTATTCTGCTCCATACTCCATTTTTTCGCTGACAGATCACTCATTATAACCTAACAAAAACACCACTATTCATAAATTTATTCCCTATTATTTGTGAATATTTTAATGAAACAGCGTATTAATTTAAAATATTTGCTTCCGCAAGGTCTGATCACTAACTTGCATGCGCACTTATTTTAATACAGAGGTATGCCTTCAAAGAACACACCCATTTTAGTCAAAAATGATCCCTGGCTTGCTCCCTTTGAGTCAGATATTCAGGACAGGATGAAGCGATTTGAAGCTCGCAAAAAGCAGCTGGAGTCAGAATATGGTAGCATTGATGCTTTTGCCAGTGGTTACAACTACCTGGGGTTTAACTACGATACTAAGAAAAAAGGATGGTGGTATAGAGAGTGGGCCCCAAATGCCAGCGCTCTCAGTGTGATCGGTGACTTTAACAACTGGGACAGATCTGCTCACCCACTTCAAAAAAACGATCGGGGAATCTGGGAGATTTTTTTGGAGGACAAACTATATGGCTCCAAACTCACCCATGAGGCTGCGGTGAAGGTACACGTGGTGTCCGACAAAGGCGGGGTGGACCGGATTCCTGCGTATGCCAGGTATGTCACTCAGGATGAGAAAACCTATGATTTTACTGCCCGCCTCTGGCATCCCGAGAAGCCCTATAAGTGGACAGATAAGAAATTTGCTCCGGATCAATCCTATGACAATCCTTATATCTACGAATGTCATGTGGGCATGGCTCAGGAGAAGGAAGGTGTGGGTACCTACCGTGAGTTTGCGGATAAGATACTCCCCAAAATAAAAGAACAGGGCTATAATACCATTCAGGTGATGGCCGTGCAGGAACATCCCTACTATGGGTCATTCGGTTACCATGTGAGCAATTTCTTTGCTCCAAGTAGTCGGTTTGGTACGCCTCATGATTTGAAATACCTGGTAGACACTGCCCACAAGTTGGGCATTGCCGTGATCATGGACATTGTGCACTCGCATGCCGTGAAGAACCTGGCCGAAGGGCTGAATGAATTTGACGGGTCTGACGATCAGTACTTCCACCCGGGAGGACGTGGTTTTCATACCCTGTGGGACTCCAAGCTTTTCAATTATGGAAAAGAGGAGGTGCTCAGGTTTTTGCTCTCCAATGTAAAATACTGGATGGAAGAGTTTCATATGGATGGCTTCCGCTACGACGGGGTTACCTCTATGCTCTATTTTCATCATGGTGATATATCCTTTGACCACTACGAAAAGTATTTCAAGGATGTAGACTGGGATGTGCTTACTTATTTTCAGTTGGCCAATGATCTCATCAAGGAGATTAAACCTAAAGGCATTTCCATTGCGGAGGATATGAGCGGAATGCCTGGCCTTTGCCGACCGGTGAGTGAAGGGGGAATGGGGTTTGATTTCAGACTGGGTATGGGTATCCCTGACTACTGGATCAAGTTGCTGAAGCACAAACATGACGAGCAGTGGAATATCCACGAAATGTGGGATACGCTGACCAACCGACGATACGGAGAACGCACCATTGCCTATGCCGAGTCGCACGATCAGGCACTGGTGGGGGATAAGTCCATTGCCTTTTGGCTGATGGATAAGGAGATGTATACCCATATGCATAAGGATACTCCCAGCCTGATTATCGATCGGGGCATTGCCCTTCACAAAATGATTCGTCTCTTTACCCTGAGTCTTGGTGGAGAGGGCTGGTTGAATTTTATCGGAAATGAATTTGGCCATCCCGAGTGGGTAGATTTCCCAAGGGAGGGCAATGGCTGGAGCTACAAATACGCGCGGCGACAATGGAATCTGCAGGAGCACCCTGATCTGAGGTACAAGCAGCTGTATAACTTTGGCGCGGCTATGGTGCAGATGGCCAATGACGAGAAAATTGTGGGCTCCTTGCCTGCTCAGCAGCTCAATATGGACGAGGACAATAAGGCCATCATCTTCGAGCGCAACAACCTGATTTTTGCGTTTAATTTTTCTCCTACCAATTCCGTTCCGGATTATCGGTTCAAGGTACCAGTACCGGGCAAATACAAAATTATATTGAACTCTGACAAAGGGGAGTTTGGCGGCCATGACCGCATTGATGATGAAATGACCTACCCTACAGTGGCTTTGTTTGGGGAGCATTTTTTGAGTGTGTACCTGCCTAGTAGAGTGGCCATAGTATTGAAAAAGGTGAAATAATGAAAGCGTTTTTTGTAGTCTGCTTCGCATTTATTCTAGGGACAGGATGGTCCCAGGATCTCTCCGTCATGACCTACAACATCCGCCTGGACCATGCCGGTGATGGGGTAAATAGGTGGGACATGCGCAAGGCTAACATGGTGGCACAGCTCGGATTTTATGAGCCTGATATTTTCGGAATTCAGGAGGGCCTACCCCATCAGGTGAAATACCTCGACTCGGCACTTGCCGACTATGCCTATGTAGGTGTGGGGCGTGATGATGGTGCCGAAAAAGGTGAGTTTAGTGCCATTTATTACCAGGCAGAGCAATTCAATTTACTTCAAAGTGGCACCTTCTGGTTGTCTACCACACCCGAAAAACCATCAGTAGGGTGGGATGCCGCACTGCCTCGTGTTTGTACCTATGGGCTCTTCGAAAAGAAATCTGACGGACAAAAATTTTGGGTGTTCAATACCCACTTTGATCACATTGGGGTGGAGGCTCGGGTCAATTCCATGAAGTTGATTTTGGATCAGATGGAGCGCTTCAACGAGCAAAAACTGCCAGCTGTATTGATGGGAGATTTGAATGTAGAACCCACCGAGGGACCCATTCTGGAGATGACCAGTAAGCTCGCCGACACACGTGCAGTGGCCAAGCTGACGTTTGGTCCGGATGCCACCTTCAATGGTTTTAAATTTGAAGAAACCCCCCAGAAGAGAATAGACTACATCGCTATCAACGAACGGTTTGATGCGCTGAAGTATGCCGTTCTTACGGACTCCAATGATCAAAAGTATATTTCTGATCACTTTGCAGTATACTGTGAATTGGCATTTAAGTGAGCGATTGTCTTGCGAAGTGAAGCCTTTCAGAAATAATATGTTTCCGACATGCCGAAAAGACATTTGAATACCCGCACTTTCTAAGTAACACTCCCTAATTTTGACCGGAAAGTGATTGGCATTAATGGTAAGCCCAAAGCAACACTAATCCGACTGGCCAGAGACTGGCACATGGATGTAAAATTGGTATTCTTTAACCTTGTATCATGAATTTTGACCTGCTTGAAAAGCAACTAGAGGGAGAACTCTTCACCGATGAGACCACCAGAAAGCTGTATGCTACGGATGCTTCGGCTTACCGTGAGATTCCTCTGGCTGTAGCCATTCCTGAGTCGGATGCGGACATTATAGCACTTATTCGGTTTGCCAATGAGCATGGCACCTCGGTCATTCCCCGCACGGCCGGCACCTCTCTCGCCGGTCAGGTGGTAGGCGGAGGCATCGTAGTGGATGTATCCAAGCATTTCAATCAGATACTTGAGATCAACGAAAAAGAAGGCTGGGCCAGGGTGCAGCCAGGCATCGTGCGCGACGACTTGAACGCCGCACTGAGGCCTTACGGCTATTTCTTTGCGCCGGAAACTTCCACAGCCAACCGAGCCATGATCGGCGGGATGATCGGTAACAACAGCTGTGGCAGCAATTCCATCGTCTACGGCAGTACACGTGAACACCTGATGGAAGTGAATACGATTCTGGCAGATGGCAGCCAGGCGTGGTTTGGCCCATTGGATATGAATGCCTTCCTGGGGCGATGCAACGGCATGAGTACCTCCGGTGAACTGGAGGCATCGATCTACTTTCAGATCAAGGAAATGTTATCGGATCAGGAGAACCTGGAAGCCATCAAAGAGGGCTTTCCGAAGGCTTCTGTCCCCCGTAGAAATACAGGCTATGCCATCGACATGCTGGCAGAAATGGTTCCATTCAAAGAAAATGGTGCGGTTTTTAATTTTTCAAAGCTGATAGCAGGCTCAGAGGGAACGCTGGCATTTGTCACATCCGCTAAAATCAAGCTGACGCCCATCGCTCCACCACATAGGCGGCTGGTATGTATCCACTGCCATACCATCGATGAGTCCTTGCGGGCCAATCTGGTAGCCCTTAAGCATCAGCCCACGGCTTGTGAGCTGATGGATCACTATGTGCTGGAGGCCACCAAAAGAAATATTACCTATCGCGATTATCGCTTTTTTGTGGAAGGTGATCCACAGGCCATATTGGTGGCAGAGCTCACCCACGATTCGGAGGAGGCCGCTGATGTGGCTGCTGCCGCCCTGATCAAAGATTTGCAGGACGCAGGATATGGATACTCTTTTCCGGTAATTGCCGGAGAGGATATCAAAAAAGTATGGGGATTGAGAAAGGCTGGGCTGGGCCTATTGTCCAATGTGGCCGGAGATGCCAAGCCTGCTCCGGTGATCGAAGACACGGCTGTGGATGTGCAGGACCTGCCTGAATACATTGCAGAATTTAATGAGATACTGGCCAGGCATGACCTTTTCTGTGTGCACTATGCCCACGCAGGCTCGGGGGAGTTGCACTTGCGCCCGATCATTGACCTTAAAACAGCAGATGGAAGACGGCTTTTCAGAACCATAGCTGAGGAGATCGCCACGCTGGTGAAGAAATACAAGGGGTCACTCTCCGGTGAACATGGAGATGGACGCTTGCGTGGAGAGTTTATTCCACAGATGGTCGGTGAGCACAACTATGAGCTGATCAAAAAGGTGAAGCAGACCTGGGATCCTAAGAACATTCTCAATCCGGGTAAGATCGTGAACACACCTCCGATGGATACCAGCCTGCGGTATGAAGAGAATCAGGTAACCCGGGAGTTTGAGACGGTGTTGGATTTTTCTGATACTGAGGGGTATCTGCGGGCCGCAGAGCAGTGTAATGGCTCCGGAGACTGTAGAAAAACCGAGCTCAGCGGAGGCACGATGTGTCCGAGTTACATGGCTACCCGCAACGAAAAGGAGACCACCAGAGCCCGGGCCAACATCCTTCGGGAGATGCTCACCAGGTCCGAGGAGGCCAATCCTTTTGCTCATGAGGAGATCAAGGAAGTGATGGACCTCTGCCTGAGCTGCAAGGGCTGCAAGTCTGAGTGCCCTTCCAACGTAGACATGGGTAAGCTCAAGCAGGAGTGGCAGTATCAATACTACAAAGAAAAGGGCGTGCCTTTCAGGAGCCGACTCATTGGGAACTTCGCCGGAGGCATGAAGCTGGCATCATGGGTGCCCTGGGGCTATCGGTTCACTTTTGGCAATCAGGTCACTTCTACCCTGGCCAAGTCGGTGATGGGATTTGCCCAAAAACGAAGCATGCCAAAGCTCTCCAAGCAAACTTGGGAACGCTGGTTCAAAAAGGAATTTAAGCCTACGGTGAGTGAGCCTATCAAACAAGTCTATCTATTTATTGATGAGTTGCTCAACTACAATGAAGCGGAGATTGGAATCACTACCGTCAAACTACTGGATAAGCTTGGGTATGAAGTGGTATACATTGAGCATCAGGAGTCTGGTCGTAGTTTCTTGTCCAAAGGACTGCTGGATAAGGCCAAATCATTAGCACGGGCCAATGTGGATTTATTCAAAAACCTGATTGATGAAGAGACTCCACTGATCGGGGTGGAGCCCTCGGCCATTCTCACCTTCAGGGATGAGTACCCTGACCTGCTGAGGGGTGAGGATAAAGAAGCCGCCAAAACTATTGCTGCTAACACCTTTATGGTAGAGGAGTTCTTAGCTAAGGAATTGGAGGCTGGTCACATCGATTTGTCGCTTTTCAGGGAGCAAAAACAACTCATCAAACTGCATGGACATTGTCAGCAAAAGGCGCTTTCCTCTTTGACACCTGTCAAAAAAATATTGACAAAAATGGGAAGTAATGAAGTCCATCTGATTCCTTCCGGGTGCTGTGGAATGGCCGGTTCATTTGGGTATGAAAAGGAGCATTATGACCTCTCCATGCAAATTGGAGAGTTGGTGCTCTTCCCTACCGTGCGCAAGCAGCCAGAGGAGGTGATCATTGCTGCTGCAGGTACCAGCTGCCGTCATCAGGTAAAGGATGGCACCGGCAGAGTGGCCAAACATCCGGTGGAGATTATCTGGGAGGCTTTGAAGTAAAGTATTCGTGCATGATGGTATTTTCCTTTATTTTAGGGGGTACATGATCTTGCAACCCAAGCAAATACAAAAGGTAATTACCCTGGTCACCGAACAGATAGGTGTTGTGAAAGGCATTTATGTCTTTGGAAGTGGCGCAGGGACGGGCTACACCGATGAAAGCGACGTGGATCTGGCGCTATTGCCTCAAAAGCCGATAGCCACGGAGGTACTTTGGGAACTCAAAAATCAGTTGAGCGATTTGGTGCGACGTGAAGTGGATCTGGTGGATTTATCAGTGGCTAACACGGTGCTGGCTATGCAGGTGGTCTCAGGCGGAGTTCGCATTTACTCCTCCGAACCGCTCGCTTCGGAGCGGTATGAGACGCTGATATTTAGTATGTATCTCACCCTCAATGATGACCGTAAAGGAATTCTTGAAGAAATAGAAAAAAACAAGACCATTTATGGATGATGTTATTCAGGCGAAAGTAGCCACAATCGAAAAATGCCTCAAGCGCATTCAAGAAGAGGCATCTCATGACTGGAAAAATAATTTCACCCATCAGGATGCCTTACTTCTGAATCTGGAGCGTGCGTGTCAGGCTGCTATTGATTGTGCTTTGCACATTGTGAGAAAGAAGCATTTGGGCCTACCCAAAATCACCCGTGAAGCATTTGACCTTCTGAATAATGCAGGGATTATCGATTCGACTATTTCTGAAAATATGAAAAAAATGGTGGGCTTCAGAAATTTGGCAGTACATGATTACGCAACACTCAATCTCGATATTTTGGAAGCCATTTTAACCAGGGAATTGACCGTCTTCTCCTCTTTTTGCAAAACAGTCATCAACTTATCCTTGTAAGTAAAAAAATGTCTCAGAAAGTAGCGTTAGTACTATCCAGTGGTGGTGCCAGAGGGTTGGCCCACATAGGGGTGATCGAAGCCCTGGAGGCGAAAGGTTATGAGATCACGTCCGTCTCTGGTTCCTCGATGGGCGCTGTGGTAGGTGCTTTTTACGCCTGCGGAAAGCTGAAGGAGTATAAAGAGTGGGCACTGAACCTGGATCGGTACGATGTATTCAAACTGATTGATTTTACCTTTTCGGTGCAGGGATTTGTGAAAGGAGAGCGGGTGTTCAAGACCTTGAAAACCATCATCCCTGATCAGAACATTGAAGACATGCGGATTCCTTTTGCGGCTTTGGTGACAGACATCAAAGCCAAAACCCAGGAGGTATTCAGGACAGGAAGCATGTATCAGGCCATCAAAGCTTCGGTGGCCATTCCTACGGTGATCAAGCCGGTGATGATCAATGGTAGGGAGTATATAGACGGAGGTGTCACCAACCCCATTCCCATAGAGCACGTGCACCGCACTGAAGGAGATATACTGGTGGTGTCCAATGTAAACGCCATTATGCCTTTTGTGAAGGTAAAGGAGGACAAGGTGTTGGAGGCGGAAAGTGCTACCTACAATCAGAAAATCCAGGCCTTTATCAACGGATGGGGTAAGCTACTTCCCGGGAACACTGAGACGGAGAAAAAACTTGGATTTTTCGATTTGCTGAATGAATCGATTGACCTGATGCAGGATAAACTTACCTCCTTGCTGCTGGAAAAATATAAGCCTGACCTGCTGGTGAATATTTCCCGTGAGGCGTGTAGTACTTTTGAGTTTTATAAGGCCAAGGAGATGATAGAGCTGGGGAAAGATTTGTTTGAAGCGGCCTATCAGGAACAGCGGAGGGATTAGTTGGTGGTGAGGGAGCCGATGCGGCTGTCTTCGTAAATCAAAATATCTAGTAGCGCGTCTATCAGCATGGTCGGCTGTTTGAACCCCAGAAATCCTCGGTGCTTGCCCTCGATGACCTGACCAGTTTCCATTTTAAAGGTGATCTTTGTGGTTTCCGCCAGATTGCTGGATTGGAGAAAATGGATTTGCATGACGGAGGTGTGGAGTTCATCATGATATTTGCAATTAAGCTTCCAGGTCAGTTCGTGATTTTTCTCACATATTTTATTCAGTAAATTGACCAGCGTAATTTCATCCATTGTGTTTAAGATAAGAGTTCATTCAGAATAACCCAAATTTGAAAGTATGAAAACAAAACAGGAGATCATCGAAAACTGGCTACCCAGATACACAGGTTTACCTTTGGAAAACTTTGGCCAATACATTCTGCTGACCAACTTTAAAAACTACGTGACGCTCTTTGCTGAGTGGAACCATGTGGAAGTAGTGGGCACTGGACACCCCATGCAGTGCGCTACAGCAGATGGCATCACCATTATCAACTTTGGGATGGGCTCAGCCAATGCTGCTACTATTTCGGATCTACTGGGGGCCATTGAACCCAAGGCGGTTTTGTTTTTGGGGAAATGCGGTGGTCTCAAAATGAAAAACGAAGTGGGAGACCTTATTTTGCCGATAGCCGCCATCAGGGGAGAAGGTACTTCCAATGACTATATGCTACCTGAGGTTCCCGCTCTGCCGGCTTTTGCTCTGCAAAAGGCTATCTCCACCACCATCCGGGAGTACGGCCAGGACTACTGGACAGGTACGGTCTACACCACCAACCGTCGGGTGTGGGAGCATGACAACAAGTTCAAAAAATACCTCAAGAAGATTCGTGCCATGGCCATAGACATGGAAACGGCTACCATCTTCACCACGGCTTTTGCCAATGAAATGCCGGCCGGAGCTCTGCTGCTGGTATCGGACATCCCCATGATTCCGGAGGGCGTAAAAACAGACGAAAGTGATAAGAAGGTGAGTGCTCAGTTTGTGGAGCAGCACCTGAAGATAGGTATCGATTCACTGAAGCAGCTGATCAATAACGCTCAAACAGTGAAGCACTTGAAGTTTTAAGCGAGACACAAAAAAGCCGGAGCGGCCACAGGCCGCTCCGGTTTACTCAATTGATCTATATAAAGGAAAACTGTGCTATTGATGTTCGAGTGTTAGCGTGTCTATGTCGCTGACCACCCCGCTCATTACATTCACTCCGCTCATGGTAGTGACGTTAAATCCACTGTTTTCTTCAGGGACAGCCACTATTTCATAATCCCCCTCTTCCAAAAGCTCAATCAAAAAGTAACCCGTTTCTTCGGGAATGGTGGATACACTGTCTTCATCGTGAATGACATAAACTACGGAAGAAACTGTGTCAGGCCAGATCATACCCTCGATCGCGCCATACTCATCCTCTTCGTCAAGCGCCAGAAGCGTGGCATGAATGACAGGCTTTAGGTTGTATTTGCCAGAGTTGCCGGCTTTTACAATGGATCTGGAGGCATCAAAGTCCAGCACCAGTTTGTATTCTTTTCCTTCTTCTATGTCTGCATCTATTTTGATCTTGAGCCCTGAGGAGTTTCCTGAGGGCACTTTCAGCTCCACGGTGTCCCCATCTACCACCAGGTGATTATTGGCACCCAGGATCAGCCGCACTTCTTTGAGTTCGCCTTCAGGAATATCAATGTCTGCCAGCAGGGCCTCGTTGCCGTTGTTGAGCTCCAGCAGGTCAAAAACCATGGGCTCTATCTCCACCGTTACCCAGTGACTTTCTGATTCCTCCTGATCTTCGGAATTTCCTTCTTCATCTTCAAGGTCCTCATCCTCTATTGAATCCAGTTCATGTTTGTACTCCAGTCCAACCACGTCTATCAGTACAGCATCGTATGCTGCCGGGTCATCCACCAGTACTATTCGCATAGCGGCATTGCCTCGGACGGACTTCATAGAGTCATTAGCACCTTCTTCACAGCTTGCCAGGATCAAGACTCCCGCAAGGAGGCTTACTAGAAATTGAGTCTTCATATTATCTTTTTTTAAGTGTAAAAAAGATAGGCCCCATACCAAAAATCAATCTGCCAGTGAACAAAAGATGGCGGGGCCTATCACAGCCTGCATGGCATAAGACAAAAGTGTTGCCAAAACAGTGTTTTTATCTAAGCACTTGTTTTTCAGTCGGTTGAAAAAGGCCTGAATTGATCTTTTTTCTAAGAATGATTTTTTGAAAGTCAAATTGAGAATTTCCAGTGTGGCTTTTAACATTTTTTAATCCCACAGAAACAACCAATTCCTGAGGATGCAGGTCTATAGGGATGTGAGAAAATTATTGATCCCATTTTTCATTGTAGTGCTGACCTCCTGTCAGAAGGAAACCGTTCAGGTGAATTGTGATGTGGACTATACCCTTGTAGCGCAGGATCAGACTTACTGGATTTGTGGAGGTAATTATCAGTTTGTCAGCAGTGACGAAAGGGATACGCTCAGGATTCAGTACAACGACATCCTCAGAGACTTTTTTGTGAACGAGGGTATACAGCTAGAGGATTTTCCTTTGGAAGTGAGTCTGTCATTCACCGAGCTACCCGCCGACCATACCTGCCGCGAATGGCTGAAGCAACTCACCTGCATTACCCGCCGCAACTAGGCGTATAGGAATAGTTCTATTTAACGTGCCCATAGTGCTATTGGGCCACCTTTTTTTATGTGATCACTCTTTTGAGGTATTGACTTAGCCTTCTCAAATCACTAGCTTAGATGTTGTCATTCAGTTTTGAGTAAAATATGACTGAACATAGACAAAAGCAGCTATGAGTGAATTACTGAAAATCGCCACGTCCCAACTTGGACAAAAAGAAATCTCCGGTCCCGAAGATAATCCTGCCATTGTGAACTACGCCAAAGAGATTGGCCTCTCCTGGATCAACGATGATGAGACCCCATGGTGCTCGGTGTTCGTGGGGTGGTGTGCCCTTAAAGCGGGACTGAACTACTCCAAAAGTGCCCTTGCCAGATCATGGCTGCACATAGGTACGCCCGTGAATGTGCCGGAGCCCGGAGATGTTGTGGTCTTCTGGAGGGAGAGTTTGCTAGGCACCAGCGGTCACGTGGGTTTCTTTATGGGCTATTCACAGGATTTGAAACGGATCTATTGTCTTGGGGGAAATCAGGGCAATCAGGTGAGTATATCGGCACAAAGTGCCGAGCGGTTGCTGGGCTTTCGCAGGCTCGCCAAATCCGCCATTATCTCTCTTCCGGAGGGTGTGCTGCGCAAAGGGGATACCGGGGAGAAGGTGGTTCAGCTACAAGACGCTATGAAAGCTGCCAACTACGAGGTGGGCACTTCCGATGGGGTATTTGGGGCCAAAATGGATGCTGCCATCAAACTACTGCAAGCCAATGGCGGACTCAAGGCCGATGGTGTGTATGGCCCTAAAACAAAGAATTTATTGAACACCATATTAAACGCCTAGCCTATGTTTTTACAAATTCTCGACCTGGTCATAGGTCTTATTTTCATTTATTTCATCTTAAGCATTGCCGCGTCATCGATTATGGAGACCATTTCGCGGACCCGAAATGTTAGAGCAAAGAGTCTTCAGAAGTGGCTAACGGATTCATTCAATGAAAAAGTGGGAGACAAGACCGTGGGCGAGTTGATACATGAGCACAGCCTGATCAAAAAACTGACAACCAGTGGCCGCATCCCCTCTTACATTCCTCCAGACATTTTCTCGCGTGTTTTGCTAGATCTTATCCACTCTCAGGAGGACAAAGAGATCAAATCTTATGACGCCAAAACGCTGAAAAAAAGTCTGGAATCTACCACGCTGCTTCCCGAGGATATGAAGCGCTCATTTCTCCAGTACCTGAGTGAAAATGAAAAAGACCTGGATGCATTCAGGGCTTCCATTTCTGGCTGGTTTGATGATTCGATGAGTAGAATCGGAGGGAAGTTTAAGAAATACACCCAGCAGATTATACTGGTGGTTTCCCTGGTGCTGGCAGGAGTTCTCAACATAGACACGTTTCAGTTGGCTGAGTTTCTTTACGAAAACCCACAAGCACGAGAGAGTCTCGTGGAGGCCAGTCGTCAGGCCCTTAAAGACAGTGTATACCAGAAGTCATTGGCCAAAATCCCGACGGATTCTAATTATGATGTGGCGGAGGAAATCGCCAGAATCAAAACTCAGGTCAATGAAATTGATAGCCTTCAGCAATCACTCATCGACCTGAAGCTGCCCATTGGCTGGCCAGTAAAAAAGGCTGTGCTGACCACCTGGCCCACCTTCAGTACTTTTTGGGATTTTGTAGGGGCCTGGCTGAAAAAGATTGGGGGCTGGCTGATTACCGGTTTTGCGGTTTCTCTGGGAGCGCCTTTTTGGTTCGAGACGCTCAACAAGCTGGTGAATCTGAGAGGTGCAGGAAGCAACCCATCCGTACCACCTAAACCAACAAAAACATGAGCCTATTAAAAGTATTGTCCATCGATGGAGGCGGTATCCGCGGGATAGTGCCGGGCACCATCATGGTAGAAGCCGAGAGAGAATTTGGAATCAAAGTAGCCGACTATTTTGACCTCATCGCGGGCACCAGCACCGGAGGGATTCTCACCTGTGCCTACCTCTGCCCATCTGACACTGACGCCACCAAACCCAAATTCAGCGCCGAGGAGGTGGTGGGGCTATACTTCAATAAAGGAAAGCAAATATTCGATGACCCTTTCATGCATAAGCTCATGTCCATTTGGGGGATTATCTCTGCCAAGTTCCCAGAACGGGGTATCGATGAAGCATTGAAGGAATACTTTGGGGAAGTGTGGCTGAGTCAGCTGCTGAAGCCCACAGTGATTACTTCCTACGATATTACCAATCGCAATGGGCACTTCTTTGCCCAGCATGATGCCAAAGAAAAGGAGGCCTATGACTTCCTGATCAGGGAGGTGTCCCGGGCCACCTCTGCGGCACCCACCTATTTCAATTGTGCCCGTGTGAAAAATAAGCTGGGGGATTCATTCACCCTGGTGGATGGGGGCGTATTTGTGAACAATCCGGCCATGTGTGCCTATGCTGAGATCAGAGATGGTTTTAAGAATGTGGAAGGAGCGCCCGCTGCTGCCAAAGACATGAAGATCCTTTCGCTGGGTACAGGGTTTACCAAAAAACACTATCTGTACCGCCAGGCCAGGAAATGGGGTATGGCTCAGTGGGTGCGGCCGGTTATCGACATCATGATGTCTGGCAGTGTGGAGGTGGACGACTTTTACTTGAAGCGAATATTTGAAACCACCGAGAATCCCGCCCAGTACATGCGGATCAACTCCAAAATGCCTGGAGATGTGGATCCGGAGATGGACAATGTGACCCCAGCCAATATGGCTGCACTGAAGAAGCTCGGAGAAAAGCTCTTTCAGGATAATAAAGAAGCACTGGCTAAGTGGTTTGAGCTTTAACCAATTTGTATTTCTAATAATGATTCTAAACACTAAAAGATATGTCATTTCTTACTAGACCCCAGATAATTGACAACATCGTTAGTCCGGCCCTTCACAAGGTAGCGGATTTTAACGGTGACATTACTTCATACACGTTTCAGCACTTCGCGGACTTTCATAAGAAGGTTTTTTTAAGCGCACTGAAATTGTTTACCAACGCTCATGAACACCCTACACCCAATAAGTACTATGATATTTTGCTGAATGATTCATTGATTGACGAGTGGGCGACCATGGATGATTGTATTCAATATATATATGACAGGCACAATTCAAAAGATACTGCAAACCGAAACAGGCTATGAAAACGATAAAAATATTTTGTGTATTGATGCTGTGGGGTGGGTTTGCATTCGGACAGAACCCAGAGTTGGCCTTTGAGCTTAATGTAAACACTGTAGGGAAACCCTACCTGAGAATTTCCATATTACCTCAACTGAATTCAGGACAAACCATGGATGCCAACTCACCCGTGGATTATACCTTTAAACTGGATAAGGGTGGGGTTGACTATTTTGGGAGCGATGTGCGGATTTCCATGGCGGTGAGCAGAAAGTCCATTGATCTGGATATGTATGATGTTTCTAAACAAAAGTTGCTTGGTCTTTCTACTGCTTCGAGTGACTTCACCATTGTCTTTAATCGTCCGCTGACCATCAAGACTACCCAGGGAGATTATGAATACAGCGTGGCAAAGATCTCTGAATTATCTAAGGGGAAAATCACTTTCACTGAGGATCAGGTGAAACAATACACAGTGTCCAGAGGCGGGGAGTTTTCCTTTATCAATAACAACTTTGAGATGTTCTATGTGCCTGCAGCAGAGAGTGATACAGATGAGGGAGAATATGGTGTAAAGTTTGCATATCGCAATGCCTATAAAGGTGTGGAGATCTTTACTGGCACCGCTTATTTCATGGCTGAGGGCCAGGTATCTACTAATCCAAAAGACTCACTTAACTATTTATCCATATACCCGGTATCCTACAGTAATTTGGATTTGGAGAAAACAACTGAGTGGCTGATTACTGCTGGTTTAGAAGGGAATCAGGATCTTTCCTCTTACCGTGGAGCCATCAATTTGGCCAAGAATATGCTCCTGCCAAATTTGATTGACCTGAGCTATGGATACGATAGACTTAGGCTCAAGCCCGTACTACAGGCAGGTCTAAAGGCTTATGCCGAAGGGGACAATAGGAGAAAGAACGCGGATGGATCGGAGCAGCAAAATGAGAAATCTGCAATGGTCTTTGCCAACCTATATTATGTAATACCCATTTACCATTCATTTACGGCAATCGTGGAAGGCCAGCTTTTCTATGACTTCAATACGACTATCAATGCTGATAAGGAGCTGAAGAACTACTATAAGCTAACAATGGGCTATGATGTGCCAAATACAGAGTTCAAGGCATTTTTTTCCTACCAAAATGGGGAACGGACGATTAGCCCCTCCAAAGATGAGCTAATGAGTATTGGACTATTGGCGTTGTTTGGGAATTGATAAAGAAAAGTTGAAGAGCTCAAGCCTGAAGCTAATTGTTAGGTTCAGTTAATTTGCCTCCGGATTCATCCGGAGGCTTACAATTAGTTTATCAGCAAAATTGACTTTAGCCAAAACCTGAGCCAAGGTATTAGGCTAAAGCCCCTCAAGATGTTTTATCCCAGAAGGATGGGCTAAAGCCCATCCCAATTTTGCTTGCCAGCTCGGTTTTGCAGGCCTTATTTAATTTAGCCTTGAGGAGTTTCTTTAATGATTTCCTCTGAATTGTCTCCTGATTCCTCTGAATTGCCTCTGGATTCATCCGGAGGATTATATAATCCTCCTTCTCATTTTGGCTTTAGCCTAAATCCGAATTCTTTTCAAAACCATACCGAATCATAAAATCATTATATTCATCCTGAAAGGACTTTTTCCTATGATGTTCTTCCTGATTTCTAATATATGTTCGCACTCTGTTCAGCATGGATTCGGAAACGGATGCAGCAAAATACTCTTCCTGCCATTCAAATTTTTTGGTTGTCAAACCCTGCTTATTGATCCAGAAGGATGATTCCCCCTTGATTAGTTGCATGGTCTTTTGGATAGTTTGATCTGAACCCAGTGAGATTAGACAATGGCAATGCTCCTGATATCCGCCGATGTGATCAATGAATATTCCTTTTTCTCTGGCGTTTTCACGTATGTGATTCCATACTTTTTTCCTCACATTTTCAGACGTGAGGAGTGGCTCTCTGTTCTTAGTGCTCCAAACGAAGTGGACATATACTTTGATAAAAGGCATGATGTCTGTATTTAGCCAAAGCCATTTTTACTTTAAGAAGGGTTGATGGGCTCAAGCCACATCCCATTAATGCATCCCTGACCAACCGATAAACTTTGTGCTGAACTCGATCCCAAATATGCATCTGATTAGTCTGTATGCCAATACGGGAAGTCATTTTTACTGGATTCCTCTAAATAACCTCCGTATTTATTTCAGTCATCAATCAATTCATTTGACTAAAGGCAAATGTCAAAGCCTTCAGAAGGCATGCTATTCTAATCAATTCACAGCAGGCAACAGAAATCAGGGTTCTTTTGGGAAATCACACCTCTTAAAAATTTGATAAAAATAGGATCATAATCCTACCGATTATTCAAAAAATTGAAATTTTCATTTGGTTCCAATAAATTTATCTCATAAATTGGTCAACCAGTTATTAGAGTTCCAAGCTATTGTATCCCAATTTGGGGTTTAAAGGTTATGAATTAGTTATCGCGCCACCAAGCGTTGAGCCAGGTGAAGTTTGCAGCAGTTGAGAGTAGGGAATGCCAGGTTAAACCTTGACGATATCATATGTCGAAGCATTTAACAACTAAAATCAAACCAATGAAAATCAACACCTACCAGACCAACCTTTCGAGTGTGCCGACTAACCAGTCAACACACTTAAAATCAACTGATTTGTATCACTCAATTCTCTCGCTTACAAAAAGACAAGAGGCCGTTAAAAGCACTTTTGAGACGGCCTCTTGACTATAGTTCTAATTATTTGAACGAAATACTATCGAAAAAACCATATACCTAAACCATATTATGAAAACCAACCAAACTTCTATCAACTTGTCATGCCTGTCCAGGTACATGCATAGACAATCAAAATCACTCGGTAAGGTAGCCTTGCTACTGCTGATCCAAATCGTTTTTTTTGGCGGACAATTAAGGGCGCAGGATCCCAATCTGCCACCGAGTGGAAATTTTGAATTAATCGACTGGAAAGTCACATTGCCTGACCAAACCGAAATAAAGGAACAGCAACTTTCCAGTGGCTTTGAAAGCCCCAATGAGTTTTATACCGATCCCAGTACGGGAGCCATGGTCTTCAGGTGCCCCAATAATGGAGCAACCGGAGGGAGTACTTACCCCCGGAGCGAGCTACGTGAAATGCTTCGCGCCGGAAACACAAGCATCAGCACTTCTGGCATAGGCCTGAACAACTGGGTGTTTTCGACTTCCAGTCAATCCAACCAGGATGCATCTGGCGGAGTGGATGGTACCCTCACTGCTACTGTTGCGGTGGATCATGTCTCCACTTCAGGAACTTCCAGCATGATCGGTCGGGTGATCATCGGACAAATCCATGCGGGTACCGACGAGCCCTGCAGACTTTACTACCGTAAACTCCCTGGCAATACTAAAGGGTCGATCTATATCGCCCATGAGCCAGGAAACGGTAACCCTGAGCAATGGTATGACATGATCGGCAGCAGAAGCAGCAGTGCCTCTGACCCGGCAGATGGAATAGCTTTGGGTGAACAATTTAGCTATGAAATCAAAGTCGTGGGAAACACCCTTACGGTCACCATTTCGCGACCGGGCAAACCCGATGTGGTGGAAATTGTAGACATGAGTAACAGCGGTTTCGCCAATGACTGGATGTATTTCAAGGCAGGATGTTATAATCAAAACAACTCCGGAAACTCTGGAGACTATGCCCAGGTGTCATTTTTTGCTTTGAGTAACACGCACTCAAGTGCTGGCAACAGCGCTCCGACAGCCAGCGTTACGGCTCCATCCAATGGAGCAACTTTTAATGAAGGTGACAACATTACCATCACTGCCAATGCCTCTGATAGCGATGGTTCTATCACCAAGGTAGAATTTTTTCAGGGGTCAACTAAGCTTGGCGAAGACACTTCATCCCCTTACTCATTTACCTGGAACAATGTCTCGGCTGGCAGCTACAACCTGACGGCCACTGCCACCGACAATGGGGGAGCGACCGGTTCATCTTCGGCGGTATCTATTACCGTAAACAGTGCACCAAACGCTGATCCAACGACCTCCATCACCGCTCCTGCCAATGGAGCAAGCTTCAATGCGGGTGATAACATCACCATCAGCGCAAGTGCCTCAGACTCGGATGGATCGATCAGCAAAGTGGAATTTTTCCAGGGAGCCACCAAGCTCGGAGAAGACCTGTCGGCACCTTACTCATTTACCTGGAACAATGTGGGAGCAGGCAATTATAACCTGACTTCTGTGGCAACTGACAATCTGGGCGCCACAGGTACTTCTGCTATTGTATCCATTTCGGTAAACAGTGGGCCAAACGTCAACCCGACGACCTCCATTACGGCACCTGCCAATGGAACAAGTTTCACTGCAGGTGACAACATAACCATTAATGCTGACGCCTCGGATTCAGATGGCACCATAGCTAAGGTTGAGTTTTATCAGGGAGCCACCAAGCTGGGAGAAGATACCACCTCTCCCTATTCGTACACCTGGAACAACGTAAGTGCCGGTAGCTATGACCTGACTTCCGTAGTAACAGATAACGTTGGCGCTACAGGGGCTTCGTCCGTAGTTTCCATTTCAGTTGCTACCGGACCACCCGCCAATGTGGCATTGAATAAATCGGTCACTGTATCCAGCGAGCAGGCCAGCAACCCGGGATCAAACCTGGTAGATGGAGACCCTGATTCCAGATGGTCTGCATCAGGTTTTCCGCAATGGGTACAAGTAGATCTGGGTTCAACCCATTCAATTAGCAGCACCGAATTGGTATGTTTTAGCGACAGGGCGTATCAGTTTATTATAGAAGTGTCTACGAATGGTAGCTCCTACTCTACGATTGTTGACAGAAGTAGTAATACTACACCAGGAACCAATTCAGCTCCTATTACAGATAACTTCGCTGCAGTAGATGCGAGGTACGTCAGAATCACCGTATCCGGTGCAGCAAGCTACACGGGTTCTTGGGTCAGTTTGGAAGAGTTGAGGGTGTTTGGTACAGAAGGTGCAGGCCAGAGTGTACCTGTAACCGGAGTTTCTGTGACACCTGCCAGCGCCACGATACTGGTCAACGATACGCAGCAGTTAAGCGTGTCCGTCAGTCCATCAAATGCCTCCAATCAGGATGTTACCTATAGTTCCAGCAATGCTTCGGTCGCTACAGTCAGCGCCAGTGGTTTGGTCACGGCAGTTTCCGCCGGTAGTGCCACAATCACGGTGACCACCGATGATGGAGCGTTTACAGATACAAGTGTTATCACCGTGGAATCAAGCGGTGGAGGCTCCTGGACGGTAATTTCTTCAGAAGATTTTGAATCAGGTTGGGGCATCTGGAATGATGGTGGCTCAGACGCCAGCCTTTATACCGGTGGGACTTATGCGCATCAGGGTTCCGCAGCGTTGAACATTGAGAATAACAGCAGTTCGTCTGTGGTTACAACAAATGATTTGTCGCTGGCTTCATATGCAGACCTAAAAGTGGATTTTTGGTTTATGCCCGTAGGCATGAATAATGGACATGATTTTTGGTTGCAGGTCTCTACCGATGGTGGATCCAATTACACCACAGTTCAATCCTGGGTGATCGATGGTTCGAATTATCAAAACGATAATTTCTATCAGGAATCTGTTGAACTACTCGGTTATGGTCTCAACGATCAAACTCGTGTGAGATTCCGATGTGATGGTAACAATGATAGCGATGATGTCTATTTGGATGAGATAGTGATATCCGCCAAAGGATCGGCCTCAAGGACCACATCCGAGGCAGAACCATCCCAGGCACTATTGTTACAAAGCCGTGTTTCCAAGATCTATCCTAATCCTGTCAGAGGAAAGATGCTGGTCGAGTATGAACTGGCCGATGATTCACATGTGGTGATCTCTGTATTAAACCTATCGGGTCAGGTAATTGCCCAGTTGGAAAACGGTCCGCGTAGGGCGGGTGTGCACACGCTGGAGTGGGATGCTTCGAGCATCTCAGGAGCTCCGCTTCCCAAGGGTATGTACCTTGTACGATTTAATTTGAATGGCGAAAATCAGGTTAAGCGAATATTGATCTCAGAGTAACAGACCTGAAATCAAGTAGCATAAAAAAGGCCGGTCTTCCGGCCTTTTTTATGCTCTTTCCAATCAGGAGTGTCTATTTTAGGTTTAGAGGAATTCCTTTAAGAAAATTCTTCTTCGTTAACTCACGCGAATATTGCATGATCCATAAGCTCTTAAACTCATTTCACACTTGAAATAGACCTTCTCATAACAGACTTGAATCAAAATTCTGCTCAAGAAGGATTAACCCACGCACCAAATCTCTACCAAATACGTTAACCGGGGAAAGCATAGAAATGACTAAGTCTCCCATCACTTATTACCCTCATAAAGAGGAAGTTCTCAATGTAATCACTCACTTTTTGGGCTTTGTGCTCAGTGTGGCAGCACTGGCCCTGCTGGTCACGTTTGCCAGTATATATGGCACGGTATGGCACATTGTGAGCTTCAGCATATTTGGCAGCACCATGGTGGTACTGTACCTGGCGTCCACCCTTTACCACTCGGCCCGTAGGAAAACCCTTCGCCAAAAACTGAATGTCTTTGACCACTCCGCCATTTATCTGCTCATCGCGGGCACCTACACCCCCTACTGCCTGGTGGCGCTCAATGGCACCATTGGCTGGGTACTCTTTGGGGTTACCTGGGGATTGGCCTTGGCCGGGATTGTCTTCAAGATTTTTTACACAGGAAAGTATGACCGACTCTCTACCATTGGTTATGTGCTGATGGGCTGGGTGGCTGTGTTTGCAGCCAAGCCCCTATATGAGAGCCTACAGTCAGAGGCACTTTTGTACCTGGTGCTGGGAGGAGTCAGTTACACCATTGGTGCCATATTCTATTCTTTAGGAAAGGTAAAATACAATCACGCCATCTTTCACTTGTGGGTATTGCTAGGCACAGCATTCCATTTCGTGTCCATCTTTTTTTACCTCTGGAATTGACCCTTAGTGTCTGAGGCTGGCAATGACGGCTGCCATGACCTTTTCCCCATCCATAGCTGCCGAGGCAATACCACCGGCATAGCCGGCGCCTTCCCCGCATGGGAAAAGATTTTTGATCTCCGGGTGTGCCAGGGTTTCTCTGTCACGTGGGATCCTCACGGGTGACGATGTGCGACTTTCCACCCCGACTATCTGCGCCTCATTGGTGAGGTAACCTTTCATTTTTTTGCCAAAGACCTTGAACCCATCTCTGAGGCGTGGAGCGATAAAGTCTGGGAGCACCTCGTCCATATTCACGGAAGCAAGCCCCGGCTGGTACGAGGTTTCATTCAGGCTATCCGACACCTTTCCATTCACAAAGTCAGCGAGGCGCTGTGCAGGTGCCTGCTGTGTCTGCCCACCCAGCTGCCAGGCCTGGCGCTCTACTGAAGCCTGAAACTCCAGGGCGGCCAGCGGCCCGAATTGATGAAAGGCTTTGATGTCTTCCAGTTCCACAGCTACCACAATGCCCGAATTGGC
Source organism: Marinoscillum luteum (assembly GCF_044005705.1). Taxonomy (NCBI): domain Bacteria; kingdom Pseudomonadati; phylum Bacteroidota; class Cytophagia; order Cytophagales; family Reichenbachiellaceae; genus Marinoscillum; species Marinoscillum luteum. Next base: position 114,799 of record NZ_JBIPKE010000014.1, on the reverse strand, counting down.
GTACTTACTGTTTCTCCGCGAGGGACTCATGCCATTGACCACCACTTCGCCAGGAGCGGTGGCGGAGGGAACGATAAACCCACCTGGACACATACAGAAGGAAAAGACTCCACGCTCCGTCTTGTGGAGTACCGTTTGGGCCACCACTCCATAGGAGGACGCCGGCAAGTATGCACCTCGGTTCTCACACTTGTACTGAATCTGATCGATGAGCTGCTGCGGGTGCTCTACACGCACACCCAAAGCAAACGGCTTGGCCTCAATTTTTATCTGCTTATCATGTAGCAAATGGAAGATATCGCGGGCAGAGTGGCCCGTGGCCAGCACAGTGGCTACTCCATGGATGGTGCTGCCATCCTGTAGTTTTACGCCCTTGATCTCGTTGTTTTCCAAAATCAGGTCAGTGACTTTGCTATCGAAAAGCACCTGACCTCCGGCGGCTTCTATGGTTTCCCGTAGTGCCGTGACAATGTTGGGCAGCTTATTGGTGCCGATGTGTGGGTGGGCCTCTACCAGAATCTCTCTAGGGGCACCGTGAGCCACCAGTATTTCAAAGACACGTCGTACACTGCCCCGCTTTTTCGAACGAGTATAGAGTTTTCCATCGGAGTAAGTACCCGCGCCACCTTCTCCGAAGCAGTAGTTGCTTTCGGGGTTCACCACATGGTCCTTATTGATGGCGGCCAGGTCTCTGCGTCGGGTTCTTACATCCTTGCCTCGCTCCAGTACGATAGGCCGCAGGCCATTTTCTATGGCTTTGATGGCCGCAAAGAGCCCGGCTGGTCCTGCACCTATAATAATCACCTCGGGACATCCGGATACCTGATGGGCCTCCTGAAAATACTCCACAAACTCCAGGTCAATGGGCTGAGTATCTGTCTGTACACGGAGATTAATCTTGATTTGTTTCTGACGCGCATCAATCGATCTGCGGATGATCTGAAAATATTCCTCAGCAGAAAGCATTCCCTGCTGCCTGAGGTAGGCAGTAAGCTGGTCTTCGTCAAAACCCACTTCGGGGGACACCACAAGATCGAATTCACGCATGGCACAAAAGTACTTTTTTCCCCGTCAATGCGAATGGGTTGTTATGGGTGCCAACGTGGCTTAAGCTGTATTTTTATCTATAATAAGTGTAAAATCTTCTTTTAATAATCTAAATCATATATTTTTATTAATTCCAACCAAGCGAAATATTGAACATGCTAACAGAAGTAAGAAGGAAAAAACTTTCCTATCTATTCAACATCCTGGATTCTAATAAGAATGAACTTTTGCAGCCTGATGACTTTTCGCAGGTTGCCGAAAAGATGAGCGACTCCCTCAATTTTGAGGAGAACTCCAAAGAGCGGCTGCGTCTAAAGCTGAAGTCTCTGAGGTTGTATGTACAGCTGCTCACAGACATGGAAAAGGAAGACGTTTCCATCACACGGGATGAGTGGTTGGGTCTGTTCGGATCGCGAAACACCATTTCACCCAAGGCGGCGAAGAAGTATATTTTCCGTACGGCCGCTTATATTTTTACGCTTTTTGATCAGAATGAGGATCACATCATTTCCAAAAAGGAGTATTATGACATGTTTAAAATCTATGACATAGACATGAAATATTCTGAAATGGGATTTGAAAAACTGGATCAGAACCATGATGGGCAGATCACCCTTTCTGAGATGGTTAACGGATTCAGAGACTTCCTGATGTCCTCAAACCCTGAGGCATCCGGTAACTGGATTTTTGGTGATTGGCAGGAGGTTGAATAAAAAAACAAGGGTTGATGAGCCTCCTCATCAACCCCCATTAAAATTACCGCTGAAGTAAAACTTTCGTTACCTGGTAATCTCCATCTTTTTCCAATTTGAGTAGATATATCCCGTCTCTCAGGTCCTGCAGTGAAATGGTGGATGTGTTTCCTTTGAAGGTTTTTACCACTTTTCCGCTGAGGTCGGTCAGATATCCTATTGTATAGCTAGCCCCTTCTATCGTGAGGAGGTCACTTGTTGGATTAGGGAAGATTCTGAAATCCTGCGCAGACCATCCCAGCACCAAAAATCTGACAGTGATTTTGGCAGATGCTTTTTCTATTTGATCTGTCACCTCTATGGTCAATTGTGTATCATTTTGATCCCAAAGGTCAACGTCTGCAAGTGTGAGGGTTCCATTGGATTCGTGTAGCGTGAAAGCCGCATCATCATTGCCAGCGGTGATGGTATATTTCAAGTCATCTCCATCCTGGTCCGTGGCCACTACGGTTCCGATCTGATGTCCGTTTGTCACAGGCCCGAGTACCTCAAAGGACTGGTTGGCCATGACCGGCGCTGCATTGGTAATTCCCTCCAATTCCAGTTTCCAACTGAACCCTTCTGTGGAGTAGAGATCTGCCCAATAAATAAACACTGTTTCTCCGGCAGCGAGCTCTTGCAGCAGCACTTCGCTTTGAAGGTTATCCTCAGTATCATCTACTTGTGCAATGATGTCGCCCTCACAGGCATCAAATATGAAAAGGTAAGTATCTGCATCTGTTTGACCCACAGAGCTGATTCGCAGGTCTCCGGCTTTGGGCATGGTATAGCTGTACCAGGTAGCTGCATGGTCCATGGAGTTACTACCTACCTGCGCCTCAATTGGGTCGCCACAGAGATCCCCGGGTTCTATGTCCTCGACACTCAGTTGAAAATCAAAGCCACCACCAAAATAGAGTTCCCATGCAATGAGCACTTCCTCATCTTTTGCCAAATCATAGATGGTGAGGTTTTCATATCCACTGGAGATGATCTGCAGGTCACAGTCCACCACGGTGTAAACATACTCCTCAGAGGTACTCGTGATCACCAGTTTTTGATTGGCCTCTGGCATGGTAAAGGTCATCCAGTAAAAAGGAACTCTTAGTTCGGGGACCGTATTCGTACCAACTTGAGCGGTAGCTGGTGCTTCACACTCTTCCCCGGGTAAGGGTTCGCTCACAGTCAACTGCCAGCTGAAAGCGGCTGAAGACCACTGTGGGGTCCAGTAGATATACACTGATTCACCCTGACTTAGCCCCTGGAGGTATACTTCGCTCTGCAATATGCCATTGTTAAAATCAATGTCGTCACTTGCACCCAGTACATCCCCGTCGCACGCACTCAATACCAACAGATCCGTGTCTTCGGTGGTCATGCCTTCAGATGAGATGAGGAGGTTTCCTGCCATAGGCATAGTGAAGGTGTACCATGCGGGGGCATAGCCCGCCGCGTTGGTGCCTTCCTCGGCTGTCAGAGGATCAGAGCAGTCATCGCCCTGGTCAAGTGCTTCCATGGCCAGGGTCCAACTGAAGTCGCCGCCACCCTCTATGCTCCATACGATTAAAATTTCCTGTCCGGCGACTAAACCGGGAGCGATTGCTCCCTCGTAACCGGAGGCGTATAGCAGCAGCTCCTCACAGTCTGAGGCCACATATACGGTCTCTGAGGAGGTGCTGGAAATCACCAGCTTTTTATCGGACTCTGGTATCGTGTAGTATGTCCAAAACAAGTCCCCAACGATTTCAGGAACAGTATTTGACCCGAGTACTGCTTCTTTGGCATTTCCACAAGCATCACCGGGCTGGCTTTCCAGTACGGTGAGTTTCCAGTCAAAAGATTCCGTAGCCCACGAATCAGCCCAAAATATTTTGACAGTTGCACCTTCTTCCAGTCCGTAGATAATGCCTTCACTCTGGTATATATCATTGTCATAGTCAATGTCGTCATTGCTGAATAGCAACGACCCTTCACATTCCTCGAACACGTAAAGATCGGTATCTTCATCGGTGAGGTCAGCGGAGGTGATGTGCAAATTACCTTCCATTGGCATGGTAAAGGTGAACCAAATGGGAGCCTGCGGTGCAGTATTGATTCCCTCCTGTGCCGTGATGGCGGCAAAGCAATTTTCCCCAGGCTCAAATGGATTGGTTTCGAGTGTCCAGTCGAAAGAAGCTGAACTGTTGTCCCAAAGAATCTTAACCTCAGTGCCTTCACTTAGTGCCACCGTGATCTCTGTTTGATCACCGGAGGGCTGATTGTCGGAGATGAGATTTCCTGAGCATCCATCAAAGAGTTTGGCATAGGTAGCCACCTCCGTCTGTCCAGTGCTGGAGATGGTGAGGTTGGCAAACTCAGTCATGGTATAGGTAAACCAGTAAGGAGTAGAAGGGGTGGTGTTGGTACCCTCAATTGCGTCCACTGCCACTGAGCAAGCTTCACCAGCTTCCAACGCTTCCACTGCCAGGCTCCATGAGAAGTCTCCACCGCCTGGTTCAAAAGCAATAAAAATCTCATCACCCTGCGCTACATCAAGCAAGGTCTGTGATCCCGATCCTTCAGTGATCAATTGGAGTTGCTGACAGTTGCCAGCATAGGTCTTATAGCTTTTATCTCCCCCATCAATTATGATTTTGGATTCCGCATCAGCCAGGGTGAAGCTGTACCAGAGGGTATTCAAGTCGGTTGACGCCACTTGGTTATTGCCCTCGATAGCAAGGAGGGCAAGGCCACAGGCAGCGCCTTCCGTAGGTGCTGTGGTGCTCAGGGTCCAGTTGAATTCTTCTTCCGAGTTTCTGGCCGACCAGAGGATTTTGACGGTTTCGCCAGCTGCCACAAGCGTAGATAATTCAGATTGGGTAGTGCCTAAAACGTCATCGCTGGTGTTGATCGCTGGCATGTCGCACCCAGGGTATAAGCTCAGGTAGGTGTTTTGAGTCGTTTGCCCGATTGATGAAACCGTCACGATGGATTCCTCTGTGGTGGTGAAGGTATACCACATGGGCGGAGTGGTGGTGTTGGTACCGACCTGAGCTACTTCAGCCTCATCACATAGTGGACCTATCAACGTGCTGCGTCGGGCCCCGAATTCAAGTACCGTACGCATACGGGCTTTCTGATCGATGGTGAAAATATTCATGCAGGCATCGTCGGAGTAGTCCATGTAGTTCTCAATCATGTCTGGAAACGCATCTTCGGTGCAGCTGTCATTGGCACTACAACCAAAGTTTGGCCCGCCCGCATTCGGGGTGTCTTCACAAAAATCATCCACCTCACAACCACCGTCTCCCCAGATATGTCTTAAGCCCAACCAGTGGCCTACCTCGTGGGTGGTGGTTCTTCCCAGGTCGTAGGGTTCGAGGACATTACCGGTTTTTCCAAAAAATGAATAGCCGATCACCACTCCATCTGTACTGGCTGGTCCCATATCGTCTGGGAGACCATCCAGTCCGGAGAGTGAAGGAAACTGGGCGTACCCCAGTACGCCATCCAGGTCACCTCCGAAATTGACCACCCAGATATTGAAGTATCGTTCCGGGTCCCAAATAGTTTCCGGCTTGAGCGTCTCTTCCAGCGGTGTTTCTTCCCAGAAAACCCTGCCTCCGTTGATTCTATTGATGCCTGGTTCAGTCAGTGTCTGACCATCAGGATCGGTTAAAACAGGTACAAATTCCACAAAGACATCAGCACCACTTTCGTGAGTATTAGCTCCGGCTCCCAGTCGCCTGAAGTCTTCATTGAGTACTTCAAACTGAGAATTGACCTGGGCTGCCGAGATGTTGGAGCTGGTGCCCACGGATTCGCCATTGTGCACCACATGCACAATGGTAGGGATTCGGTATACCTCATCAGTACTTCTGGCACTACTGGCCTGACTCAGCCGCTTTTGCAGAGCTTCTTCGAAAGAGTCAGTACTTTGTCGTTGAGGGTATTTGGCTTGAAGCTTCTGCTCCATTTCAGTGGTGAAGCAGGTACGGTGCTCCGGCACGGTGATTGGCGACTTTGGAGTTAGTGTTTGAAAAAAGGGTCCTTTTGGTTGGGTGGGTTTGCTCCTCTGAGGAGTCAAACTTTGTGCTGTTGCCATAAATCCCAGGCAAAGCATGACGAGGGTCAGACGGTAGTTCATTGTTACGGTGTTTTGAATTGTAGGTAGTTTTTATTCAGCGAAAGGACGGAGAGCGTGTCTTCAGCCTCACCAAATGAGACTACAAGTAGGTCTGCCGTGATCCATCGCCAGGAGCCATGGGTGGCCTTTGGTCGGTCATCCGGGCCGGGGGTATATCTGACGACTTTTTGGCCGTCAGACTCAAAAATGATTCGTTCCTGAAAGCGGCTGGGAGGAAGACTGGTTTTGTCTGTCGTAAACTGGATTATGTCACCGGAGGCATCTGCAGGTAGTTTATACCAGATGCCGGGAAGTGCTTCCGTAATGATTTCATTGCTCGAAGAAGCATCTTGTGGGCCCTTGCAGGCCCAAGAAAATGAGAGGAGTAAGAACGCGAACAAAGGCCGAACCATTGACGAATATAGCAAAATTGCAAGTTGCTATCAAGTGAGAGCGTTCCGTTAAGACGAAATTTTATCTGAGTTGAGAATTTAAACTCCTTCTGCCTCTACTTCCTGCACTTCGGGGATCATTCTTTTCAGGAGATTTTCTATCCCTGCTTTAAGGGTGATAGTGGATGAGGGGCATCCACTGCAAGCACCCTGAAGGAGTACTTTTACTTTACCATCTTCAAAGGAACCAAATGTGATGGCACCGCCATCCATTTCCACTGCAGGTCGGATGTATTCGTCCAGCACTCCTTTGATCTTGGCTTCAATGTCAGTATCACCATCCAACACTTTGTGGTCTTCTTCTACTTCCTTTTCGGTAAGAATTTGCTTTCCGGCCTCCAGAAAAGATTTGATGTGGTTTTGCACCTCACCTTTTACTTCATGCCAGTCTACACCTTCGTCTTTGGTCACGGTGATAAAGTTGCTCATGTAAAACACGCGCTTCACATAGGGAAAATCAAAGAGTTCGGCGGCCAATGGAGCCTCTGTGGTACTGGCCCTGTCCGGAAAGTCCCGGCTTACACCCTCTGGGAGCAACAGGAAATTCACCACAAACTTCAAGGAGTTTGGGTTCGGGTTAGACTCAGTATATATGTTGATAGGATTTACAGTGGTTTCCATAGTCATTGATTTGATTCTATACTAAATGCAAAAGTGAGATAAAAGTTCAGAAGAAAGTCACTTTATCCATTAATCTTCTGCCCTTAACTCTCCTTCACTACTGGCGATGAGTGTGGCCACAGTGGCGTCTCCTGTAATATTGGCCACCGTACGCGTCATATCAAGTATTCTGTCTACCGGAAAGATGATGGCGATCCAGGCGGGGTTTAAGCCCACTGTCTGAATAATAATGATGAGCATCACCAAACTCGCGCCTGGCACAGCGGCGGTACCTATGGAGCCCATAGTGGCTGTAAGCACGATAACGAGCTGCTGAGAAAGCGAGAGGTCTACAAAATGAAGCTGAGCAAGGAATACAGTGGCGATTGCCAGATAAAGACTGGTGCCATCCATATTCACCGTGGCACCAATAGGCAAGACAAAACTCGATACATTTTTAGAAACGCCCATTCCATCTTCCACACACTCCATAGTCACAGGCAGGGTAGCTGCGCTAGAGCTTGTAGAAAATGCCAGGAATTGCGCCGGGCTCAGGATTTTGAAAAACTTTTTGTAAGAGATTTTCTTGATAAATGTGGACGTGACCAGGGGATAGAAAGCAAAAAGCATCACGCCCAGGCCCAGGAGTACTGTGATGGTGTAGGAACCCAGGCCTCTGAATATCTGAAAGACCTCAGCAGGGCTGTCGGCCATTTTGGCTACTACGCCAGCCAGGAGCGCAAAAACGAAGAAAGGTGCTGCTGCCATGATGGTGTCCACCATCCTCAGAAACACCTCGTTGATAGAGGAAATAAAGTTTTTTACAGGAGCCCCTTTGTCATTGGGGACCACTGCGAGTGTGATCCCGAAGAAAATGGCAAAGAAGATAACCTGAAGCATCAGCTTATTGTCTGAGATGGACAGAATGATGTTTTCAGGTACCATGTCCACAACGAACTGCAATGGAGGTACCTCCTTTTGCTTCTTGGCGAGCGCTACCTTGTCCTCAACCGTTTGCTGCTGCGCAGCCAGTTCTTGTCCATCACTCATCTCCATCACCAGATCTGCATAGGCAGGATCATTGAGGAAGTTCTTGCCATCTTTTACTTCCACACCCGGGGTATTTTGCACCCAAAGCTCATAGGAGATTCTGTTTTTCATCCGCTGGGCATCATCAATGTGCGAGCCCGGCGCAATGAAATTGACGATAAGGAGGCCGACCGTAATGGCAGTCACCGTGGAGACCAGATACAGGCCGAGGGTTTTAGCACCCATTCGCCCCAGTTTGGAGGTGTCATTCAGACCTGATACTCCATCGATAATGGAAAAAAGGACCAGGGGTACCGCAATGAATTTCAGCAGACGAATAAAGATCTGACCAAAAGGATCAATCCAATCAATGGTAAACTGATTCCATCCAAGGGCGCTGGATATAAAGGCCCAGATAATACCAAGAACAAGCCCAATAATGATCTTTACGTGGAGTGGAAGTTTTTTCATGTTGAAGTTTTTAGATACCGCTGATCTATGTTTTCCAAAATTGCGAGAATATTTATCCTCGTAATTTATTGGTTCTGGCGATCAAATAGAAATCAGCGATGACCAGTGCGGCCATGGCTTCTACGATGGGGACAGCACGTGGCACCACACATGGATCATGACGACCTTTGCCGGAAACGGTTACTTCGTTGCCCTGGGTATCTATGCTGGCCTGATCCTGCATGATGGTGGCCACAGGTTTAAAGGCCACATTGAAGTAGATGTCTTGCCCGTTGGATATGCCACCCTGTATACCGCCAGAAAGGTTGGTTTTTGTTTTCACAGTTCCGTCTTCCACGTAGAAAGCGTCATTGTGTGCCGAGCCCTTCATTTTGATTCCTTCGAAGCCACTTCCGTATTCAAACCCTTTCACCGCATTGATGCTGAGCATGGCTTTGCCCAATTCGGCATGGAGTTTATCGAAGACTGGCTCACCCAGCCCTACGGGTACCCCTTTGATGACTCCCGTCACTACACCGCCCACAGTGTCTTGTGATTTCCTGACGTCATCGATGTAGTCAAACATTTGCTGAGCCATCTCAGGATCCGGGCAGCGTACAGCATTGTCTTCCGTTTTGGAAAGGTCAAGTTGCTCATAGCTTTTCTCCAGCTTTAAAGTGCCAACCTGAGATACATAGGCATGAAAGGAGATGCCAAATTCTTTGAGCATAAGCTTGGCGACCGCTCCGGCAGCTACGCGCGCGGCAGTCTCACGGGCAGAGCTTCGCCCACCTCCGCGATAGTCCCGCACTCCATATTTTTCATGGTAGGTGTAGTCCGCGTGTGATGGCCTGAATTTCTCGGCGATGTGACTATAATCTTTACTTTTCTGATCCTTATTGCGGATCAGAAGTCCTATAGGAGTGCCAGTGGAGAGCCCTTCGAACACACCGGATAATATTTCTACTTCGTCTTCTTCTTTTCTTTGGGTGGTGATTTTAGATTGGCCGGGCTTTCTGCGGCTGAGCTCAGACTGGATAAAGGCCATGTCAATTGGTATTCCTGCCGGGCAGCCGTTGATGGTGACGCCAATGGCCACGCCGTGTGATTCACCAAAGGTGGTGATGCTAAAAATCTTCCCAAAAATATTTCCCATGAATGATCGAGTGATTATTTACGGATGAAAACCAAGACCGTAAGCGCTAACATAGCCAAAATAAATACGTTGGCAAAGATTCGCATCCATGAGCTATCGTCCAAGCTGGAGAGGGTATTTTCTTTAAATTCTATCCCATCATAGAATGAGCCCATATCATTGGAGAGGATATATTCGTTTTTTCGGCTTTCGCCGGTTACCGCCAATACCTGTTGCGACCTCAGCGTGTCATATACGCCTTTTTCAGGATTGAAAAAGATCCATTTGAAATAGTCACCAAGCTGATAGGTACCCGGCTCATTGGGGATTCCATAATAGTTGAAGCTTTTGGTGCCTTTTACCTCACCACCTGAGCGGGTCACGTTTTGCTTCACGTTGGGTGCGTAGAAATCAAATATGTCAGTCTCGGGCAATCGGGGTTCTTCTATGGCACTGATGTTGCCTTCGCCCAGGATATTGAAAGTATAGTTGAAGCTTTCTCCGGTTTTGAGGTCCAAACTGTTGATTTTTTCTGCAAGGCGATAATCCCCCACCGCCACCTGCTCTTTCAGCGGGTGAGGAGGCAGGCTTTTTACGGTGACTGTTTTTGGTTTGGAATAGAACGTCTCAAAATCTTCCTGCCTGTTTCTCCCGAAAAAAGAAGGGTTCTTGGCCACTTTGTATTTGATGAGTTTCAAACCCACAGTGGGGAAAGTGATGTTTTCCTGATTGAGTGGATAGAATGAGGCCTGATAGACCCGATACTGGGTGAAGGCGCGGTTGTTGATGGTTACGGGCTCACCGTTAATGTTGTCGATATTGAAATTTTCCTCCCAACAATTGGCGGGTTTTATTTCTTTGACGATTTCGGTGATCTGTTTGCCCAGGTCATAAAAGCGCATATCCGCTCTGTTGGACTCAGCCACATAAAAGGCGAGTGTGGTGGTGAAGCCTTCACCCACGTATACTTCCTTTTTGTCTGTGGTGAGGGCCAAAAAGGCATCGGCATCCACATCGATAAACTCTGTGGGTTCGCTGTTTCTGTTTTTGAATACATCGAAAGGATCTACAAAAGGATCGTTGGACGGTCTTTGTTGTTGCTTGGCTGGAGGACCCACTTTTATGGTGAATCCGGGAACCTCTATTTTTTCGTCGTTGATGGTCATGGAAAAGCCATTGACCTGAAAGGTGCCCTCACGGGTGGCCTGATAATTTTGGATGATGCTCTGTGAGGAAGTCATCCGGCCATTGATAAAACTTGTGGAGGTGGAAGAGGAGGTTCCTCTTTTGACAAAACCATCAATCTCCGGGAAAGGGGTATAGCCTTTGAGCCGTTCGTTTTCTACTTTGATGGTGATGCGGAAATATTGGTTCATCCCGATTTCTGTATCCCCAATTTCCACTTGTTTTTCCTGAGCCAAAGCAGGTAATGAAAAAATAAGTACCATCAAACAACCTAGCCAGCCTTCTCTCGTTTTTAACATATGTGTTACTTGAAATCGTTTGCAGTGAATGCTTTTTGATCTTGCATCAAAGCTATTAATTGTTTAACTTTTAAGTAATGCGTTTTCAGAAGGAAAACGTCAATTTTGTAGTGTTAGTTAACCCTTTAACAAAATTTCACATTTATGTTAGAGTATTTCAAAACCATCCTTGCAAAAGTAAGTTTTGACCGGTGGCTCTTTGAAAAAGAGCTGAAGAAAGCGATCAGGTCACTGGTCCCGGAAGAGATAATCACTTTAAGGGACTGGTGTTATGATCAGTTTGGTCAGATTTATGAATCTATTTTGAATAAGTGCTTCACGAAGGCACTCAGTTAAGCCCCAAAAAGCCCTCCCGATGACTATCGGGAGGGCTTTTTTATGTCAGAGTTTTTGTAAATTTCTCCGGGCACCAGCTGCCAGTTTTTTCAGCTCCAGGGCTTTGTGCACAAGCTCAGGGTTTTTGTGCTGGTGATAAAACAATTGAAAAATATCGAGGATAGAAATATCACTGCCTTCTTCGATCAGGGACATCTGATCCCCTACTTTCACTTTTCCAGGTGTGATCACCCGTAGGTATACACCGGAGTGGCCGGCATCAATAAATTCCTTGAGGACTTTTTGTGTTCCGAAACGAATCCCGAGTTTGAAACAGGGCTGCCGGGGCTCTGAAACCTCCACCATCGCTGTGCCAATGCTGTAGATTGATCCGATGTGAATTTTGGATTCATCCAGACCCATCACAGTAATATTCTCCCCGAACATGCCCCAATCCCAGGATAACTGGGGGTACCTTGACTTCCAGAAAGGGTACACATCGGCAGAGAACAAATAACATGCCTTATCTATGCCGCCATGATACTTGCGGTCCACCACATGGTCGTTTTCCACATCTTCATATCCCAGCGTGATGTGATGATTTACCGGATACTTGAAGATTCCGGTTTCCACTTCTTTCCGTTTCCACCGGACGGTTTGCCTTTCTCCCAGATTGATTGAGACCACCTGCATGTCCTATAAGAGTTCGTTGGCAATGTTGGCCAGCTCTGAGCGTTCGCCTTTTTCCAGCGTGATGTGGGCGTACATCGGGTGCCCCTGTATGCGATCAATCAGATATGAAAGTCCGTTACTTTGAGAATCCAGGTAGGGCGTATCAATCTGATAAATATCCCCGGTGAAGATGATCTTAGTGTTTTCGCCGGCTCTGGTGATGATGGTCTTGATCTCATGTGGGGTAAGGTTCTGAGCCTCGTCCACGATGAAGAAAATATTGGACAAACTCCTACCTCTGATATATGCCAGGGGGGTAATCATAAGTTTCTCCTGATTGACCATCTCGGTGATGTTTCTAAATTCCTTATCACTTTCCTTAAACTGGTTCTGGATAAACTTCAGGTTGTCCCAAAGCGGCTCCATGTAAGGGTTGAGTTTGGATTTGATGTCGCCGGGCAAGTATCCAATGTCTTTATTGCTCAGTGGCACGATGGGGCGGGCAAGGTAGATCTGCTTAAAATTTCGCCGCTGCTCGAGCGCAGACGCCAGTGCCAGGAGGGTTTTTCCGGTTCCGGCCACTCCATTGATGCTCACCAGTTTGATGTCCGGATTCAGCATGGCATGTATCGCAAAGGTCTGTTCTGCATTGCGTGGCTTCACTCCGTAGATAGGCATTTTATCCACCTTATCGATGGTCTTTTCTACGGCATTGTAGTGAGAGAGCACAGAGTTTTTCTCACTTTTCAGAATATAATAACTGTTGGCTATGCCTTTTTTCCTGCCCAGTACTTCTTTACGATCTATAGACCCCATCCTGAAAAGATGATCAATGCTGTCCGAGGACACATCTACTTCATATTTTCCCGTATGGAGGGTGCTTACATTTTTGATCTTTCCGGTTTCATAGTCTTCCGCGGGCAGGTCCAGCGATTTGGCCTTGAGCCTCAGGTTGATGTCTTTGCTGATCAGAATCACCTGTCGCTTCTTTTCGTTTTGCTTCAGGGTCAGGGCGGCATTGAGGATGCTGTGATCATTTTTGCGTTCGCCAAATACCTTATGGGCGTCCACCTCACTGTTCATCTCCATGAGTACTTTAAACTGTCCCTTGGACTTCCCATTGAGTGGATTCCAGTTTTGAAGCATTTTACCCTCGGCGAGCTTATCCAGTAGTCTGGTAAACTCCCGGGCCTCAAAATTCTTAGTGTCATTCCCCTTCTTGAAGGTATCCAGTTCTTCTAAAACCGTGATAGGAATGCCCACGTCATGCTCTGCAAAATTGAGAATAGAATCATGAGCATAAAGGATCACAGAAGTATCCAGAACGAATATTTTCTTGTCTTTGATGGTGGTTTTAGCCATAGTAAGAAGTTGCTTGCAGTGAAAAAGGGGGCGTCTTGTAATATTAAAAATTTGGAGATAATAACTTTAAGAAACAGCTAAAAATCTGCAAAAAATTATTCTACCGCCATGTACCAGTCTTCCTGCTCACGGGGGATGATTTTGAGTACATTGGCGATCACCATTTGCACCATGGTATGGGAGGCAGATGGGTAGTCCAGACCGGTGAGTTCTCTAAATTGATTGACGGTGACTTTTTCGTTTTCATTGAGGTAGTTGAAAAGGAGCTTTTCGTTCAGCCCATAGGCGAAATGGGTGTCTTGTGGCTGATTGTTGAATTTCAGAATCTTTCTGATCTCGGGGCTGGCCTGTATGGAACGGTCACCCACGCGTACGAAGGCCTTCCCGTAGCGATGTTGCTTCTTTTCAAAAGCGTAGTACGGTTTCTTTTTGCCTGGTAAAATGTGGTAATGCAGTAGCCCACGCTTCTCGGTGAGCTGAAATGTGTGCACTTCAAAAGCTATGGACGGACGGCAGAGTTCTCTGATGGCTTTTTGGAGGAGAAAATCTTCCTCCTCTGCATATTTACACCCCACGATGGACCGGTCATCGTCCACCCCTACAAACAAATGTCCTCCCTTGGTATTGGCGAAAGCCACTACCTCCCGGATGACCTTTTCAGGGTGGGCAATCTTACGTTTGAACTCTACCAGATCACTTTCACCGCCATAGATCAGTCGTTTGATCTCATGCAATTCCATAACCGAAATCTAATAATCTTCCTCTTCATCTTCTCCTTCGGGCATAGAAAACATACTACTCAGGAGGTCCTTAAACTGCATGCCGCGCTCTAGTTTGTGCTTGCTGAGCAGGCTGTACTCGGCCAGTCCATGCAGGGCAAATTCCATCAGGAAGAGCTTAAACTCTTTGGGTTGTTTACCGTGCTGATCACTCACCAGCTGCTCCAAACCGGGGATTTGCATGAGTTCTTGCTCATAGGCCGTGGCGGAGTAGTCGTGCAGCACGTCTACCATGTTGCCGTCACCAAACCAGTCAGTAATTTTTTGATACGGATTTTTCCCTTCTTTCTGTTTTCTGTTGCTTTCAGGATCAGGGAAATAGTTGATAAACTGCTTACGAATGGCTTTTCCGACAAGGTTTTGCGCCACGATTCCCGGGCCCTCCTGTTCGCCTTCATAGACCAGTTCCACTTTGCCGGTAATGGCCGGAATCACCCCGATGAGGTCGGAAACCCGAACAAATGTTTTCTTTTCATTATTGACCAGAAGTCTTCGCTCCGCGGCGCTGATCAGATTTTCGTAAGCCGAGATGGTCAGCCTGGCTGAAACACCGCTTTTGGCATCTACGTACTCACTTTCCCTGGCTTCAAAAGCCACCTGCTCGATCAGGTCTTTCATGAGATCGAAAACCCCGATCTGTTCCGACTGGCTTTTTTCAATGCTGGCCTCCTGCTGGGTGATTTTCTTCCCGATCTCGAGGGATTTCGGATAGTGGGTGATGATCTGGCTGTCGATGCGGTCTTTCAGCGGAGTGACAATACTTCCCCTGTTGGTATAGTCTTCGGGGTTGGCCGTGAAAACAAACTGCACATCGAGGGGTAGACGGAGTTTGAATCCCCTGATCTGAATGTCGCCTTCCTGCAGGATGTTGAAGAGGGCTACCTGTATCCTGGCCTGCAGATCGGGCAACTCGTTGATGACAAAAATGCTTCGATGTGATCGGGGGATGAGTCCGTAGTGAATCACTCGCTCATCCGAATAGGGCAGTTTCAGACTCGCGGCTTTGATGGGGTCTACATCGCCAATCAAGTCAGCGATGGTCACATCGGGTGTGGCCAGCTTTTCGGTATATCGGTCACTTCTGTGCATCCAATGGATGGGCGTATCATCACCGTACTCAGCCACTGCATCCTTGGCAAATTTAGAGATGGGCCTCATGGGGTCATCATTGAGGTCAGAGCCGGCTACACAAGGGATGTATTCGTCGAGGAGGAGGGTCATCATTCTGGCGATGCGAGTCTTGGCCTGCCCTCTGAGGCCCAGAAAGTTGATGTTATGCTTGGCAAGAATGGCCCGCTCTATGTCAGGGATGACTGTGTCTTCATACCCCCAGATTCCTTCAAACACGTTGTGCTTTTTCTGAAAGTTGGCTATGAGGTTTTTTCTGAGTTCCTCCTTAATGGTGAGTGGCTCGTACCCCGTATTTTTCAGCGCTCCCAATGTCTTTATGCTTAGGAGTTTATTGGCTGGTATCTCTGTGTAGTTCATCAACGGTTTGTTAAAGGTTTTTCCTTCGGTTTTTTTTGTAGTCTTCAAAAATCAGATGGCCCAATCCCTGAAGGCTGCTGTAATAGGCATTGCCACTGTTTACTTCCGTAAACTCCCGGACAAATTGCTGGAGGTAGGGATCAGAAGCAATCATAAAAGTGGTAATGGGAATATTGATCCGGCGACATTGGGCCGCCAGATTAAGGGTTTTGTTCAGGATTTTTGGATCCAGTCCGAAGCTGTTTTTGTAGTATTTGATTCCTTCCTTCAGGCACGTGGGCTTGCCATCAGTGATCATAAAGATCTGTTTGTTCTTATTTTTTCTCCTTCTCAGGAGGTCCATGGCTAGTTCCAGTCCGGCCACTGTATTGGTGTGATAGGGGCCTACATTCAGGTAGGGAAGGTCTTTGATTTCGATCTGCCAGGCGTCATTGCCAAACACAATAATGTCCAGTGTGTCCTTGGGGTACTTTTTGGTGATCATTTCCGCAAGAGCCATAGCCACTTTCTTCGCAGGTGTAATGCGGTCCTCTCCATATAAGATCATGGAATGGCTGATGTCTATCATCAACACAGTGGAGGTTTGAGTTTTGAATTCGCGCTCCCGCACTTCCAGGTCGCCTTCTGTGAGCATGAAGTCACCAAACCCATGGTTGATCTGCGCGTTTTTGAGACTTTCCGTGAGCTCAATTTGCTCCGGGCTGTCGCCAAACTGAAATTCTCTGAAGTCTGAACTGATCTCGTCGCCACGTCCGGAATGCCTGGTATGGTGGTCGCCTTTCCCAGATTTTCTGAGCTTTCCGAAAATTTCTTCCAACGCACTTTTCCGGATGGTTTGCTCACTCTTTGCGGTGAGCTTGAATTCCCCTTTTTGATTGTCATCAGTAATGTATCCCTTGGCTTTCAGGTCTTCAATGAAGTCCCCAATCCCGTATTCTGCATTGCTGATATTGTACTGTCTGTCCAGGTTGGTAAGCCAGCTCAGGGCCTCAGCCACGTCTCCCGCGGTGATCACCATGAGCTGAAGAAAGACATTGAGCAGGTTGTCAAAGGTGCTTTGCTCGGGGTTTTTCTCAGGGATGTATTCGGTAAATCGTTGGCCAATCATACGGATGTGGTTTTGGTCTTAGTAAACTAAAAAAAACCAAGAATGATTTCCACTTTTTTAAGAATACCTCAGATTTTTCTAAGGATGGTCCAAATGATTAGCGGAAATAGAAAAATCCTCTTAAATTTAAGAGATAGACCCGTTCGATATGCCAGGAAGAAAACCCATATTCGCCAGCCTTTTTGTAGATATTATGACAGTGCTGCGTGACGGTCTCTACAAAATTTTCCTTGAACCCGCTTCACCGGAGAAACGCAGGGCGAAGCGAATGAAGGACAACAAAAACAAAAATTCTTAAGGCTTATTTTTTAGGCATTGTGCCAAATACCACATCCCAGAGGGGAGAAGATACCCCAAAGGCATTGTGTTGGTCTTTGTAATGGTGAATGCCATGATGTACCCAAAGCACCTTGAAAAAATTCTTTGGTGGTTTGAAGGCGTGTACCATGTAGTGCACCCAAAGGTATGAGGCGTATCCCATCAGAAATCCGGGAAGAAACCCGTATACCAGGTTGCCCATGATCAACCAGTACAGTCCAAAGAAAAGTGCACTGATCACGATGCTCAATGGCGGTGGCATGGCCAGCCTGTCTTTATCTTTTGGGTAGTCATGGTGAACGCCATGTACGGTATAGGCAAATTTCTCCTGTTTGTCCGTTTTGGGCTGCAGGTGAAATAAAAACCTGTGCATGATGTATTCTATCAATGTGAACGCCAGCAGTCCAGCCACGAATAATAATGGTGCATTCACAGCATTGATGTATCCCTGGTTGATCCCGTAGACGATCAAAATAGTAGAAATAGTGCTAAACAAAATCAATGGAATGGCAATGTGCGTTCTGGTGAGTCTTTCCAAAACTGGATTTTTGAATAGCGCTTTGGTCCCTTTTGTATGAGGTTTGTTCTTAAGTTCCATACCTTATCAGCCGATTTGCTGCAAAGTTAATTCTAAAATGATAAATGAAAAGTATTTCACAAGAGTGTTGAGACACTGTTTTTAGTGTTTTCCATAGTCTGTACATAAAACCGCTCATATAGCGGTAAAATATTAGTTACGTCAAAATCCTTGGCTCGGTTTAGCGCACCTTCTTTAAATTTTCCGAGGTTAGCATCATCCAGGATGTGTATGGCATGCTCGGCCATGGTTTTGGTATCTCCTACCTCACAGACAAAACCGGAAGTACCGTGCAGGTTGAGCTCGGGAAGCCCACCGGCGTTGGTAGAAATGACCGGAACCTGACAGGCCATAGCCTCCAGCGCAGCCAGTCCGAAACTCTCCTTTTCAGAAGTCATAAGAAAGAGGTCAGATACGGAGAGCACCTCTTCTACGGCCTCCAGTTTCCCCAGAAAGCGCACATCGTCTATGTTGCACATGCTTCTGCAGAGCTCTTCCATGGTGTGGCGCTCAGGACCGTCACCAACCATGAGCAGCTTGGAAGGGATGACTTTGCGCACCCTGTTGAAAACATCAATGACGTCCTGTACCCTTTTTACCTTTCGGAAATTGGAGGTATGAACAATGAGTTTTTCATCCAGTGGGCAAATGGCCTTTTTGAAATGATCCTTTTTTTGCTTTTTGAAGCGCTCCAGGTCTATGAAGTTGGGGATGACCGCTATCTCACGTGTGATGTCAAAGTGCTCCAGAGTATCTTTTCGCAGGTCTTCAGAAACAGCCGTGACGCCATCCGACTGGTTGATGGAAAAAGTAACCACGGGTTCGTAGGTGGCATCTTTGCCCACCAATGTAATGTCTGTGCCGTGTAGGGTAGTGATCACCGGGATCACGATACCCTTGGTTTTCAGAATCTGCTTGGCCATATAGGCCGCAGACGCATGAGGGATGGCGTAATGAACATGGAGAATGTCAATTTTTTCGTGCTCCACCACATCCACCATTTTACTGGCCAGGGCCAACTCATACGGCGGGTAGTCAAACAGAGGATAGGATTTCACTGAGACCTCATGATAATAGAGGTTTTCACTAAAGAAATCGAGCCGGGTGGGCTGCGAATAGGTGATAAAATGAATTTCGTGACCTTCTTTGGCCAGGGCCTTTCCCAATTCCGTAGCCACTACACCACTCCCACCGTAGGTGGGATAACAGACAATTCCTATTTTCATAACTATGCAAAGGTAAACGTGGGGTTTAACCTTTTGTTCTTATTTTATCCATTTAGCCATTAATGCCTCATACACGACATCCTGGATCTTTGTACGAATGTTCTTCTGGATAAGTTTGTAATTATTAGAGTTGGGGTGTATTCTGTTAGATAGAAACACAAAAATAAGGTTGTATTGGGGGTCTGCCCAGACCATAGTGCCGGTGAATCCTGTATGGCCAAAGCTCTCGCTGGTAGTGAAGGCTGATACATTGCCCACTTTGTCATCCTTTTTGTCCCAGCCTAGTGCACGGCGGTTGTTGGGGAAAAAACACTGATTGAAATATTGTATGGTGGAGGCTTGCAAAAATTGGTGGTCACCATAAGTGCCGCCCTGCAGGAGTGTTTGCAAAATCACCACCAGGTCGTGAGACGTAGCAAAAAGACCAGCATGGCCTGCTACACCACCAAAAACCGCGGCATTTCGATCATGTACTTCGCCCCAAACGAGCTCCTCTCTGAAATAATAATCGTGCTCTGTCGGGGCTATTTCGAACCGCTGAAATCCATGATCCAATGGATTAAAAGTAAGTCTCCTAAGGCCCATGGGCTGATAGAAGGTTTCAGACAAATATTGATCAAGTGGCTGCCCGGAAATCTGCTCCACCACCTGGTGCAGGATCATGAAACCGATATCGCTATAACTATAGAAGGGTATGCTGTCATACTGAATCAGTGGAGACTGGATGATCCAGTTTTTCAAAGTGTCCTGAACGATGGTATTGGGGCGGGTATGGTAGCTGCGACGATCGGCCAGCAAAGCCGCCTCATCCTCATAAAAAAAGGTTTCCAGCATATCTGCCGACCGTACTTTTTGCCAAAAAGGGACGTAAGGTTTTAGGCCGGCATTGTGAGCAAGCAGGGCCCGTGCGGTAATGTGTCCCTTATTGGAGTTTTGATACGCCGGGAGGTATTCATCGATTCTGGCATCCAAATCCAGCCGCCCATCTTCATAAAGTTTCATGATGCCTAGCAATGTACCCGTTACTTTAGTGACAGAAGCCAGGTCATACAGGGTGGTTTTTTCAGCGGGAATCAGGCTGTCGTAAGTCAGGAAGCCATAGGCTTGATCCAGGACAATAGCGCCATCTACTGCAATGGCCAACTGACCACCCGGGGTGCTCCCACTACTGATGGCATCGGCCATTATCTGCTCTATTTTGAATAGCGCAGACTTGTCAAGTCCGGTCATTTCAGCCGGAGCATAGCCCAATATTTTTTTACCTGCCACCTCGTCATTATTGAAGGTCGAAAGCTTTTCAACCGCATAAGGGAGTCTGCCGCTAATGTCCGAGGCACCGAAGAGCTGCTGAGGGATGACGTAGCTGTAAATTTCACTAGGGTGGCTGTAAACGAGTGCCGCGTCCAGCATCTCTGCATGATCCCGCAGGTTCTCAATTTCTCCCACAAAGATGATATCACGGTCTCCACTCAAAATACCTGGTGGTATGAAAGAGTTGTTATCCAAAACAATGGGTGAATGACTGGTTAGAATTTCCCCATAAGCGGTCTTCACATAAGCATATTTTCTGAGCATGTTGGCCATAGGGCCATAGGGCTGGTTGGTCACAAAGGAAATGGTGTCACTCAGGATAGGGAATATTCCAGGCACCCGTTGCAGTGGAATGATGGAGGCCTTGCTGATCGCCACAGCCAGTTGGTTTGGTATTTGGTCTGTGGGAGACGTAGCAGGGCTCAAGAGTCTGGCGAGGATGTTGTGCCGTATTTTGTCTTCCAGAGACACGGTGGAGGCTATTTTATCGGAGTACTTTTCCAGTCGGCTGCTCGCGGTTTGGGTATCCGCTTCAGGGATCACCCAGAAGTCATTCTCTTCAAATACCCGGATCAGCTCCTTCTTTTTTCTGGCAGAGGTGAATGAGAGGCTTTTTTTATCCCGGAAGAAGTCGGGATCATGTGCTTTCATTTTCTGCAAAACCAGGTCCACGGTGGTGCCAGGATGATTTACCTCCGGGAGGATGAGCATGTCGATACCCCGGCTTTTGCTGGCGGCTTTCAGGTGGTAAAGGTAGGTGTTCAGCAGGTCGGCGTGGGAGAGTGCTGCCAGGGTGTAGAGCCCGGGAAGGTTGACCAATTCTTCCGTGAAGGGATTCAGTCGCTCGTCGAGCTGCACCACAATGAGTTGGTTTCTTTTTCCAAGTGAGGTTTTAAGGGGTTCAGAAAAGTAGATGCCACCAAAGTCACCCGAGACCGTGGGGAGGGTAGCTTGTGAGGTGCTCACCAGCACGAGCTGATTGAGGCGTTGTGTGGTACTCATGTGCCGATACAGGCTGTCAGCTTTCTCGGCTACAAAACCTGAGGCATAGAGCGCTCCGCAAAAGAGCATGAAACTAAGAGTGACCAATATGCTTTTAATAAAATGCATTGTGTCAAATTAAATTAACTTTGTACAAAGACCTGTGTTACTGATCGAAAATATCAGCTAGCCAGTCGAATAAGCAATGAATATCCTTGGCGGGATACCAAAACAAGGAGATCAATCGCTTGTTTATTTGGTAGAACATAAGATAATCAACATGAGATTCCCTTCTTTTATAAAAGTGCCCAAGACCCGTCGTTTCGAAATAGAACCTCGCTATTACGACCCTGTAAAAGAGCAGATCAAAGAACGTACCGAATATATCCGGAGGGAAATGGAAGGTGGTCATTCAGAAAGTTATAGCCCTGGTAAGATTAGCTTTCAGCGGAAAACAGACGCAGTGCCCAATACATCGCTTTTGCAGATGTTGATAGCGGCGATACTCGGCTGCCTGGTCATGGGCTGGTTATACTTTGGCAATGATGCCCTCTATGTGCTTTGGCTTGCGGTACCCGTTTACCTATACTTCAGATTCAAAAAACCATCACGAGGCGCCCAGTAGATGGAGGATATTGTTTACTTACTACCCGATAGTATTGCCAACCAGATCGCTGCCGGAGAGGTAGTACAGCGCCCTGCGTCTGTGGTGAAAGAGCTTCTGGAAAACAGCATAGATGCCGGCGGCACGCAGATCAAGCTGGTGGTGAAGGATGCCGGTCGTACGCTGATCCAGGTGATAGACGATGGCAAAGGCATGAGCGTCACCGATGCACGGATGAGCTTTGAGCGGCACGCCACCTCCAAAATCAGGACGGCCGAGGATCTTTTTAAGATTCGGACCATGGGTTTCCGTGGAGAGGCGCTGGCTTCCATAGCTGCAGTAGCTCAGGTGGAGATGCGCACCAAAAGAAGGGAAGACGAGCTCGGTACCATTTTGCAGGTGGAGTCTTCCGAAATCAAAAAGCAGGAGCCCCTTGCGACTAAAGATGGCACTTCTATCAGTGTCAAAAACCTATTTTACAATGTGCCGGCCCGTAGGAATTTTTTGAAATCCAATCCCGTAGAACTCAGGCACATTACTGATGAATTTCACCGGGTGGCCCTTGCCAATCCGGAAGTGGCCATGTCCATGACCAACAACGATCTGGAGATGTATCAGTTGGAAGCGGGTAAACTGAGCAAACGCATCGTCCAGCTGTTCGGAAAAAACTATCAGCAGCAACTAATCCCCTGCGACGAGGAAACCCCGCACGTTAAGGTCACTGGCTACGTGGGCAAACCGGAGTTTGCCAAGAAAACACGTGGTGAGCAGTTTTTCTTTGTGAATGGAAGGTATATCAGGAATAATTACCTCAATCATGCTGTGTCCACGGCGTTTCAGGGCTTACTGAAGGAGGATTATTTTCCTTTTTATGTGCTTTTCGTGGAGATGGACCCACTCCATGTAGATATCAATGTGCACCCCACCAAAACCGAAGTGAAGTTTGATGATGATCGAATGCTCTATGGCGTGATCAACTCCGCAGTGCGTCAGTCCCTGGGCTCGTTCAACGTGACTCCTTCGCTGGATTTTTCTACCGATGTAAACTTCGAGCAGTTTACTTCCTCAGCCATGCGATCAGGAGGGGGGTCGAGTATCAAAGACAATCAGTACGCACAGTTTAAAAACATTGATTCAGAAAGGGACAAAGCCAAAAACTGGGAGTCGCTTTATGATTTTGCGAAGCGAGAGGATATCATATCCTCTGAGCAAATGGAGAAGGAAATGCCTGAGGAAACGGTCACGTTTTCCAGCAGCATGCACGAGCACCCCGATCAGGGAGAGCTCATCCCCAGCAAGACCTATCGCCTGCACGGGAAGTACCTGATCAGGCAGGTGAAGTCGGGTATGACCATCATAGATGAGCGAGCGGCTTTTGAGCGCATCCTTTTTGAGCGCTACCAGACCAAGCTCACCCGTGATGCCAGTGGTTCGCAGAGTAGCTTGTTCCCGCAGCAGATTTCTTTAAACCCATCTGATTATTCCCTCGTTATGGAGATAAAGCCGGAAATTCAGAAGCTCGGATTTGAGTTTGAGGAGATGGGTCAGCATATGATCGTTATTCAGGGCGTACCAGCAGAACTTTCCAATTGTAATGAGAAGGAGATTTTTGAGGAGCTGCTCGAACAATTTAAATTCAATAAAAAAGAACTGGGGATTAACCAAAAGGAAAACTTGTGCCGGTCGCTGGCCAAAAGAACCGCGGCGATCAAGTGTAAAAATCTGGGAGATCAGGAGGCCGAACAGCTGATTGATCAACTTTTTGCCTGTAAGCAGCCCAACTATACACCTGATGGTAATCCGACTTATAAATTGATTAGTTTAGACAAAATTAAAAGCTGGTTTAGCTCATGATGAGAATCACACCGATGGTGAAAAACATCCTGATCATCAATGTCGGGATTTTTTTAATTCAAGCCATTCTTTCCCTCCCCTTATCACAAATATTTGGCCTTCGGGTGGTTTTTGCTGATGATTTTGTGCCGTATCAGTTTGTCACCTACATGTGGATACACGGTGGCTTTGGCCACATTTTGGGCAATATGTTTGCGGTATTCATCTTCGGACCTATGCTGGAGCAGGTATGGGGATCGAAGCGCTTTCTGACTTTCTATCTGATCTGTGGGATAGGTGCCGGTGTGCTATACGGGGCGGCTGATTATGTGGAAAACATCAGCTTGAAAAATGATACCGAAGCGTATCTGGACAACCCAAATCCAGAGGCTTTCAGCATGTTCATAGTAGAGCACAAATCTTATCATTACAACCTGCCGAGGCTGGCGGAGTTCTCGGATGATTATTATAAAAATGCAGACAATGTGGCCTATCAGCAGCAGGCCATCGAGATTGTTAAAGATATTTTCTCATCCATCACCAATGTGCCTATGGTGGGTGCATCCGGTGCGGTATTTGGAATTTTGATGGCGTTTGGCATGTTGTTTCCCAATACGCAGCTTTTCCTGCTTTTTCCACCGATCCCGATCAAGGCTAAATATCTGGTCCTTTTTTATGGACTCTATGAACTTTATTCCGAATTTAGTCGGACGTCCGGTGACAATGTCGCACACCTGGCACACCTGGGAGGCATGTTGATTGCATATATACTACTTAAGATTTGGCAAAAGGACAATGGGAGGTTTTACTAAATGATGAACAACAGCATATTAGACGATTTTAAGAACGCCTGGAACAAGCCCAACAACGCTCCGGCGCAGTTGATCATTATCAACGTCATTGTGTTTTTATTTCTGGGGGTATTGATGGTGATCAGCAGACTATCCAATGCGGATGCTTTGTTCAGTGTCATTTACAATCAATTTTCCATTCCCCCTTCTTTCGGGGAGTTTCTCACGCGACCATGGACGCTGATCACCTACGCTTTTGCCCATAGTCTCACAGGCATTTTGCATATCCTGTTCAATATGCTGGTTTTCTATTGGTTCAGTAAGTTGATCCTCGAGTTTTTGGGAAACAAAAAAGTCATTGCCATCTACGTTTTGGGTGCGTTGGCTGGCGGAGTGGCTTATTTGCTGGTATACAACCTCATTCCCTTCTATCAGGAGCAGGTGGCATCTATAAGCGGTATGGTAGGGGCCTCAGCGGCGGTATACGCCACAGTAGTAGCAGCAGCCGTATTCATGCCTAATTACACTTTTTTCATGCTCTTTCTGGGCCCGGTGAAGATCAAGTACATCGCCGCATTTTATGTGGTGGTGTCCTTCCTTGGTAGTACCGGGGGCAATGCCGGGGGCAATATTGCTCACCTGGGTGGAGCACTTATAGGGTGGCTGTACATCTCCCAGCTGCGATCAGGTACAGATATTGGTGCCTGGATCATCGGTTTCATGGAGTGGGTGAAAAGTTTTTTTGTAGCATCGCCCAAAATCAAAGTGACCCATCGCGGTGAGCCCGCTAAATCCAAACCAAGAAAATCGGCCGCCGGAAGTAAAAGTGAGCAGGAAGAAATAGATGCCATTCTGGACAAAATCTCCCAATCGGGCTATGACAGCCTGAGCAAGGAGGAAAAACAAAAACTCTTTAACGCTAGTAAAAAGTAATTCAGTGAAAATTCTCGCCTTTTTCGCCTCTATGCTACTGATTTGGGTAGCTTCTTACGGTCAGATCACTCAGGAGGAGCTGATGAAAATGCTCAATGGAGAAGCTGATAAAGATTATATCGGCACGGTCACTCTGGGCCTCCTGCAAGGTGGCGGGTCGCTCATAGGTGGCGATCTGGAGTTTCTGATAGAGAACAAGCTGGGCCTTCAGGTAGGGGCCGGTCTGATAGGGTATGGTGCCGCCATCAACTATCACCCAAAAGGAGGCATCCGGTCATCTTTTTTGTCACTTACTTACTGGCATCAGGGGTTTAAGGAATATTACACCCAGAGTTTGTTGGGGCCGAGCTATGTATTTAGAGGCAAAAAGTGGTTTACTGCCCAGATTGGGTTAGGTTTTCAGCTGGAAGAAGGTCCAGGAGCCAAGCAAATAAGTACAGATTTACCGCCGACACAGCTCATTTATTCCATTGGCGGATATTTTCCTTTGAAATAATTGATTGCCGGTTTTAAGGGTGAAAATTAAACTCTTCTACGGATTGAGGGTTTGACAGGGATGAAGCCTACAATCGCCATTGCCGGAGCCACAGGATTTATAGGTCGCTGGTTCATAGCATCCTACGCACATAAGTACAACATCGTAGCCCTGAGCAGAAATGACATGGAGCCTCCAGCCGGGGAGGGGGTGGTGTGGAAAAAAGTAGATCTCTATTCTGTTCGGAGTACTACGGAGGCCATCAGAGGAGCTGATTATGCACTCTATCTGGTGCATTCAATGCAGCCGTCTACCAGACTTAATCAAAGCCACTTTGAGGACACTGATCTGCTGTTGGCGGATAATTTTTCGCGGGCGGCGGAGACTGTGGGCCTGAAACAAATTATTTTCATGGGAGGTATTCTGCCCAAAGATGAGAGTCAGCTGTCTACCCACCTGAGAAGCAGATATGAAGTAGAGCTTACCCTTGGTAGCCGGAGCGCTGCCCTCACAGCGCTGAGGGCGGGCATTATAGTGGGGCCAGGGGGCTCCTCATTTGAGATCATTGAAAAACTGGTGACCAGGCTTCCTGTGATGCTTTGTCCTGAATGGACAAAATCGGAGACCCAGCCAGTGGCTCTGGCAGATGTGTTGGAGGTCATTGATTACTGTTTTGGAAATGCGAAGGCCTATGATGAGGCCATTGAGATCGGGACTACAGAGCAGAATACCTACATGGGGATGCTGCGGACTACGGCCAAAATGCTTGGAAAACGCCGGTTTATCAGATCCGTGCCAGTGTTTTCACTCGGGCTTTCCAAACTCTGGGTGGCGGTGTTCTCTGATAGCAGTACCACGTTTGTTTCCCCACTGATAGAGAGTTTGCGACACAAAATGACAGTGGAGGAGCATCCGCTAATCAATGCCCTTGGTTTGAAATATAAAACGTTTGAGGAGGCTGTGGAATTTACCTTGAAAAATGCGGATAAGGTGCCTCAATTACCTAAAAGCGTACCGGGAATTCGGGCTAAAAATACGGTGCGGAGTGTGCAGCGCCTGTCCAACCCGGGTGGGAAAAGCGCAGAGTGGGTAGCGAAGGCTTATTTGACATGGCTGCCGGATGCTTTTCGGTACCTGATCAAGGTCAATGAAGACGCGGATTTGGTGAGCTTTCAACTTTTCGGGATGGTACTCCTCAAGTTGCGATATGCCACGGAGCGGAGTGATGAAGAACGTCAGGTCTTTTACATCGTGGGCGGCCTATTGGCTGGCAAGGAAGGCTATGGTTGGCTGGAGTTCAGGTCGGTATTGGAGGGGCGATACATTGTTGCGGCCATTCATGAGTTTGTGCCGCGTCTGCCCTGGTATCTTTATGTGAATTCACAGGCGCTGCTGCACCTCTGGGTAATGAATAGATTTGGGAAGTTTCTGTCCCGTCAGCAGCGGACGGAGATTTGAAAAATTCACATTTCTTATGGGCAGGAAAAGTATATCTTATATCATAAGATATGATTACATTTATTAGAAGTAATCATACGCCATATGTCTCGATTTTTTTCATTGCTGCTTTTGCTGTTTACACTGAGTCAGTGCGTCTCCCCCCAGTATGCCTGTATTGACCTGACTCAAAAAAAGAAAAAAGACTTTCGTCACAGTAGAATCAAAAAGCATTTTGTGGCTCCTGACAACCAGCAAGCTTTAGAATCCACGGATGACTTGCTGGAGGAGTACCCTTTTTTGGCCAAGATGGCAACGGATCCGGTCATCCTTTCAGATGAGAATGTGGGGTTCGTGATGCCTGAGATGGGAGGCCTCGAAATGATGGCTGAGCGCAAACGCGGTGAGAGAAGGCTGTCGGGGATTGAATCCCGACGGATTGAGCAGCTAAAGGCACGGGTGGCCGAGGTGATACCACCGGATTTGCTGGATCAGATGAGCCAAGCGCAGGATACCTCCGTCACGCGCTTCGATGATGTTTACAATGAAGCCAAATCATTGGCCATTATCTCCTTTTCCAGCTCCATTGCTTCCATTCTGGCCATTGCTTTGCCGATGTTCATATTTCCTCTGATTATCGTGGGGTTAGTTACAGGGATAATTTCGCTCAAGCGGTACAAGAAGGCATTTAATAAGGATTTCAAGGGGCTAGCCATTGCCGGGGTGATCATCAGCTCGGCCTGGCTCGCCTTGATTCTGGCAGTTTTGATCATGGTCATACTGCTCTTTTCAGGAGGATGGTAATTATGCTGCTTTATTTTTATTGGCTAGCTGACCGCATGCCGCGTCTATATCTTTACCACGACTCCTTCGGATGTTTACAGTCACTTTGTTTTTCTTCAGGTAGTTGGCAAACTTCTCCAACCGGTCCTCCTCAGTATTCTTAAAGTTGGCTTCCGAAATGGGGTTGTATTCGATGATGTTGATTTTAGAAGGAATCTGACGGGCAAATTTCAGTAGGTTTTCTGCATCCTCCAGGGTATCATTGAAGTTGTAAAACAGGATGTACTCAAACGTAATTTTGTTTTGAGTTTTTTGGTAGAAATACATCAGCGCCTCCCGCAATGCTTCCAGGGTATTACTTTCGTTGATCGGCATGATCTGGTTCCTTTTCTTGTCATCTGCTGCGTGCAATGACAGGGCCAGGTTGAATCGTACCTCATCGTCGGCCAACTTTTTGATCATCTTGGCAATTCCCGCCGTAGAGACCGTGATGCGTTTGGGTGACATGTTCAGCCCATCCTCAGCAGTGATTCGGTTGATCCCTTCGAGCACATTGGCATAGTTGAGGAGGGGTTCGCCCATTCCCATAAAAACGATATTGGAAAGGGGGAGATTAAAATCTTTCTTAGCCTGCGCGTCGATGGCCACTACCTGATCATAGATCTCTCCCGGGTCCAGGTTTCTTTTGCGATCCATATAGCCAGTCGCACAAAATTTGCAGCTCAGCGAGCAACCCACCTGTGAGGATACGCAGGCGGTCATGCGGTCATCTGCGGGGATCAGCACCCCTTCTATCAACTCATTGTCATAGAGTTTGAATGCCGATTTGATGGTGCCATCGTTTGACTTTTGCGAAGTGGCAATGCTGATAGGCCGAAGAACAAATTCACTTTCCAGCTTTTCGCGAAGCCCTTTGGAGAGATTCGTCATTTCCTCAAAAGATCGCGCAGACTTCTGCCAGAGCCACTCCCAGACCTGTACAGCCCTGAATGCTTTTTCATCCACAGAAGCAAAGTAGTCTTTGATCTGTTGCAGGCTCATCTTTCTGATATCCTTCTTCTCCATCATGCAAAGTTACGATAAGAAATTAGCTTTGGCATAGATTGTGTTTGTTGTTAAATTCACTAACATTTGACCTCACACGCTGTGCGCCTGATCATTAACACATTCATTGGCTTTTGGTTCCTGACTGCTGCTGCCCAGGAGGTGGTGGTGGAAGACCGCTATGACGAGGTATTTGGTCTGAAACCAGCTTTTTATCTGGGATTGAGGAGTGACCTGAACATGGAAGATGCGGCATTGGGGCTGGAGGTAGGTATTATGAACAAGTCCAGAAACCTAAACCTCTTCACCACTTTTGACGCTCGCCCATTCAGAAAAAAGACTCTGGAATACCGCGGAAATAATGTGTTTTATCAATATCCTGAAGAGCGTTATTTCCTTGGGCTGGGCGCTGAGTACGTTCAGCATTTCGAAGTAGCGGACCTGGGCGCTTTTGCCCAGCTCAATGGGGTGTATACCTGGGGAGTGTACGGTGGTACCGAAAGGAAGCCACCAAATGGTTGGGTGGCTATTCCCAGATTTGGGCTTTTCAGAAAAGTGGGAGACTCTGCATTTCTGAAGTTGGGGTATTCCTATTTTGATACCAAAACCAGCAAGGTGGATAGGCATAGGGTTTTTCTTTCATTTGGAGGATTCATAACCAGAAACTAATGAGAAAGCTGCTATTGATCCCGGTATTTGTTTTGGTGGCAATGTGCATTCATTGCGATGATTGCGCCTGCGATCCAGGACCTTTTTTCGGGGAGTTGAAAGTAAGATTCACCATCAATGAGGAAAACCCGGAAGTGTTACTGACCATCTTCGAAGGAAAAATCGAAAAACAAGACACCCTTTTCTCTGAGTGGGTGACAGAGTCGCCCGTTTACTATGATCTGCAGGCAGGTAAATATTACTCAGCCACAGTGACTTACTCGAAAGGTATCCGTCAGATCGTGGCAGTGGATGGCAAGAAAATGACCATTGGTTCGGACGATTGTGACTGTGACTATGCGGAAAATCTCTCCCTCAATTTGAAGCTGGCGGATTAGTGGATTGCACCTTGAAATATCGCCTGATACTGATTGGTGATCCATTTTTGTCATAGCCATCAATAGAGACCTCAAAAGTGCCGGCAGTGTCACCGGTATAAAATTCAAGTTCTTTTGTTCCATTTTCACCAACAGTAAGTGAGGGGTTCCAGAATAACTGCTGCCTGTAGTCCGGGATTCTGGCCAGTCGCTGGTCGGCATCTTCGTAAGACGGGAAGCTGAATTCCTGAACCGGATCGAGCCCTTTGTATTGAATATTCAAACTATTGGGCCCGGGCTTGTAGCCATGGAGGTTTCTTTCGAAAGTGTGAAAAGAAACGATGCCATCTGCCACGAGTGGCCCCACAAATACTCTATTGTTGATAATCCCAATGCTTTCAATTTTGTAAGGGCTGAAGTCCAGTATTTCTTCCGCCGTGGTGGGCACTCCATCTATGAGCAGAAGTGGATCTAATGAACCCGGTGTTACATATTTAGTAAGCACTTTGATCTTTGATCGTGTTTTGTTTTTTCTGGCCATCACCTCAGGGATGAACTCTATAAAGTGCTCGTGGAGCTCCGGAAACCTGTTGTAATCATCCAGTACATAGCTTATGTCATAGTCAAACTGAGGATTCCAGTAAGTCTGTGGGACAATGCTGTCTTTTTTCAGTTCATAGTAGGCATTTTCAATCTGGTTTCTCACACTGCGCTCAACCAAAGCGGAGACCTGTGAGGAATCTAAATAGGGTAAAGAATAATCGAAAGGAGGATAAATCTGGAGAAACTGGCCTTCCAGCTGAAAGGAAACCTCATTGGTAGAGCCCAGTACACTGATGTATGCCTCGCGGGGCCCCTCTGCAGGATTGATCAAAAGCTGAAAGTGACCGTGCTCATCTACCTGGGCGGTTTGCAGCTGATAATCATCTCCACTGATGCTCAGTGCCACGAAAGGTGGTTTGTCTTCCGATGGCGCTTCATAATTCAGTGCTCCCTCTATCAACTCACCACGGAGTTCAGGTAACCATTTTACGGTTTTCGGCATTTCGGTTTTCGGCCCTTTCCATTCGCTCGCCATGAGGCTATTGTCCATCGTTTTCCAGTCGGAAGTTTCCTGAACAGAAAGATTCCAGGACTTGTTGATTCTGCCAAACAGGGCCTGATGGATGGCAGAGGTGGGCTGATGGCCTATTTCCATTCTTCTTACTGAGACGGATACATCCGCCCCATGGTCAAACTCGAGCGGAATGGTCACTGGGGATCGGGTATGGTAAGCGGCCATACCCTCACTCCTTTGCTCACGCAAGCTACCCGGATGCCATAGGAGCCGTGAGGCCAATTGATCACCTGTACCACTGGTCAACGTGACCAGATAGGTACCTGCCATGAGTTTGGTTTTGGGCAGTGAAATGCGTGCATTCATTTCTGCAGGTTGTTGGAAAACGGCGTTTTGGCCATCATATATGGAGAGGGTTAAGATGCCTGGGCTGGAGGGCCCTATAGGCGTGATGCCATAGCTATGGCCAGCGTCCCTTATCTGGATGGTCGCTCCATCGGAAGTCACTTTTGGCAGGTCAAAAAAATGAAAATTACCCGCCTGATCCTCTAATATGGCCTGATGGGACTCGCCCTCTTTCACTGGGATGGTAAAGCGGCTCAACCCCATTTGGGAGGCAGGGATATCGGCGATCTTTTCGCCGGATGCGCTGACAACCCGTCCACCGATGCCTGCTGGGTTGCCTTGATCAATTTTCATCACCAGGTCATTTTCGTGTCCGGCGACTATCACGCCACCTTCAGGGTAAAAGGAAACGGACAATTCCTCATTTTGCGCTGGTTGAGGATATTCCTCGAAGGGATTGATCACCGTAATGGGTGTCTGAAAATAATCCTGAAAATTTTTCATCCACCGGGTATAGGCCAGCAGCTGATATCGCCCTGAAGACACTAACGAGGAAAGGAAGAAAGTACCGTTTCCCCGTCCTTTGGTCAAATGAATTTTCTTTTGAAATACAGGTTTTCCGTCGGATCCTATCAGCTCTACATATAGGATACTGCTAAGCGGGGAAGGCTGGCCGGTATCGGCACTGCGGACAAAGGCCGAGAAGTACAGTGTTTCTCCGGTAAGTATAAAGGCACTGTTGGTTTGTAAGTAAACCTCCTCCCGAACGTCGAGGTGTTGACCTGTGACCGTGAAGATGATGAGTATGATGGCTGCTATGGAAAGGATCTTTTTTATCATTACTAGTTTACCCAATAGTCGGGAGGGATCACCTCGGCGTAGAATGAACAATCTGTACAGCCCCTGGAGTAAATATCTACTGAAGGGGGAAATGTGTAAAGGGCGTAAATGTTACCGTCGTATAACTGAAGGTAATAATAGGCACTGTCTGGTACTGTGGAAATGCGCTCGGTGTAGAGGCAGCTATAGGGGAAATGGCCCGCCCTCAACCGCTCATCCAGGTCACGGTTGTAGAAAAACCTCCGTTTGCTGGAAACTCCCGATACCTCAAAATATCCCAGAACGGACTCCTCGGCATTGTCTACAGCATGAATATTTCCGAAGATGGATCCGGTTTGTTTGTCAAAAAGCGAACCGCCGGATTCATTGTTTTCCCTCAGCCGCTTATAGAATAGATAGGCTGATTCCGAAATGGCGTATTGCTTGACCAGGAGCGCATAGCGGGTGCGTAGATGGGGGAGTTTTTCGCTGACGAAGCGCACCGGAAACTCAGCCATGCGATTTTCACTGGAGCCAACCGAGGTACCATAAATAAGCGAGTTGGAATAATACTCCTGGTAGCAAATCCCCTTTGGGGTATCCAGAGGCACGATGACCGTATCGGTATCCGAAACCACCACCTCATAATGAGCCGGGTATGGTACCTGTATTTTATAAGCTTCTTCCCATTCATATCGATAATGCCTGGTTTCTCCGGTATCATCATGGGAGTCTATGAAAAACTGAATGCCTCCCACATTCTGCTCGTCAGCGTCATTGGGCAGTTGGGCATATTTTCCATAAATACTGTCTATCTCAGGCGAAGCCTTGAGCAACTGCTCATCGGAGGTATAGAGGGAGCCATCGGGCATCTCCACAAAGAGACTATAGCGATTGCCCACCACCCCACGAAATGCAGGAGGTGAAGTGTACACTCCCGACTCTGACGGGCTGAAGTCTGTTCTGAGTCCGGCGCCATCCATTACCCACACCTGGGCGTCAGCCACTGTCTCTGCAGAGGTCTCCTCCAATGGAAAAGTATAGGTAATGCTGACTTCATAGGGACCTGGTTCGTTGGTCACTGCACCGTCTATCACCAGCACCTTCTCATAGGAGAGTGGATCAAAGTCATAGGGTTTTACGCACGCCACCACAGAGCCAAGGGTCAACAGCAATATGAGGTATTGTTTTTTCATTCGGCTCAAAACTTAAAATTATATGAGAGTGTTGGGATGGGGTTTCCAAAGACAATGAGCTGTGAGCCCTGTATTTGTCCGTTTTTCACATCAAAGAATACCGAAAAGGGATTGTCTCGTCCGGTAAGGTTGTAGATGGATAATGACCAGAAGGAGTGTGATAGTTTTTGAATTTTGTGGTTTCCTTCCAGGTTGATCCCCAGGTCTATTCTGAAATAGTCAGGAATTCTGAAAGCATTTCTGTCTGAGAAGTGAATGTTTTGTGACCCTTTGAAGTCAAAGGCTGCCACGGGAAATGTGACCGGCCTACCGGTGTTGTAGGTGGTGTTTAGTGAGAAACTAAACCTTCGCGTGAGCTTGTAATTAGCCACCAGATTGATGGTGTGCGGCTTGTCATATCCGGTTGGAAAGAATTTTCCATCATTGACGATCTCTTCCTGAAAGTTCCCATCGAGTTTGATGAAAGTTCGGGCATAGGCATAGTTGAGCCAGCCATTGAGTCGGCCCGATTTGGTAAGGGAAAACTCAATGCCATACGATTTTCCAGGTCCCTGCAGCACTTCCCGTTCTATTTTTTGATTGAGTAAATAAGTAGAGCCCGTCTTGAAGTCTACCAGATTTTGTAGCAGCCTGTAGTAACCTTCTATGGAAATTTCCACTCGGTTTCTAAACATGTTTCGATAGTAACCCAGTGCCACCTGATCGGCGGTCTGTGGTGCTATGTGCTCACTGGAAAGCCTCCAGGTGTCTGTGGGCGATAGTGAGGCTGAGTTGGACAAGCTATGAATGTATTGCCGGGTGCGGCTCAGACTCAGTTTGAGAGAGCTCACATTGTTGAGGGTGTATCTTCCGGAGAAACGCCACTCTGGCCCATGATAGGTCTTGATGATTTCGCCGGGGCCATATTGCGCAGAGTCTATTTCGGTATCGCTGTTTTTGGGCAGGCCGGACTCATAAGTATATACCTTTTGGGGCCCCACGGCATTAAACATCACATACCGGATACCCCCGTAAATGGAGAAGTCATTAATTTCTATTTCGCTGGCCAGATGAATCGCACTTTCTATTCCCCTTTCACGAGCTACCTCCTGACCCTGAATGAGTGACTCCTGACCAAGGGGAATTTTTTGTCCGGGGTTTACATCATACCTTTTCACAGATGCCCCAAAGGTGATTTTGCGGTTTTCCTCCATGTAATAATCAAAATCTGCTTTGGCCGTGGCTTCATTGATGCCAAAGTTCTGGGTGAAGGCATTGGGAGCCGACTCGTCATACTGCAGGTCGTAGTGATAATCTGAATAAATAGCCGAAAATGCACCCTCCAGGTTATTGGTAAACTTATGGGTCCAGCGGGCAGACCCATTGATGTTATCAAAGGAGAAGTTGGAAAAAGAAAACAGGGTATCCGAAGAAAGCCTGAACTTGTCATGACTCACATAAGCCGAGATTCTCAGGTCATTTTTATCGTCTATTTGATGATCCACCTGGGTAATGAGGTCATAAAAGGACACGCGGTTCTCATTGAATCCGGCACTTTTTACTTTGGATAATACCCAATTGGAGTAGGTGGTGCGGCCTCCCAGTAGCAGGCTTGTTTTGTCTTTGATCAGCGGGATCTCCAGCGTCATCTTGGAGGTGATGGGGCTGATGCCACCCTGACCTTTGAATTCTGTTTTGCTGGCCGACTTGGCCTGTATGTCGAACACTGAAGACAGGCGACCGCCGAATTTGGAGGGAATTCCACTTTTGTAGAGCTCCATGTTTTCTATGGCATCCGAATTGAAAACTGAGAAAAAACCAAAGAAGTGTGAGGCATTGTAAACAGGCGCATCGTTGATGAGGATGAGGTTTTGATCAGCCTTGCCTCCGCGCACATTAAATCCCGAGGCCCCCTCGCCCACTGTTTGCACGCCGGCTTTGGTGGTGGCAATTTTCAAAATATCATTTTCCCCAAGTACGATGGGCACGGTCTTTACTTCTTCAATATTGATTTTATTGACGCCCATCTGCACACTTTTTACATTGATGTCCCTGTCAGACTCAATGGTCACCTCTTGCAGAGCAATCACGTCTACATCCATGTCTATGTTGAGTTTTCCGCTGGAGAACAGCACCACATTGCGTTGGGTGGTTTTCATTCCCACGTATTGTATCATGATCTTGTGTTTACCGTTGGGCAAAGTGAGGGAGTAAAAACCACTCTCATCCGAGGAGGTAGCAGTGAAGGGTTCGGGGAGGTACACAAGGGCACCCACCACGGGCTCACCATTTTCTGCGCTCTTTACATACCCTGCGATGGTAGAGGAGCCATTTGTTTTCATGCTATTTCGATTGCCGATCTCAAACACGTAGTTTTCCAGATCAGACTGGTCATCGGTCTGATCCTGATATTCGCGGGCGAAAACGAGTCCTTTGGCGATGCCACCAGAAACTTCGGACGACTGACTGAAAGACTGAAGGATGGTAGGTTGATTAATGACCACCGCATTGTTGGTAATAATGATTCGCCCGTCGATCTGGTGAAAACTGAGTGTGGAGCCCTCCAACATGGTGGCAAGCGCAGTGCTGATGGGTGTCTGGCGAAAGACGGCCGTGACTTTCACGGAGTCCACCCATGGCTGATGATAGAAGAACTGCAAACCGCTTTGCTGCTCTACATCCTCAAAAACTTCCTGCAATGGCCGGTCTGAATAATCACCGGTGACAACCGGCCCTGTGGCTTGGGAGAGCGCCTGCCATGAAGCCATGGTGAACATTATGCCAGTCAGGATGGTGCTAAACTTCATTGGTTGGTGGGTGCATTAAGTAGTTGGTTGCAAAAGGAAATAAGTTGAATCATATCCGATTCGTATTCCGGCTTTGCTTTGATCTGGTTGGCTTTGATGAATTGTCTTATTTCTTTTTTGTAAGGCTTGAGCAATTTTATCACTGTCAGTTTCGACCTGAGTCTGTAATATTCCCCCAGGTATTGGATGATGAATTTGTCTGCAGTCACGTAGCTGATGACCCGATCGGTCTCAGTGATTTTAATGCGTTTGGCAAAAAGCTGCAGATGCTCGCCCATGTACATCTCATCGAAAAAGCCTTCGCCAAAATGAAGGACCGGTTCATGAATGTAACGAAACGTATGACCGGAGTACTCAAACCACTCCACGTCCTGCTGGATCAACTTGATAGCCTGGGAATGATAGTTATAGTTAGTAGGGTGGCGAATCAGCAGCAGGTCGGATTCAATGTCATAGCTCAGATAGATGCCTTCATATATCTCACCACGGTATTTCAATCGGTTGGCGATCCACTGACTGTCGTCAAAAAACTGGCTCGTTTCTCTGGACTGACGTTGAATTTCCTGATATTCACCAAGCAAAATACCGGTTTTGTCTACTCCCAAAGCTTTGTCATGCCAGGCATAGATATTTTGGTTCAGATCAAGGCCGTCGATTGAATATTGGGCTGTTGAAGGAAGGTTGGTCAGGAGCAGTAAAATGGAAATAATTCCAAATTTTATGCATGAGGTATTTCTCATATCCGCAATGATATTGGGGAAATATTGATTTTGGTGGTTTTTTGGTATCCATTTCCTGTATCTAATGTATTTTTTGATAAATGGCGGATATATTGGTGCTGGCGGTAGCATGAAACTTCAAAAAAATTAAAAATGTGATCAGAATTTCAGAATGGATTGATGGGGTCAATGAGTATGTTGGCAAGAGCGTGAGCTGGCTGAGTCTCCTGTTGGTGGTAATTATCATCATAGATGTGGCGCTTCGGTACACCTTTCACATGACCTCTTCGGCTTCTTTCGAGCTGGAATGGCACTTGTTTGCTGCCCTGTTTTTACTCTCTGCCGGGTGGACACTCCATCAGGACAAGCATGTGCGGGTAGATGTCTTTTATCAACGATTTTCGGATCGTCAAAAGGCCGTGGTGAATTTGATCGGGTGTTTGTTTTTGTTGATCCCCCTCTGTGTGATAGGCATTGGCGAGGGCTATCAGTTTACTAAAAATGCCTACCTGATGGGTGAAACCAGTCCTGATCCTGGCGGCTTGCCAGCCAGATTTATCATAAAGTCGACGATCCCGGTTGGCTTTTTACTCCTGGGCTTGCAGGGTGTTTCCATTATTTTGAAATCGCTGAAGACCATCTTGAGTCATGATTGAGTATCTCCCGATTATTTTGTTTGCCACCATTTTTGTCCTGATCCTGTTTGGCTTTCCGGTAGCATTTACCCTTGGAGGCCTCTCGGTGTTGGTGGGCATTGTGGTCTTTGACGTAGACTTCTTTTATCTCCTGGCACTCAGGGTATATGGTACCATGCAAAACTTCGTCTTGCTGGCGGTACCCTTGTTTGTTTTTATGGGGATCATGCTGGAGAAATCCGGGATCGCCGAGCGCCTTCTGGAAACCATGGCGCTACTTTTTGGCAGGTTCAGAGGTGGCTTAGCCATCTCTGTGGTCATTGTGGGGGCTATGCTGGCTGCCTCCACCGGTATCGTTGGTGCCACGGTGGTCACCATGGGGTTGATTTCCTTGCCCACTATGCTGAAGCGTGGATATGGCCCGAGGTTGAGCACCGGAGTGATTGCTTCTTCCGGTACCCTGGGGCAGATTATTCCCCCTTCGGTAGTATTAGTGCTGCTGGGTAGCGTCCTCAATGTGCCGGTGGGTGACTTGTTTTTGGCCGCCGTGATTCCCGGGGTTGGTCTGGTAGTCTGTTACGTACTTTACATTGTTATCTATGCGCAGGTATTTCCCGGTAGGGCGCCAGCCATGCCCAAAGCTGAAGTGTCTGCCTTTCGGGAAAGGGGCTTTTCCGGAGAGTTAGTGAAGTCTTTTGTTTTTCCTTTTCTCCTGATTCTGGCGGTATTGGGGTCCATTTTTGCAGGAATTGCTTCTCCTACAGAAGCCGCCGGAGTAGGAGCCTTTGGGGCCATATTACTCACACTGTCACAGCGCAAGCTCACTATGCCTGTGCTGAAAGAGGTGATGAGAGAAACCACACTGCTTACCTCTATGGTCTTTATGATCCTGGTGGGCGCTACAGCATTTTCCCTTGTATTCAGGGGCCTGGAGGGCGATAAATTATTTCTGGGATTGATAGAGCGGGCAGATATGAGTCCTTATGCTTTTCTCTTTTTGGTGATGGTACTGGTGTTTGTGGCCGGTTTTTTTATAGACTTCATCGAAATTGTTTTCATCATAGTGCCTGTGGTAGCACCTCTTTTTGTGGCCATGGGCATAGACCTGATCTGGATTGGGATCTTACTGGCCGTCAATCTGCAGACTTCTTTTCTTACCCCTCCGTTTGGTTTTGCGCTTTTTTACCTGAAAGGCGTGGCCCCACCAGAGGTGAAAACCAGCCACCTTTATCAGGGAATCATCCCTTTCGTGCTGATTCAGATTGCTTTTTTGATCTTGCTGGTGATTTTCCCGGAGATGACCAGCATGTTGCTGTAGAGACGGTGACTGCCTATTTGGATCGGTCCAATGCCTGCTCTACATCAGCAATGATGTCGTCCATATGCTCCAGGCCTACGGATACTCTCACAAGACCGGGGGTAATGCCCACGGCCAATCTCTCCTCTTCGGAAAGTTTGCTATGGGTGGTAGAGGCAGGATGCGTAGCAATGGTACGCGTGTCACCCAGGTTGGCAGACAGTGAGATCATTTCCAATGCATCGAGAAACTTTCTGCCCTGATCAATTCCCCCTTTAAGCTCAAAAGTCACTATACCACCACCAAGTCGCATTTGCTTTTTGGCCAGCTCGTACTGTGGGAATGATGGTAAAAACGGATACCGAACCTGCTTGAGTGCCGAATGCCCTTCCAGGTGTTGAGCCAGTTTCAGGGCATTGTCACAGTGCTTGTCCATGCGCACGGCCAGGGTTTCCAGACTTTTGGACAGCAGCCAACCGTTGAAGGGTGACATGGATGGACCGGTGTGTCGCGCCATAAATTTGATTTCAGGAAAGAGCTCCTCAGTAGTAACAATGGCCCCACCAATTACCCGGCCCTGTCCATCGATGAACTTGGTAGCCGAATGAGTGACAATGTCTGCGCCCCATTTGATAGGGTTTTGCAGGTAGGGCGTGGCAAAGCAATTGTCCACATTTACCAGAATGCCTTTGGACTTGCCAAGCGCACAGATTTTCTCCAGGTCTACCAGATCCAAAGCAGGATTGCTTGGAGTCTCGAGGAAGATCATTTTGGTGTTGGGCTGAATGGCCTTTTCCCAGCCAGCATCATCCAGAATATCCACATACGTGCTGGAGATGCCCCATTTGGGTAAGAGTTTGGTGAGAATCTGATGCGTGGATCCAAAAAGTGAACGCGATGCTACCACATGGTCGCCACTGCTGAGGAAGGCCGCCAGACTGGTAAACATAGCGGCCATTCCGGAGGCCATCGCCATACCCGTTTCGGCGCCTTCCAGCAGGCATAGCTTCTGGATAAACTCGTCCGTGTTCGGGTTGGAATAGCGAGAATAAATATTTCCTTCCTTTTCTTCAGCAAATAGCGATCGGGCGTCCTCCGCATCGTCAAACTTGAAGCTGGAAGTCATGTAGATAGGAGAAGAGTGCTCTTTTTGAGAAGATCGCTCTATTTGATGTCTTATTGCCGCGGTTTCGAACTTTTTGTCGCTCATCGGATTTATCTTTAGGGCTCGTTATAAAAAAGCGGGGTGATTTTTTTGGAATGCAAATATGTAAATAAACCTTAAATCTAAAGTAGTGAAAGAGATAAGCGTAAAAGAACTGAAACAAATGATGGATAGTGGTGAAGATTTTCAACTCATCGATGTGCGGGAGCCCAATGAATTTGAGGTGGCCGAAATCGGTGGGGAATTGATCCCATTGTCTACTGTGCCAGACAACGCAGATAAGTTCTCAAAAGAGAAAAAAGTGGTGGTGCACTGCCGCAGTGGTAAGCGAAGTGCTAATGCCATCCAGTACCTGGAGCAGCAGCATGGGTTTGACAACCTGTATAACCTGGCGGGAGGAATCCTTGCCTGGTCAGATGAGATAGACCCAAGCGTGCAGAAATACTGAGCTGTCACCAATGAATATTTGACGAAACACCGCTGTAAGGCGGTGTTTTTGTTTGGGGCAGAGTAGAGGCTGTTTTCCTGTTTTTGTCTAGTTTTATATTAGATTAAGATTATTCTACCCAGCTGCCTAAAGTATGTCTAATTCATTTCCGGCGATCGCCCGCTACGGCTTCTTCATCCTATGGTTTTCCTATAGCGGATGTATGGGGCAATCCAGCGAGTCGTATCTGCTCAGTTTATACAATCAGGAGAAGTATCAACTCGTGGTTGAAAAGGCGGATTCTATTTTGAAAGGAGAGCCAGAGAATCTGTCCAGAATTTATCAGATCAAAGCCGATGCCCTTTATTTTCTCAACCAGGTGGAGGAATCCCTTGAGAATTACCTGCTGACAGTGTCGGTGCTGGATGAGTATCCGCTGGATACGGTTTACCTGATAGAGAGCTACAGTCACACAGGATTTACTTACAAGTATCTCGGCAAGTATCTGGATGCCATACCCTACTACAAGATGGCCCTATCTATATGTCGGGCGGCCGATGACTCATTGGAGATATCCAATCAATTGGCTCATTTGGGCACTTTGTATAGTCATTTGGGTATGTATCAGGAATCAGCCGCCTATTACAACGAAGGCTATGCGATTGATTTTGCCCTAAATGACAGCACCGCCCTGGCTTATGACCTGGTTAATCTTGGTGATTTGAAGTGTTCTATCATGGAGTATCCTCAGGCAGTTGACTATTACAAAAGAGCCCTGAAGGTAAAGAGCACCAAAGCGGGCAATCACAATACCCATGTACTTCGTTTAGGAAAATTAAGTGAGGCCTATTTAAAAATGGGAGAATTGGATAGCGCCACTTTTTATAGCCGAATGGCAGAAGAAGCGGCCATAGACCTCAATGACAGCCTGAGTCTGGCCAAACAGTGGATTACCAAAACCAAAATTTTCAATGCAAAGGGGGAATTTCCGGCCGCTACCCGTGTAGGAAATTTATGCTACAATTACTTCAAAGAAGTGGGGCAGGGTCAGTATCAGGTGGCATCTGCTTTGGCGCTGGCCCAGGCTCATAATGGCCTGTCCAATAAGGACCGGGCAGACTATTTATTGATACAGGCTGCACTTATTGCGGAAGAAAACGGCCTACTCGAAGACCAGGCACTGGTCTATCGCGAAATGGCCAGCGAACAGGAGCGCTATGGTAATCAGAAAGATGCGTTGACTTACTACAAAAGGTATCAGGCCATCAGAGATACTTTGTCTAAGCGAGATAAACAGAGGGCAATTTTGGTGTTGGACAGAGAATATCAAACCAATCAAAAAGAGCAACAAATAGCCTTGCTGGAAGCCAAGGCTCTGGTGGCTGAGCTTCAACTGGCCGAGCGCAAGCAAAACATTGTGCTTTTGCTTACCGTGATTTTTTTATTGCTGGTGGTGGGGTTGATTGTGATTCTTTCAATTCGAAGAAGTAATAGGCTTCAGAAAAGCTTGCTCACGGCTCAAGTCAATGAACTTCGACTTCAGATCAGGAGCCTTGTGGATGGAAGTGCGGAGGATCTTGGAATTGAAATCCAGCAACTCAATGACTCTATTCAGGATCCGCTCTCGGAGAGAGAGCTTGAGGTGTTGAAGTTTGCGCTTTCCGATCTTACCAATACAGAAATTGCGGAAAAAGTGTTTGTTTCCGTCAATACCGTGAAGTTTCACCTAAAGAATATTTACTCCAAACTCGGGGTAGCTAACCGCAAGGAAGCCCTGAAGATGGCTATGAAGTCTTCATCTAAGTAGTTGATAATTAATTAGTTGCAAAAACTACCCGGCCGGGTAGGTGCAAAACTACCCCATGGGGTTAGGTAATTTTTTGGATTCTGTGACCACTTTCACTGTCACAAACCGAAAATTTATTTGCCCTATGAAAAAGTTCCTAACCATTCTAATTCTGACATCTGCCGTGGCTACTCATGCGCAGAATGTGACGATTCCTGACGCCAATTTTAAGGCGGCCATTCTTGCTCATAACCCGACGATTGATACCAATGGAGACAATCAGATTCAGGTGAGTGAAGCCGAGGCTTTTACCGGAGAGCTCAGCGTTTTCAATAAAAGCATTGCTGATCTCACGGGCATTGAAGCCTTTGTAAACCTCACCAAACTCAATTGCGGAGCTAATCAGCTTACAGCCCTGGATGTGACCGCTAATATAGCCTTGACACGCTTGTTTTGTTATAATAATCAGCTTACGACACTAGATGTTACTCAAAATCTCTTGCTGGATACTCTTAATACTTTCAATAATCAGTTGAGTACCATTGATGTGAGTCAGAATGTAGCGCTGAAATATTTACATTTTGGAAGCAACAATATCAGCAGTATCGACTTGAGTCATCTCACAGGGTCACTCAAAGTCCTGGGCTATGGAGGCAATCCTCTGAGTTCATCTTTTGATTTCACGTCTTTTTCAGAGCTGACACATCTGTATTGCAATGATAGTGAGTTGACCACTCTGGATGTCAGTGGTCTGACCAATCTGCAATACCTGTTCTGTCAGAACAATAACCTCACCAGCCTGAATGCCAAAAATGGCACCGGGTCAATTATTTACCTCTACACACTCAACAATCCAGCACTTACCTGCATCCAGGTAGATGACCCGGCAATGAATGGAGTTACCCTTTATGTAGATGCCGGGGTGAGTTTTGATGACAACTGTGCCGACCCAATAGTAGGGATTCCTGACGCCAATCTCAAGGAAGCATTGCTGACTTACACTCCCGATATTGACACCAACGACGATGGAGAGATTCGCCAAAGCGAGGCTCTGGCCTACACCGGGGCACTGGATCTCAGTGGACTGGGTATCTCCACAGCACTCGGCATAGAAGCTTTTGAGAATGCCACTTCCCTTAATCTGTCTGGTAATGCAATCAAGGTGTTGACTTTGAGTGAGAATGCCGCCCTGACAACTGTAAACGTAGCAAACAATGAGCTGTTGATTCTTTCGGTGGCCAATGGCAACAACACCAACTTTGTAAGTTTTGACGCGACAGGGAATGACGACCTCACGTGTATTACGGTAGATGATGCGGATTACTCTACTTCCAACTGGACAGATATACCTGCCGGAGCAGGGTTTGATGTGAACTGTGTGCTCAATATCCCCAATACGAATTTTAAAAATGCGCTGTTGGCCCATAATCCCGTCATAGACACCAATGATGACGATGAGATTCAGGTAAGCGAGGCTACATCATTCAGTGGGGCATTGGAGCTATCTTATAAGAGCATTACCAATCTGGCTGGTCTGGAAGGGTTCGGAAAGATCTCCACATTAAGTATCAATGGCAATACGATTTCCGAACTTGATCTTAGTCTTAATCCTTTTATTTCCCAATTTTCGGCAGAGTATTGTGGATTGACGGATTTGGATGTCTCCCAAAACGCCTATTTGAAGTCTTTGTACCTCTCAAACAATGCCCTCACAACCCTGGACCTGAGCAATAA
The DNA here is from genome assembly GCF_044005705.1 of Marinoscillum luteum. Classification (NCBI taxonomy): domain Bacteria; kingdom Pseudomonadati; phylum Bacteroidota; class Cytophagia; order Cytophagales; family Reichenbachiellaceae; genus Marinoscillum; species Marinoscillum luteum. The sequence goes on along the minus strand of NZ_JBIPKE010000014.1, from coordinate 70,738 downwards.
TTCTCAGTTGACCACACTTTATATCTACAACAACGACCTGACAGGGCTCGACTTAAGCCAAAACGATAATTTGTCCACTTTGTACTGTCAGGGAAATGAGTTGACCACTCTCTCGCTCTCCACAGAAGCCACATTGTTGGTATTGGATTATGGAAGAAACCCACTGACAGGAACTTTCGATTTTACGCCTCATACCTCATTGATTACGTTGGGATGTGATGGCGGTGAGTTCACTTCATTGGACGTGAGCATGTTGCCCAATTTGAGGAGTCTCAACTGTAATAATAATCTGCTCACAGAACTGGATCTGTCTGCCAATCCTGACATATTTAGCCTAAGTGCCTTTAACAATCAACTGACTACCTTCGATCCCAGCGGACTGCCACTGTTGAGCCAACTTAATTTGGGTGATAACTTATTAACTACCCTCGATTTGAGTAATTCTCCGGCTCTCCAGACTGTTCAGTTGCCAAATAATTCGTTGAGTTCGCTCGATTTTAGCAATGGGAATGCTCTGAACTATCTGGACTGCAGGAATAATGAACTTACCTCTTTGAATATCAATGTAGGAAAAAATGTCAATTATCTGAATGCCACAGGAAATGACGATTTGACCTGTATATCGGTGTATGATGTTGATTTTGGAGCTACTTACATCAATGTTCCCGCTGGAGTTGGCTATGACCATAACTGCGATGACCCTTCCATTAATGTAGTAGATCCAAAGTTACTGGAGGCATTACTAGCCTATGAGCCAGCTATTGACCTCAATGCGAATCAGATCATCGAAACCAGTGAAGCTGCGGTATTCACAGGGGCCTTGGATTTGTCAAGCCTGGGGATCCGTAATGCTGCCGGACTGGAGGCATTTAGTAGCATTGATGCGTTGATACTGGATGATAACGATTTTCTGAGGCTCGACCTTTCTGAAAACAGCTCCCTTGAGTCGCTCAGTGCGCAAAATGTGGGATTAACTATCCTTAAGCTAAACAATGGCAACAATGAAAATTTTACTACACTGAGTCTGGCAGGAAATCCTGACCTGCTGTGTATCAATGTGGATGATCCCACCTATGCTGAAAACAACTGGGTTGGCATCCCGGAAGGGGTGGGCTTCAGTACCGATTGTGCAGTGAATTTTGAGGATGAAACTTTTAAAAATCATGCGATTTTCAAGGGATACGATCTCAATGATGACGATGAGATACAGCTGAGTGAAGCTGAGGCGGTGACCGGAAAGCTCACTGATGGCTATAGCCATAGCAGCATTGGCGGCATTGAGGCGTTTCAGAATATCACAGAGCTAGATATCAACTCCACTTATCCACTATTTACTGTGGATCTCACCGCCAACCACAAGCTGATCAAGATCTATGCTGCCAGTGGATACCTCTCTTCACTAGACCTAAGTATGAACCCCAACCTCACACATATTGACCTGGATAACGCGCGTATGACATTCCTGGATATCAGGAATGGGCACAATGATAAAATCACTGTCTTCGAAGCCCGTAACATCGGATATATAGACCAAAACCTCACCTGTATCAATGTGGATGATGTAGATTATTTCTATGACAACTTCTCTGACATGGTAGACGAAGAAGTCTTCTTTGACACTAATTGTGATGATCCTCTGGTGGTCATTCCAGATGCCAATTTCAAGAGTGCTCTTTTGTCCATGATAGAGGACAATGGAGATGGAGAAGTCAGAATGAGTGAGGCCGAAGCTTTTGAGGGGACAATAGATGTGAGTGGAGAAGAAATTGCCAGCCTGGAAGGGATTCAGTACTTCATCAATGCCATTGGGCTGGTGGCGGATAATAATCTTTTGACAGCCATCGATGTGCGCAGAAATAGGGCCTTAATCTCGTTCAGCGCAGCGAATAACAGTCTGACTGCATTGGATGTGGCCAACCAAAACAATGAGAATTTCACAGTATTCAACGCCACAGGCAATCCTGATCTCACCTGTATCAAAGTGGATGATCCGGCATATGCGGAAGCCAACTGGACCAATGTGGATGAGGGAGTTGGGTTTGCCAGGTATTGTGATCCCAATGACGTGGTTTACATCCCGGACTATTATATGCATACTAGCCTTTATGCCGCAGATGTGAACAGCAGTGGAGATATTACTTATGCTGAAGCGGATGCATACACTGGTTTAGTGACAATTCATTCCAATACCGAGGACATCACCGGGCTGGAGGCCTTTACCAACATCTCCGGAATCCGCTACTCCGGTAGCCTGATAGAAAACTTTGATTTCTCTCCACACCAGGCACTCACAGAGATCAATATCTATGGGTCGCATAATGTTCAGTCTGTTGACTTCAGTCAGAATGTAAACCTGGAGGTGCTTTCCCTAAGTAATATTGAGTTGGGTGGGGTGGATTTGACCACTTATCCCGAGTTGAACAGACTGTATCTGAGAAATTGCGGGATCGCTTCTATCGATCTTTCATCCAGTGTAAACCTGGAAAACCTGAACCTCAGTGACAATAGCTTGACAGGAATTGATCTTAGTGCCAATACCAACCTGGCTTACCTGTATCTGTATGGCAATCCCCTGGCGAGTATTGATTTGTCGGCGAATGAACTGTTGGTAGAGGTTGATCTTTCAGGTGCAGAGATCACTACGCTGGAAGTTTCCCACCTGTCCCTGCTCGAAGACCTTAGGCTGGAGGGAGCCAAGAAACTGACCTCCCTGGATGTGTCTCAAAATGAGCTGCTGTATTTACTCTATGCATCAGCCAACGGTTTGGAGGGAGGAGATCCTACTCCTGAAGATTATGGATCGCTCACACAAGTGTTACTTCCCAAAGGAGGGGAATTATCAGATGTCACGCTGGATTATCACCTACTGGAATCCATTGACCTGAGTGGGATGACCAATTCAAGTCTTAACGTTTACCTCAGGGGAAACAAGTTAAAGTCTGTGGACTTCACTGGTGTGACTGGGTCTGATTTCTTTTTGGACCTCTCTTTGAATGACTTGGATTCGATCGATCTGTCAGAGATCACTGGTGTTAACGCTGTTGTAAACCTGAATGAAAACCCACTCAAAAAAGCAACCCTGGGAAGTGTCTATGAGGTAGCACTGGAGGACAACCCTGATCTGTATTGTGCACTAGTGGATGATGTGGCATATGCCGAGGCGAATTATTTTTACGATGAACAGCTAACTTTCACTACCGTAGCCTGTGAGAATTTTGAGGCTGAGATTTTATCCTTTGACCTGCCTTTTCAGGAGGGAGATGAGGTGATTGATGGTGAGAGTGAAACGATCATGATTTCTGTGGAAGATGGCACGGATGTCACCAGCCTGGAGCCCACCATCGAAGTGCCACAAGGAGCTACCGTTTCACCTCTTGGTTCGCAAAACTTCACTGATCCTGTGGTTTATACGGTCACCTCTGAAAGCGGATTTTTCACCAAATCTTATACCGTTTCGGTCACCGTGAAATCTCTCCAGTCTATCACCTTTGAAAGCATACCCGATAAAATCTACGGCGATGAAGCTTTTGATATCTCCGTGTTTGCTTCCTCCGGACTTCCTGTGGATCTGAGCTTTGTTACGGGTGAAGACCTGATTTCTCTCTCGGAAAATGAAATAAGCATCCTTGGAACAGGTTTGGTTACCCTTCAGGCCGATCAAGCCGGCGACAGTGAATATGCAGCAGCAGTTTCTGTTCAGAGGAGTTTTGAAATAAGCCCTGCCGTACTCACGGTGACTGCAGCAGACGCTGAAATCACCTATGGAGAAGCCATTCCCTCTCTGACCTATACCATTTCGGGGTTTGTCAATGGAGAGGATGAGACAGCACTCGATGACAACCCAGAAATCAGTACCCCCGCTACCGCCGAATCCGGTGCCGGTAATTATGCTATAGAGCTGTCTGAAGGCACAGCCGACAATTATACGTTCCTATTGGAAGAGGCTGTGCTCACCATTGGTAAAGCAGACCTCATAGTCTCTGCTTTGGATCATGAAATGAAGTATGGTGAAACAGTAGGTAACCTTGCCTATGAGATCGCCGGATTCATTACTGGTGAAGATGAAACAGACTTGACTACACTACCCATTTTGACCACAGGAGCCAGTTCTGCTTCGGCAGTTGGCACCTATACCATCAATGTGAGCGGAGCGGCATCAGATAATTACAATTTCACTTATGAGCAGGCTGTACTGACCATTCAGAAAGCGCTTTTGACAGTGACTGCTGATGATCAGTCTATCCTTTATGGCGAAGATCTACCTGAGCTCACCTACGAAATCACGGGGTTTGCCAACAATCAGGATGAAAGTGTTTTCACCAGTCAGGTGATTATTAATACCGCGGCCACCAGTACTTCGCCGGTGGGTGATTATGACATACTGGTATCAGGCGCTGAGGCTACCAACTATGCATTTGAATTTGTCAGCGGTATTTTGACTATTGAAAAACTGGATCAGGTCATTTCCTTCGCGGCCTTACCCGATGTAGTCTATGGAGCGGAACCTATTGTTCTTTCTTCTACCAGTACGTCAGGCAATGACGTGGAGTTTACCCTGGTCAGCGGTCCGGTGGTTAAGAATGGAAACCTGTTGACGATAACCGGAGCAGGATCTGTGGTCATCGAGGCCACTGTAGACGCGGATGATATTTACCATGCCGCCAGTACAGTGTCACGCACCTTTGACATTACACAGGCGACACTGACCGTTACCGCGGAGAGTGAAACCATGACATATGGAGAGAGTCTACCGGAGTTGAGTTATGAAATTGCCGGGTTTGTGTATGACGAGGATGTGACTGCATTGGCTTCCGTGCCGGAAATCACAACGGAGGCTACGGCGATGAGCCCGGTTGGAGAATACCTCATCACAGTGGCCAATGGTGCTGCCGCGAACTATGTGTTTGTGTATGAAGCCGGAATACTTGAAGTGAATCCAGCACAGCTCACCATCAGTGCCGATGATCAATCTCTTATCTATGGAGAAGCCATTCCTGAGCTGACCTATACCATTTCGGGGTTTGTGCACAGCGAAGATGCTACGGTGCTTGATGTACTTCCGGTGATGGCCACCACCGCAGAGGAGACTAGCGGAGCAGGGACTTATGAAATTACCGGTTCCGGAGCGCTTTCGGGGAATTATACATTTGAGTATGAGTCTGGAAATCTGACCATCGGTAAAGCAAACCTTCAAATCAGTGCTGATGATCAATCTCTTATTTATGGAGAAGCCATTCCCGAACTGACCTATACCATTTCCGGGTTTGTACACGGCGAAGATGCCACGGTGCTTGATGTACTTCCGGTGATGGCCACTACGGCACAGGAAACCAGCGGTGCAGGGACTTATGAAATTACCGGATCCGGAGCACTTTCTGGTAATTATACATTTGAGTATGAGGCTGGAAATCTGACGATTGGTAAGGCAAACCTTCAAATCAGTGCTCATAACCAATCCATCACCTACGGAGATCCTATCCCTCCACTCACCTATACCATCACCGGATTTGTGCATGGCGATGATGAGTCCGACCTGGAAATCAGCCCGGTGTTGACCACTATTGCGACAAGCTCTTCTGATGCTGGAGCATATACCATCAAGGTGGATGGCGCAGCTTCATCAGACTATGAGATATCCTATGAACATGCCGTATTGACCGTCGGCAAAGCAGAAGCCTTGATTACACTGAGTGAGCTGGAGGTAGGCTATAACGGCAGTCCGCAGAGTCCTGTGGTCACCACTACCCCGGAGGGTCTGAATTACATCATCGAGTTTGCCGCAGGTAGTGAGCCTTCGGAGGCTGGAGCCTATGATTTCAAAGTGGTGATTGATGAAGCCAATTACAAAGGAAACGCTGAGGGAGTATTCACAATCAGCCGGCCATTGTCTGCTCTCAATGATGTGCAGGTTGAGGTCTATCCAAATCCGGTATCAGAGCGTCTGTTCATCAAGGGACTGGATCAGGAAGTAAATATTACCATCATGGCTTTGGATGGTCGCATGGTACACCAGGAGATATCAAAGGACACAGTAGAGGTTTCTCATCTTCCGGGAGGGGTCTATATGCTGGCCATACAAACCCTCAACAGAAAGGTACTAAGGCGAATAGTCATTGACTAGGGCAGCGCTGACCACTTGGTTGGCTTTATTGGCGGCTCCCAGGGAGCCGCCTTTTTTTATTCGCTTAGGGATTATCCGATCTGATCGTAGAACACTTTCTCACTAATGTCCATCCACGGCTTGATCTGCTTTCTGAAAGCGGAATAGTGCTCGTAGACTTTTTTGGACATGGGGTCAGAAGCGGTAAGTTCTTCCAGCACTTCTTTGGTGGCTTCCTTCAGGCCTTGCATCACCTCGTCAGGAAAAGGCCTCACATCCACCTTCTTTTCTTCCAGTATTTTCAGGAGATACTCCCCGTTTTTGGCATCAAATTCTGACATCATCCAGCGGTTCAGTCTATAGCATGCCGTTATGATGATTTCCTGAAGGTCTTCCGGCAAGGCCTGATATTTTGTATTGTTCACGATCATCTCCAATACCGGCCCCGGCTCATGCCAGCCTGGATAATAGTAGTATTTGGCTACCTGATGGAGCCCCATTTTATAGTCGTGATACGGGCCAATCCACTCAGTGGCATCAATCACACCGCGTTCCAGATTGGTATAAATCTCGCCACCAGATACGAGCATCGGTGTCCCCCCTGCTTTGGCAAATACTTTTCCGCCCAGTCCAGGCATGCGCATTTTCAATCCCTTAAGGCTTTCCAGAGAATTCACTTCTTTATTGAACCAACCCCCCATTTGCACTCCGGTGTTGCCACAGATAAAAGGTTTCAGATCAAAAGGCGCGTACAGCTCATCCCAAAGTTTCTGGCCGCCTCCCGAAATGATCCACGAGCCCATTTGCTGAGCATTCATCCCAAAAGGCACGCAGGTAAAAAAAGGTGCTGCCGGAAGTTTACCCGCCCAGTAATATGCCGCTCCATGGTTCATCTCCACGGCTCCATTGCTCACTGCATCAAAGCCCTCCAGAGCCGGTATGAGTTCTCCACCTCCATAGACAGTGATTTCCATCCGACCACCAGACATCTTCCTCACCCATTGGGCCATCATTTTGCAGCCCTCACCCACCACGGGAAAGTTAGGGGGCCAGGTAGTGGTCATTTTCCACCTGTAGGTATTGTTGAAATTGATGTTGATGGATTTCTTTTCTTCAGGCGTGCAGGCTGCCAGTCCCATTGTGCCCACCATTGCCATGGACCCACCTATTTTTTTCACAAAGTCACGGCGGTCCTTATTTCCTTTTTTGGATGTCATATTGTGGTGAAGGTTATCTTATTCCTTTTCGAATTCCAGGAACCAATTGTATAAGTCATCCCCGGCATAGATGCGGGTCCAGGCATCATGGCCCATGTCCTCATGTACCGTAAATCTTAGCTCTTTTAGGCCTAATTCCTCCAGTTTGTTGATGCCCGCATAGAAATATTTAGCCCTGACCACCGGATCTCTACCTCCTGCAAATGCCCATACGGGAATTTGATTTTCGCCGATGGGTTCCATGAGGCCGGGGTGTCCCCAGCCTACTACAGGCGCAACTGCTGCAAAAAGATCGGGGTGCTTGCTGGCCATATACCAGCTACCAAATCCACCATAGCTGAGCCCTGAGAGGTACAGCCTGGAAGCATCGGCTTTATAGTTGGTCAGCACATGATCAATCATCCAGAGGAGGTCATCTTCCACCATTGGCCACCCTACTGGAAGGCCTTCCACTCCAACATTGAAAGAGGTGTCCTGAGGATCGCCACTCATGATTTCAGGTGTGGGAAACTTTCCTGGACGAGGAGGCACGCCTGTTTCCAGTCGCTGAGGTATTTGATCGGGTGTGCGATTTCTAATATAGTCTGCCAGGCTATCCATCCCATACATGGGGAGCTGTGGAACAATTAAAATGAAGGGTAGCTCTTTTTTCTGAGCCCAAACTTCATAAAGGGGGCCGTGAGCTTTCACGTAGTCCAGCTCGGCTTTCCCGTCACCCCGTTCTCCGTTTCCATGTAGGAAAAGCAATACCGGGAAATCTTTTTCGGACTCTTCGTAGCCTGCAGGCAGGTACACGAAGAAATCACGTTCCACCTTCATGGCGGTGCTCTGATAAGGTACCCGCAGGAGCTGATCCGGCGTAGTTGATTTGGGCTGGCAGCTGGCTAGCAGAGCTATGGCCAACACGATGTATAGATTCTTCATGATTATTGGATCTGTGAACTGAAAACTGGTTGATTTTGAAAAATACAGGAAAAAAATCTATTGTGAATAATTAATCATGTGGCTGACCCGAAAATTCATTCTGATCTTGGATTATGCTGCCTTCTTGGCTTCTTTTTGCTGAAAGAGGAGTGTTTACCTGTCATTTTGTCTTGAAATAGTCCAATTTGCTCATTGGAATAGCATTTGTGAATCAGCAGATACAAGACAGTAATTAAATGTATTAATCATACGAAGATGAACTTCAATAACTATACAATAAAATCACAGGAGGCCCTACAAAAGGCTACGGAAATAGCCAGCGGGAGTGGTCAGCAAGTCATCGAAACAGGTCACCTCATGAAGGCGATTCTGGTGTCTGATGAAAACCTGATCTCATTTTTGCTGAAGAAGCTGGGAGCGACCAGGCAGCTGCTAGATGGTAAGCTGGATGAGCTCATCAATACCTATCCTAAGGTTTCAGGTGGTCAACCTTACCTATCCAGTCAGGCACACCAGGCCTTACAAAAAGCTGAGAAATACCTCAAGGATTTTGGAGATGAGTATGTGGCCGTGGAGCATATTATTTTGGGCCTTCTTGCCGGGGGTGATAAGACTGCCCAGGTGTTGAAGGATGTAGGGTTTGAGGAGAAGCCACTCATCAAGGCGATCAAGGAACTACGTGGAGGAGATAAGGTTACTGACCAGAATGCTGAGTCTAAATATCGGTCTTTGGAGCGCTATTCCATTAACCTCAACGAGCTGGCCAAAAAGGGTAAGATTGATCCGGTAATTGGGCGCGATGAGGAAATCAGGCGCATGCTCCAAATCCTGGCCAGGAGGACCAAAAACAATCCAATTCTGCTCGGAGAACCCGGCGTAGGAAAAACAGCAATTGTGGAGGGAATGGCGCAGCGAATCGTGGACGGAGACGTGCCTGAGACGTTGAAATCCAAGGTTATTATTTCTCTGGACATGGGACTCCTGGTGGCAGGAGCCAAATACAAGGGAGAGTTTGAGGAGCGTCTGAAAGCCGTGATCAAAGAGGTGACAGATAGCGATGGTGAGATCATCTTGTTCATAGATGAGATCCACACCCTGATCGGTGCCGGAGGAGGAGGCGAAGGAGCCATGGATGCCGCCAATTTACTGAAACCGGCCCTGGCACGTGGAGAGCTTCATGCCATTGGAGCCACTACGCTCAAGGAGTATCAGAAATATATAGAAAAGGATAAAGCGCTGGAGCGCAGGTTTCAGTCAGTGATCGTAGACGAACCATCTGTTCCAGATGCCATCTCAATTCTTCGGGGTATTAAGGACAAATACGAAGTACACCATGGAGTAAGGATAAAGGATGATGCCGTTATAGCGGCTGTCGAGCTTTCCAACAGGTACATCTCTGATCGGTTTTTACCGGATAAGGCGATTGACCTGATGGACGAGGCAGCTTCTAAGCTTCGGATAGAAATAGACTCACTGCCTGAGGAATTGGATGAGTTGAACCGGAAAATCATGCAGCTGGAGATCGAGCGGGAGGCTATTCGCAGGGAAAAGGATAAGCAGAAGGAGAATGAGCTGAGTAAGGAGATCGCAGACCTTACGGGCAGACGAAATGAGCTGAAAGCTAAGTGGGAAAATGAGAAAGCAGTAATCCAGGGCCTAAGGCAGGAGAAGGAGAATATTGAGCGCTACAAAACAGAAGCTGAGCAGGCAGAGCGCTCTGGTGATTTTGGTCTGGTAGCAGAGATCAGGTATGGTAAGATCGTAGAGTCAGAAAAGAAACTAGAAGCCTATAAGCAACAGCTTTCGGATATGCAGGGTGAAAAATCTCTGCTAAAAGAGGAAGTGGACAGTGAGGATATTGCTGAAGTGATCGCCAGATGGACGGGAATACCAGTGTCTAAAATGCTCCAGAGTGATCGGGAAAAACTCTTGCATCTGGAGACCGAGCTTGGTAAGCGGGTAGCAGGTCAGGAGGAGGCGATCATGGCCGTGGCTGATGCGGTTCGCAGAAGCAGGGCTGGTCTGCACGACCCCAAAAGGCCCATCGGATCGTTTATCTTTTTGGGTACCACGGGAGTAGGTAAGACCGAGCTGGCCAAAGCACTGGCTGATTACCTTTTCAACGATGAGAACGCCATGGTGCGCATAGATATGTCTGAGTACCAGGAACGTCATGCCGTGAGTAGACTGATAGGTGCGCCTCCCGGATATGTGGGCTATGATGAAGGTGGACAGTTGACTGAATCAGTCAGGAGAAAACCTTACAGTGTGATTCTGCTTGATGAAATAGAAAAGGCGCATCCTGATGTGTTTAACATCCTGCTGCAGGTGCTGGATGATGGGCGACTGACGGATAATAAGGGCCGGGTGGCCAATTTCAAGAATACGATTATCATTATGACCACCAACATCGGTTCAGGTCTGATTCAGGAGCGGTTTGAAAACCTGACGGATGAAAATGCTGAAGGATTGATTGAAGAGACCAAAAAAGAAGTTTTTGAGTTACTCAAACGATCTGTGCGTCCGGAATTCCTGAATCGTGTGGATGAAACCATCATGTTCAGACCGCTGAGTAAGGCAGATCTGAGAAAGATTGTTGCGATCCAGTTTAAGCTGATTCAGAAAAGACTGGAAGAGAATGGCATCAAGATCGAAGCGGATAACAAGGTGCTGGATCACCTAGGTAAGATTGGTTTCGACCCTCAGTTTGGAGCCCGACCCCTTAAGCGTGTTTTGCAGCGAGAGATTCTCAATGAGCTATCCAAGGATATTCTCAGTGGGAAGATTCTAAAGGATGCCGTAATCGGTGTTACTTTATCTGAAAACAACACGATAGAGTTTATTAACCTCGATGAGGTAGAAGTTGAGTAAAATTTACCTGAAGCCAGCCTTCGAAGCTGGCTTCTTTTTTTGCACCTATGTCCGCAAATAGATTTTCATCACTTATGCATACGGTTCGCAGGTTTCTCTGGGTATGCACCATTGGGTTTATGATTGCCTGGCACAATGTGTATTTTCAGGATGATCGCTTGCGTGAGGAGGACCGGATCGAGCAGACACAGTTGGAAGAGGACGAGGAGAAAGAGGCCGGGGACTTTGATTGGGAATCGGATCTGGCTTGATGTTTTTTCAAAGCGGGTTTCATGGAAAATCAATAAATTAAGAAGTTGAAAATTGATTGATCACCCACTAACCCAAACCCATGAAACGACGCACATTTGTCAAAAACACCGCACTGGCTGCCGGAGCACTCTCTTTTCCTAACATTCTCAGAGGCGGGATCAACCAACACAATAAGATCAATATTGGGGTAATTGGTTGCAATGGCATGGGGTGGTCCGATACCTATTCCCTTCTAAAAATGCCGGAAGTGGACCTGGTAAGTATTTGCGATGTGGATGAGGGTGTGATTGCGAAAAGGCTGATGGATTACCAAAAGCTGAGAACCAACAAACCCACACAATATGGAGACTATCGGGAGCTTCTCAATGATAAGAAACTAGATGCAGTAGTCATCGGCACCCCTGATCACTGGCACTGCAAGCAAATGGTGGATGCTGTGAGAGCTGGCAAGCATGTATATGTAGAGAAGCCAGTGGCCAATACCATTGAAGAGTGCGGAATCATGGTAGACGCTGCCCGGGACACGGGCAAGGTGGTGCAGACTGGTCAGTGGCAGCGGAGTGGTCCGCATTATCGGAAGGCCAGAGAGATTGTGCAGTCGGGAGTTCTGGGCAAGATCAGGGTGGTGAAGACCTGGGCGTATCAGGGCTGGATGGGCGCCATTCCGGTGGTATCTGATGGGCCGGTGCCAGAGGGGGTAGATTATAAAACATGGCTCGGTCCTGCCCCAGCCAGACCGTTCAATCAAAACAGATTTCATTTCAATTTCAGATGGTTTTGGGACTATGCCGGAGGGCTGATGACCGACTGGGGCGTGCACGAAATAGACATTGCCCTTTGGATCATGGAGGAGAAGGCCCCGATCTCGGTGGTGGCCTCCGGAGGCAAGCTGGCCTTTCCTGATGATGCTTCCGAAACACCAGACACCCTGCAGGCCATCTATCAGTATAAAGACTTCAACATGCTTTGGGAGCACGCCACCGGTATCGATTATGGACCCTATGGCCGCCGTGAAGGCATTGCATTCATTGGTAATAATGGCACCCTGGTGGTGGATCGATCTGGTCTGGAAGTTCTCGTGGAACGCGAATCAATCGGTTACTCTAACAAAGGGGAATTAAAAATGAGCCCTGTTGCGCCAGTGACCAAATCGGATGCAGAGAATTACCTGGATTTGCACACGCAGAACTTTGTGGCAGCTATGAAAGCCAATGATCCTGGGCTGCTCAATACACCGATCGATTCAGGGAGTATAGCCGCCATCAATGCGCAAATGGGTAACATAGCTTTTAAGACCGGAGAGAAGGTCTATTGGGACCAGGAGGCAGGGAAGTTCAAGAACAACCCGGAAGCCAATCAATACCTGATGGCCAACTACCAGAATGGCTGGAAGGTGAGTAGATAGATTGGTTGGTAGTGCAGCGACCCTTGACTTTATTAGTCATAATGATAGCGACAGGCATAAATCAGTAATTCATCCCCACTTACCTGATAAACAAGTCGGTGCTCTAAATCAATCCGTCTGGACCAATATCCGGCAAGATCATACCTAAGGGGCTCGGGCTTGCCAATGCCGTCAAATGGTGTTCTTTTGATGACTTTAATAAGGTCATTGATTTTTTTGACCATCTTTCTGTCAACCTTTTGCCAATAGACATAGTCCTCCCAGGCATTTGCTGTGAAAACCAGCGTCACTTTAGTTGTTCAGGGTTTGGCTTGTGGGTTTTACCTGATTTCATTTGCTCGATGGACTCATAAAGGCGATCGGCATTTTTTCTGGAATTGAGTAAGTGCAGGGTCTCCATGATAGAGTTGTACTCTTCGAGTGAAATTAATACCGTGCCTTTCCCACTTTTCCTTTTGATCACTAAGGTTTCATTATCTTCTTCAACATGATCAAGGTATTTTTTCAATCCCGCTCTAAACTCTGAATAATTTGCTGCTATCATCTTTCGTCCATTTTAGTTGTACAAATATACGTACTTAATTATGGAAAGTTTGTAGGTGTTCAGAGCGGGATTGACAGAACTGAATACGCCTGATGAAGTTCTGTAGTGATCACTTTAAGTTTTTAATGTGCCAGAGAAAAAGTAATCGGTAACACCATTCGTACTTTCACAGCTCTGCCGCGTTGCTTGCCCGGATTCCATTTGGGACTGTTTTCGAGCACTCTTATGGCTTCCTCGTCACAGCCGAGTCCTATTCCTTTCAGCGTCTTTAATTCTGTGAGGGATCCGTCTTTGTCTATGATAAATTGTACATAGACAGTCCCGGTCACATCCATAGTCTTTGCCCTTTTAGGATACTTGATATTGGTGGCCACATACTCATAAAATGCAGATAACCCTCCCGGAAAGCTGGCTTGTGTCTCGATAAGCTCGCCCATATACACGTTGTTGTCCACTTCTGGCGATGGCTCTATCGGGATGTCGTCAAATGGAATGTCGTCTATGGGTTCTGTCTCTTCAATATAAGATTCCAGTTCATTGCCCTCCACGATAATGGGTGGTTGGGTGATTACCTGCGGCTTTTTCATAGGCATTGGCTCAGGTGGCTTGGGGGCTGGGATCACAGTATTGCGTACTATGTAAGGCTCCTCCCATACAGGCTCCTCTTTGCGTAGATCAAGGGGCTCGTACTGGCCACGCCATTCGAAGGCCGCTGTGACCAGCGCCAGGGCGATAACCAGACCAATGCTGAAGAATAGAGGAGTTTTAGGCTCCAGATCGTATGCTGCATTTTTCTTGAGTTCCATGAGGTAATGGTTTAGGTGAGAAAAGATTATATGTATTAAACGAAATTTTTTAGTCAGGTATTGTGGTCAATATGCGGAGCAGTGTGGTGGAGTTGCGGATTCAGCAATTACTTTTGCAGTCATGAAAATTATTGAGTTTCTCAAATCAACAGATAGTTTGACGATCCAGCTTCTGATCACAGCTGCATTGGTGCTGCTGTATGCCATCCTCAATAAAGTGACTTCCAGACTCATCAAGCGCTATGGGAAGCGAAGAGAAATATCTACACCACGCGTGGTTTATACCACCAAATATTTTCGGTTTGTGCTGGTGGTGTTTATCCTGCTCCTCCTGGGGTTGACCTGGGATATCTCATTTGAGGGGCTTTCTGTTTACTTCTTGTCATTCTTCACCGTGGCAGGCATTGGGCTGTTTGCAGCCTGGTCCATCCTGAGTAATATCACTGCGGCCATCCTGTTGTTTTTTTATTTTCCCTATCGCATTGGAGACCGAATTCGCATTGTGGATGGCGACAATTCCATTGAGGGCATTGTCAACGACCTTAACATGTTTTCCATCATCATCAAAAACGATGAAGGCCAGAAAGTGACATACCCCAATAACCTGGCTTTGCAGAAAGCGATTATTTTGATCAATGACTAATCGGAGCGAATCATTTTTATGCTTAAATTGTATTAACTAAAAAATATACTCATCATGACACACGAAGAACTAGAAAACGAGATCAAAACCCTCGAAGGCCAGCTAACCGGCGACATGTTTCAGGATATGGACATCAGAGACAAAATCCACAACCTGAAAATGACGCGGGATGGTATCAAACCGGCCAACCAGGTAATTGAATGCGTAGGATGCGGAAGCTAAGTTCTGGGAAAATATAAGCCATTAAAAAAAGGGCCTCCGATAACAATCGGAGGCCCTTTTTAGGTCTAAGAAAAACCCTGAATCCAGCGGAAACAGGCTTTATTGGGTTATCATAATAGTAAAGAAGTAGTCGTTGTTAAATGCCCGTTGGCGATTGAATTGATTCCAGTACCGGAGTGCTTTTCCCAAATCTGTAGGAAAAGCTAAAATTGATCAGGTAGTCGGCAAAAGCGGCATCACCATGTCCACCACTTTCTTTGTCTGAAAAACTTCTGGTGCGGTTTCGCTCCACGGCCACAGGTACTGTAAGATTGAAGGCCGTATTTCTGATGCCGTAGGTCAGTCCTGGCTCCAGAGAGATCGCATACCCAGGTCTTCTAAAACCTTCGTCGCCTCCTATCAGGTCACTGGAAGGCACCCCCTCCAGTCGGCCACCACCATAGAAAAACAGGCCATGTATAGGTGTCATCACCAGGGCTCCGAGCCTGGCAGCATACTGGTCTGGGACAGAGAAGTCTCTGCTTCGTCCTCTGGTTTCCAGGGTATAATATTCACGAGGATTAGAAAGATAGTAGAGGTTGGCGCTGATGACCACCCCATTGGAGAGGGTATGGTAGCCTTGCACATCCAAAGTAACTCCATAGCCCCCATCACCGGGTTGGATGGATTGATCCACACCGGAGAGGATGGTTTGATCCTTATTGTCTCCCTGGTTATAAAACTCGTCCTGAGCACGGTAGTCACCCGAGGCAAATTTCATCCCCAGTCCAATAGATGCATTGGTTCCGGTACTTTCCGCAGGATCCAGTAGCCAGTAGGTCATTCCCAGCCTGATGTCAGCCAGTCCCGCACTACTGGTAGCGTGTCTGTCTCCAGCCCAAAATTCATTTTCTACAGTGGATATGTCATCTTCTTTGGGATTGCCACCATGCTCATATAGGGACGATCTGTTATGGTGCACAAAAGGGAGAGCTACATTGAGCGATAGTCGGTCTGTGAGGCCGTAGCTCATCAGGAAGTCAAGAAAAAATGAGTCATTGATCACTTCTGATCCTTCTTTTACACGGTTAGTTTCTTCATGTTTCCCTCGGAAATGCTTGTAGGAATGAAAGTAACGGAAATTGGTTCCGGCTTGCCATTGGCCCTTTTGCAAGGAAGCTCCACCGCCCACATTGGCTCCACATCCGGAGCGTATGGCCACGCATCCTTGTGCGTGGATCTGATTGTAGGATAATAGGTACAGGCATAGGATACCTGCTATGGTTAGGTATAAAGTTTTCATTGTTTAGGTTTTAGTGCATCGTACAAACACCCATCTTCAGTGAATTTTGCCGATGAATTGATTCAAAAAAATAATAAGACGAGATATGAATCTTTAAACCTGAGGGGGTGGGGTGGTGATGGTAGAATAGCACTCTGTGAGCATGTCAGAGGTACTGAAAAATGATGTTTCTGTTAGCTTAAAAAGTTTTTCAGGAAGTAGGTCATGGGTATCAGCCAGATAATCTTTGGCAATAGACTTGAGCAAATTCACTTTCCCGGAATGCTCCGAGTCAGAAGTATTCATCATTTTTATCCAATCTGAGATGGATTGATTGAGCTCCTGCACTGCGTAATCTTCTGCCACGATCAAGTGAATGGCATCTTGAGAATATTTTTCGAGAACCGTTCTGTATTGTTTACCGTCAATGGTGATGCTACCATGCGATGGGCGATATTCGGATTGATCAGACCAATAAGGCAGCGTAATTGGGATCGAAATGTGTTTCATATCAGGAGTCACATCCACCCGCACGAGCCACTCTTCATTGATTTGCTTCATGCTATACCAATAGTAACCCAGATACCCTATATGGTAGAGTAGGAAGAGTGTAAGAAAGCCTAAAGCAATGAGTCTTTTCACGGTGTGGGCCTGAATCCAACTCGAAAGATAATAAAATGTTTGAGACTTGAAAATTTCAACAAGGCTGATCTGGTACATTAACCTCGTTGGTCACGTTTAAACTCGGTGAGTTTGGCCAGCAAATCTTCCCGAATTAGATAAAGAGGCGTTTTGTCCAGGTAATCCAGAGAATAGTCACAGTAAAAAATGAAATCCGTGAGTTCGTTACCTTCCAGCGCCGTTACTTCATGTACCCATTCCCTGGAAAATTTGGCATATACACGTTGCTCTCTGTGTTCATTTTGGATGACCCGGTGATATTTCCGCTTCTCTTTTTCCTGCTTGCTGAAATTGTAATACATGGCAGAGAGTGGATGTGTGGCCATGTATAATGGATTTTTGATCGTCTTCTCATTGAGCATAGGGTCTTCTTTGGCCACTGGCAGGGGCATCCCATGATACCAGAAGGAGGTGTCTTCGGGCTGGTAGTTGAGTATTTTTCTTTTGAATATCTCTTCTGTGGGAATGTTTTGTACAATGACGTCATTCAGCAAAAGGGTATCCTGGGGAAGCGCCAGGCTAATTTCCTGGTCCAGCCACTCCTGCCGGGCGATCCAGCCGAGTGTTTGATAACCTACAATGGAAAATACGATGGTATCACCCACACTCGCCGGAATGCGGAACCGGCCCTGAGCATTGGTGACGGTGAGCTGATTGGTGGAGTAGTTGGTTACATGTGCAAACTGCACCGGTTGGCGAGTGGCTGAGTCCACCAGCACTCCAATAACGGGGTGCTCGTCCTGTGCCACGGTTTTTAGTACCAGCGACATTAAAATTACCAGAAACAAGAACGTCGGTTTCACAGCACAAAGGTCTGACAAAAAGATGACAGGAAATCGGAATTAGGATTTTTTAACATTTACGACTACTCCACGATCAGATAGCTCTGTCTGAAAACGGGACTCCCATCTGAGGTAAGACCCTGCACTTCTATCAGGTACTCGGCATCTTCGTCGGAGGTGAAAAAACTGAAAGTGGCGGTTCCGTTCTGATCGGTTTGAACCGCAGGGTTCCAGTACAGGGTGGCACGGTAATCTGGCTTTTCTTCAGTGATCACATCATAATTTGGGCTGTAAAACTCTCGTGGCTGATAATATCCGGGGAGTTTGAAGTTGGCGATCCCCACTACATCCAGATTGGCATAGGATTGCTCGCTGCGCGGATATATGGCGATCACACCACTGGCACCTACAGCCCCGAATATGGAAGCCTTGGCACCCGTGAAGTAGTCTATGGAACCAACATCGCTGGGCGAAAGGTCCTGCATGACAAACTCCTTGTCTACCTGCATACCGTCATAGAAAAAAGCAACTGTATTGCTTCCTGAAAAGGTGGAAGCACCACGGCTTTGCATGGTGGTGGTGTTAAACCCTGGAATCTGGAGTGCATTGAAGACATCAGCCATACTGGCTGCGCCCAGACGAGGGTCTACTGGCATAGAATCCAGCTCCACCCTTGTGGTGGGGTTGTTGTACATCAGCGCTCGGCTGCTTACCGGATCGTCATAAGGGTTTTTGGATGACTTAAATTCAAAGGCATCCAGCATGATGGCACCACCTTCTGAAAAGGCCGCCTCAATCTCCCTTATCCTGTTCATTTGCACTTCCGCATCTGAGATGGCATCATCCATTTCTGCTTCTGGAATGGGGACTAGTGGGATTACCACAGGAGGACTTTTTCTTTGGTTCACTTTGATGTAGTAAGCATCGTTTTTTTCCTTAGTGGGGTCCTTTTTGGCCTTTTTTCCGGGTTTTTGGGCCTGCAGGATGATGGATACAGTATCCTGAAAATCCAGGCCGGCGAACTGAAACCTACCGTCCTCCCCGGTTTCTACAGTAGCGTTGATCAGTGGGCTTTCGAGTACCGTCAGGCTGACGTTGCCGGGGGCGGAGTGCTGTCGGTTGTAATACTTAAAGAGCTGCCCGCTGATACTCTGATGTTGCTCCAGAAAGTGCTGGATTTCGGGTAAATCCTTGTTCATCACTGTGGCCCATTTGAAACGTCTCCATCCTTGTGTAAGCAGTAAATTATTGAGCGCTTCCACTTTTTCCATGTCCACATCAGCAAAATAATACTGAGGCATTTCTATGTGCCCCTTTAGGTCTGAGGATAAAAGGAGGTGGGTTTGAATGGTGTTTTTCATGGGGAGATCCAATGAAGCCTTGAACACGGAAACCGACAAATCTGCCAGGCCATTATCTTCTCCGAGGTGATCCATGGACAGAGAAACGCTGGTTTTACTTCGGTTCGCATTTTTTTCTATGTTTTCAATACTCAACGTGGGGTCACCCTGGCTCATGATGAATGAAAGCCGCTCTGCGATGGCAATCCCCTCAGGGTTGAACAGTGTGAAATGGACAATGCCAGTGGGGAGGTCAGTAGTAGAAAAGGTGGAGAACATGTAGCTGTTGGTGGGATCAGGTTTCAAAAGCATGACGGCTTTGCCACGTTGATAGCCCAGCAGGAAGTGATTTTCGAGAGAATAGTCTTTGGTCAGGACCTTGAGGGTCATTTTTTCCAGGGCGGGAGTTACCTGAATGATGGCTCCGTTTGGGCGCACTGTTGGAAGGGGAAATTCGAAAACGGAGCCCTGATACGAAACACGCGCAGTGTACATATGCTCGATAGTCGGGATTAGTTTAAAGGAGCCCATGCCTGCAAACTGGCTTTGAAAATCAGTGATTTTATTGGCCTGATCATCCACGATTTCTCCAGAGATGCTTACTCCAAGGCCCTTTTCGTTGATGGCTTTGAATCCCACCGAGGTGATCAACCCGTTAACCAAATCCCCACTTTCCGGAAAGAATTGTACATCAAAGGCCGTTGGAGGAGCTTCAGGACTGGGGTATGCTACCCATTTGTTAATAATTTTGAGCGGTTGGGTATAGAGCAGTGACCGATCAAAATTGAGCATATAATTGGTATATGCTTTCAGAAAATAGTCCCCATCAGGGAGGGAGTCGCTAAGGTCTATTTCGGCAAACCCACTGCCATTTTCCAGCTTGAGAATGCGGGAATATAGTATTCGCTGATTCTGATCAATGAGGTCTACATTGAGTACTTTGCTCAGTTTGCTGGCTTTCAGGGTGTTGGCATCCGTCAGGTAGGCTTTAAACCAGAGTGTCTCTCCGGCAGCGAGGATCTGCTTGTTGGTATGCAAAAATACCTTTTCCTGGGGTCTGAGTTCCAAATACTCGGTGAGCTCATCTACGACCAGTGTTTCGATGGGCTGCGCGAAGTGATAGGTAGCGTGTAGCAGAAAAACCGTTAGTGCAAAAAATCTTCTCATCTATTAGGCGTTAGATGGCATAATATTAACCAAAGTGTAACCTATTTGGGAAGTAAATGGGGTGAAAAACCTCAAAAAAAGTACTCCAGGATTAAATCGCGAGGTTTTCTATTTCAGAAAAGGTAAGAGTAGGTTGGTTAATCAGGGTGGTGTCGGTACCTATTTCGATGGAGTTAGACTTCCAGGAGTCTCCAAAACGTGAAGGTTTGATCAATTTGACCGGTAGGCCTTCGCTCAATAGCGTGAGCCCTACGATCTGAATGTCTTCCAATTTGACATTTTCCCCAAAGTAAATGGCGTTTGATTGATAGTTGGCAAGCTCAGGATCTACCGGGCGTTCGTGAATATAAAATCCCAACTTTTGAAGTGCATAAGCGCTGTTGCCATCCGGAGCATGCTGGTAGTATCGGATCACTATGTCAGTTCTTGCCTTGTTAGGGGGTAGTTGACTTAGGACTTCTGCTTGATAGTTAGCCTTCAGGGTCTGAAAAAAATCGCTATTTGATGGGCTCTGTACCTCAGAAGTTTCCTTGGCTTCCTTTTCTGCATCTTCTGTCGGGCTTTCAAATTCCGGCTGATCTTCAGGTATTGTCTCAGGTTTTGTGGCAGGCTCGGCGGTTTCACCATGGCTTTTTACACTGCTTTCCACTTTCGGCTTTTGATTGAGTCGATGTTCGTCAGGGGCATAGTGGAATCCAAAAAAACGATCGAGGACAAAAAGGATGAGGAAAGTAGAAGCAAGGAATAAACTATAGGATATAAACCGATAGCGATGTTCAGGTTCCATAGGTTATGTAGTTTTTCCTAAATTTAGCAATTATCTGCTTAGAAAACCTATCCCAATTTATACCTACACACAGAACCAAATAAAAAGGGTGCCCATGTGGACACCCTTCTCGTAATGATTGTTCTTTCGCTTATCAGGCTTTTACTGCCTTAGCGTCTTTTTTAGTATTGAGGTCTATGACCACCGGTGTGGCGATGAAGATCGAAGAATAAGTACCAATAAGGATACCGATCAACAACGCAAAAGAGAATCCCTTCAAAGCAGCTCCACCGAAGATGAAAAGTACCAGTACCACGATAAGTGTGGTGATAGAGGTAATCAACGTACGGCTAATGGTGCTGTTGAGTGACTCGTTGAATACTTTCTTCATTTCACTGCCGGTTTTGATCCCCAGGTTCTCCCTGATTCTGTCAAATACTACCACGGTATCGTTAATGGAGTAACCAATGATGGTAAGTATGGCAGCGACAAAAACCTGATCTACTTCATAGGTAATCCCAAAAAGTGAGACAATTGCAAAGGCTGAGAGCACAAAAAGTGTATCGTGGAACAGTGCTACGATCGCACCCAACCCAAACTGCCACTTACGGAAACGAATGAGTATATAAAGGAATATGGCGATGAGAGCGAAAAGGGCTGATTCATAGGATGAGTTTTTGATGTCATCCGCTATGGTCGCGCCCACTTTGGAAGAGCTACTGATCGTAAATGAATCCGGGCCCAGGTCAGCATTGGTGCTGTAGGTAAGCCCGGAGGCAGTTATTCCCTCTATCAGAGCATTCTTTACTTTAAGATCTGCAGCATCGGTTTCATCATCTATCAGGTATGACGTGGTGATTTTCATGATGTTGTTGGCTCCATAGGTTTTCACCTCGGTACCCTGATTGTCAAAGTAAGGGGCCACAGAAGCTTTAAGTGCTGAAGGTACAGCGGCCTCAGTGAAAGTCACCACATACGAGCGACCACCTTTGAAATCCACACCCAGGGTAAGTCCTTTGATGAAAATAGCTACAATACCTACGGCAATAAACGTCGAGCTGAAGATATAAGCCATTTTACGCTTGCTCAGAAAATCGATATTCAATCCTACCAAAGCATTTCTGGAGAAGGCATTGGCAAATGAAAGTTTAGAGTTGTCTCCTTTCTTAGAGAAGGCTTCCACGATCACACGGGTGATGAATACCGCACTGAAGAATGAACAGGCAATACCGATCATCAAAGTGATCGCAAAGCCTTTCACAGGTCCCTGTCCCAGTATGTAGAGAATCATCGCTGTGATGAATGTGGTCACGTTGGCATCTATGATAGAACTGTATGCTTTACTATATCCGGTGCTTATCGCTGCTTTCAGCCCTGAGCCGTTTCTAAGCTCTTCCTTGATACGCTCAAAAATAAGTACGTTGGCATCAATGGACATACCGATGGTCAATACGATACCGGCAATCCCTGGCAGTGTGAGTGAAGCACTCAGCTGTGCCAAAATCCCCATGATAAAGAAGATATTGAAGAACAATGCCACGTTGGCAATGAGACCTCCTTTGGCGTAATAGAAGACCATGAAAATGATCACAATACCCAAACCTGCTACAATGGAAATAATCCCTTGCTCCTGAGCTACTTTACCCAGGGTAGGTCCGATCACCACGTCTTCCACGATGGTGGTAGGCGCTGGTAGTGCACCAGCTTTCAGGATATTGGCCAAATCTTTGGCTTCTTCAATGGTGAAGCTTCCGGAGATCGAAGAGTTTCCGTTCGGGATTTCACCTTCCACATTGGGTGCAGAGTATACATAGTTGTCCAGTACAATGGCAATTCTTCTTCCCACATTGCTGGCGGTCAGTCGTCTCCATGTTTTGGCTCCTGCGGCACTCATTTGCATACTCACAGCGGGTCTTGAGCGCTGATCCAGGTCTTGTCTGGCGTCTGTAATGACTTCACCTGTAAGTGGCGCTTTGCCCGTGCGGGAAGTTCTGATCGCATGTAGCTCCAGTAGCTCAGGAGATCCTACTGCTTCGCTCTTGATGGCCTTCACAGACCAGAGGAACTTTACATTCGAAGGAATGACTGACTTCACATCCTCTCTTTGGAGGATTCTGTTGATGGTCGAAGTGTCTTTCACATCGTAAACCAGTCCGTACTGAGACTTGATCAGAGAAAATAAGGGCGAAACCTGGCTGTTGAGTGCCGAGTCAAGGTTGCTTGTGGCTGAGTCACCTTCTGCCAGCGCAGTGGTGTCCGCAGTGTCCGATGCATTGTCATCCTCAGTAAGGAGTGATAGGTCTTCCTGCACGGTTTCAGTGCTGGCCGTCAGGTCTTCAGTATTCAAAGTAGCTTTTTGCTCTTTTACCAACAGATCATTGATGGCCTGAAGGGTTGGCGAAATCTCATTGATTTCGTGTACTTCCCAAAACTCCAGCTTAGCTACTCCTTGCAACAGTTTTCTTACCCGCTCAGGGTTGTCTACACCAGGAAGCTCTATCTGGATACGGCCTGTACCCTGAAGTCTTTGAATGTTGGGCTGTGAAGTACCAAATCTGTCGATACGTGTTCTCAGGATATTGAATGAACGGTCGATGGCACTTTCTACTTCGGCCTGGATGATGTCCAGTACTTCTTCATCGGTAGAGTTGAGACTGATACGGCCCCTGTTGGCAGTATTCGAAAAAATAAAGGCCAAAGACTTGTCCGGAGCGCTTGCTTTGAACACACGGTAAAACTCATCTACATAGTTGTTCTGAGTGCCACGTATGTTGGTCTTGGCAGTGATCAATGCACTTTGGAAGTCAGGGTCCTGATTGTTTCCACTCAGTCCTTTAAGAATGTCCACCGGAGAAACCTCCAATGTCACGTGCATACCACCCTGAAGGTCAAGCCCAAGATTAAGCTCGGTCTCTTTGATGTCCTGATAGGTGTAGTCAAGCCCAAGCAGATTGTACACGGGCTCATTCCAAATAGAATCGAGGTATCGCTGTTTTTCAGCGAAGTTGATATTGCCGCTAGCATCTGTAGTGGCTTCGGTTGCCTCCTTTTGGATCTTCTGTGCTACAAATGTGAATGACAAATAGTAGATACACAGCAAGGAGATAACGATTGTTAGTGAAACAACAAATCCTTTGTTTTTCATGGTGTTAAGTATGTTTTTTTGAGAAAAAATCGGGTAATCTAAAAAAGGCGGTTCTGGTCTGCAGTGGGCAGACTAGGGTGCGTTGGGGGAGATAATTCTTCTGAAAAGAATCTTCAGTACTTTGCTGCCAGCACATACTGCTTCCTCACCAGCGGTGATATCTTCTTCAAGACTCTCAAAGCTGGTGAGGATGTCTATGAGGAGAAACTCGTGGGTAAGGCTTACATGGGCTGTGACAGGGATCGCATCGAAAGCCCTGAGAACAGTCTCAGGTTGCTGCTCTTCATCAGTAGGCGCATTGTCTACCTGAGCCAGCTCTTCTATATTCAGTTGTGGCGTGATAGGGGTGGTCACTGTGATGGCTAAAAAGCCCACAATTAGTCCCAGCATCACCAATGACCTGAATAAAAAGTTCGATATGTTACTTTCGCCTGGTTTCAAAGCGCGACAAAACTACTGAAATACAATTAATTACTTAGTCCAATCAGAAAATTATTGATTGACCTTCTGGCGCAGGTAAGAAACAATTACCTCCAGACCCACAGAAAAGCCGTTGTGATTCGGAATCAGCACATCTGCTTCATGTTTGAGAGGCTCTATGTACTTTTTGAAGGCGGGTGTTACATGGTGCTGAAAGCGATAAAGCACGTCACTTAGGTCATACCCACGCTCTTCGGCATCTCTGGTAATCCTCCTGGTCAGCATCAGATAGTCGGGTGCCTCAATGTAAATTTTCAAATCCAGCAGGTCCAGTATTTCTTCATAGTAAAAAGTGAAGATGCCTTCCACCACGATAATCGGTGTGGCCTTGATATGGATAGTTTGGGGTTTCTTTTCGTCGTTATTGAAGGTGTATTCCTGAATGATTATGTCTTCACCTTGCTTGAGCTTTCTCAGGTCATTGGAAAACCGCTCCCGATCGAGTGATTCGGGGAGGTCAAAATTCTCCACCCCTCGCTCATCCAGTGGCTGCTCTGTGCGGGGCTTGTAGTAGTTATCCAGAGAGAGTAAGCTAATTTCTCCTTCTTCAATCTTCTCCATGAGCTGTTTCAGAAACAGCGTTTTGCCTGATCCGCTTCCACCGGTGATTCCTATGATCAGAGGTTTTGACATGTTATTTAGTTTTCAAAAATTGGATGAGTTGTTCAAAGGCCCGGGCTCTGTGGGAGCGGGCATTTTTCTCAGCAGCGCTCATTTCAGCAAAAGTCCGGTCTTCACCTTCAGGTAAAAATACAGGATCATATCCAAAACCCTGTGCCCCGGTCTTTTCACGGATGATCTCACCTTTGGCAATGCCCGTAAACTGGTATTCATGGCCCTGGTTATCTATGTAGGTGATCACGGTTTTAAACCTCGCTTTTCTGTTCTCCTCGTTTTTGAGATTCGAAAGGAGTAAGTCCATATTAGCATGGCTGTCATTGTCCGGGCCAGCATATCTGGCGGAGTACACACCAGGCGCGCCACCCAGCGCCTCCACCTCCAATCCGGTATCATCGCCGAAGCAGGCTACTCCATGCTTCTCAAATACATACCGAGTCTTCATGGCAGAGTTGCCTTCTATGGTATCTGCGGTTTCGGGGATTTCTTCGTGCAAGCCCAGGTCATCCAGACCCAATAGCTCCAGATTTTCAGGGATGAGTGCTCTTAGCTCTCTTAGTTTGTTGGTATTGTGGGTGGCAAAGTAGATTTTCATGTCCTTCACCGCACATAACTCGGGTAGATGTCAAACACCAAAACGGCATTTCGCGGGATGCCCAGGCCAAATGGAGGATTGGTGGAATAGGCCAGCCCGGATGGAATGATAATTTGCGCACGACCACCTACTTTCAAAATACCCAACACTTTGGAAAGCCCCTCGCGGTATCCACGCTCATAGCTATAGAAGTTGGTGATGATCTCCGGAATGTTCCAGCCGTCAGCCGTGTAGGTATAGATGATCGGGTTGTAAGTAAGGTCTTCGTCGTAAGTACCATTATTGATATCCACGGTATCAATGTTGGTGGCAAACAGAAAACCGTCGGTCAGTCGGCCTGCTATAAAAAACGAAACAATGTCGTTGTGATTGATTCCGGCTCCATTGCCTGAGTCGAGTACCACATACCATACTCCTGACTCGGTAGTGTCCACATCGGTATATCCCTTGGCGTTTACATAGGCTTCCATCACCTTCAAGTCAGCTTTGAGCTGAACATCCGGATCTACGCTGGTGACGATTGTGTCCTGCCTGCAGGAGTAAAGGGAAGCGGTAATGATCATCATTACCGCTATTACTTGACCTTTTATGTTTTTCATTTCTCGCTTTTTAAAATCAGCCTGCCCCTTTGGTAAAGTTATGTGGTTATGCTTTAATCAGTGCAGGTTACTGGTTTTGACCAACTTCTAATACCTCAACGTCAAAAACAAGAATACTGTATGGCTGAATGGTAGGACCGGCGCCTCTGCTGCCATAACCAAGTGGGCTGGGGATATACAATGTAGCTTTTCCACCAGCTTTGATATAGGCGATACCTTCGTCCCATCCCGGGATCACACGTCCCTGACCAATATTGAATTTGAATGGCTGGCCACGCTCGATAGAGCTGTCAAAAGGCTCTCCGCTAAATAAACGACCAGCGTAGTGAACAGTCACCTCGTCACCTGGCTGCGCAGTTGCTCCGGTACCTTCCTGAGTAATGACGTACCTCAGACCAGACTCAGTAGTGATGGCATCAATGCCATTTTCTTCGAGATAGGCATCGATGGTTTCGCCATCAGAAACAAGCTTTTCTTCAAGAATCACTGATTCTTTGGCACGCTGCTTTTCAGTCATTTCCTGCACGTAAGCACGGTAATCTTCCTGGCTCATTTGGGCATGAAATTTCATATTGATGCTCATCACTGCAGCAGAGTCCATATCCGGAGGTAGCTGTGTCTGATAAGTTTCTTCGAATAGATTTTTGGCCGTTGTAGTGAAAAACACGCTATCACCCACTTCCATTTCTTTCAGTACCTCCTGCAGGTTGCCGGCTTTCATTTCCGGGTCAAAGGCCAAAGCCAATGGTTTTTCAGGAGTGGTTTCGGTAAGTACTTCACCATCAGCTCCCACTATTTTCAGGTATAAAACCACAATAGAATCTTTTTGGGCGCCAAGGCCGTCACCCTTCACCAGGCAGGATACTTCCACTCCGGTTTCTGTTGTAAAATCATTGTTTTTGTTGCAGGAAAATACCAGCAGCGGAAAGATCAATATCCAGATGTTTTTCATTTTGTTTTTTGGTTATGGGTTTGCTGAAATTTTGGAATCAGCGATTTAAATTTTTCTACAGTTTCCTCTAGTCCTAAATCAGAAATGCCGCCAGCGGCATTTTTGTGACCACCTCCGCTAAAGTACTCAGAGGCAATATCGTTCACAGCATAGTCGCCTACTGATCTGAATGACATTTTGACTTCACCACCTTTTTCCATGATGATGGCCGCCACCACAATGCCATTGATCGAAAGGGCATAATTGACCAAGCCTTCGGTGTCTCCGCTTTTCAAGTGAAATCGCTCGTGCTCTTCGGCACTGATCACAAAGTAGGCCACCTGATATTCAACATTCACCACCAACTTTTCCATTAGCGCATAACCAATGAATCTCAGTCGATTCAATGAATTGGTATCATAAATGAGTCGGCTTATTTTATTCACATCAGCGCCAATCTCCATCAGCTCAGCCACGGTGCGGTGGATTTTTGCGGAGGTGGAGCCGTGCTTGAACGAACCTGTGTCGGTCATGATGCCCGCATACAAGGCCTCGGCTATGGCCAAATTAATCTCTTCTTTACCATCCAGAAGCAGAATAAGGTCGTAGATCAGCTCCGCAGTAGCTGCGGCTTTGTTGTCCCAAAGTTCATAATCTGCGAACTGCTCAGGGTTCAGGTGATGGTCCACCAGCAACTTCTTAGCTTTGGAGGAGCCTACCATTTCGCCCAGCTTCTTGATCCTGTTGAGTCCGGAAAAATCCAGGCAGCAGATCAGATCTGCCTGCTCGAACAGTTCAGCAACCTGCTGATGGTTTTTCTCACCATACACCACCACCTCATCATTGCCCTCCATCCAGTGCAGGAAGTCGGGATAATCCGTAGGGGTGACCACAAGTGCCTCGTGCCCACGGTTTTTAAGAAAATGGTATAATCCCAGAGAAGAGCCCAAGGCATCAGCGTCAGGATTAGCGTGGGTGGTTATAATTATTTTCTTGGGGGTGGATAGTAATGCTTTTAAAGCGCTTAATTCCTTCATTAACAATTCTTGCCTCACCTTGGCTGTAAGTGAATCGCAAAACTCACAATAAATCAAGTAAATACAAAATGGCTGGTAAGGTGATAGTGAATAGGATAAATGTTATTTTTGCAGCCGTTTAGTAAAAGACTCAAAAAAACCAATTAAATGGCAGGAACAAGGACCTTCACAATGATCAAACCCGATGCATACGGATCAGGAAATACCGGTGCGATCACCAAAATGATTGAAGAAGCAGGCTTTGGTATCAAAGCAATGAAACTGACTCACCTATCTGCAGGCAGAGCAGGACAATTTTATGCAGTACACAAAGAGCGACCTTTTTACAATGACCTGGTCACTTATATGTCCTCTGGGCCTATCGTGGCTATGATTCTAGAAAAGGACAATGCAGTGGAAGATTTCAGAAAATTGATTGGTGCGACTAATCCTGCAGATGCTGCGGAAGGAACCATCAGAAAAATATTTGCTACTTCTATTGAGGCCAATGCTATCCACGGATCTGACTCTGACGAGAACGCAGAGATTGAGGGTTCGTTTTTCTTCTCAGGCCTGGAGAAGTTTTAATTAACTAGCAAGAAAGTATTGATTGAAAATGAAATCCCGGGCTGATCAGTCCGGGATTTTTTCTTCTTCCAGTTTTTCTACCCAGAAGTTATTGAAGCCTTCGCCAATATGAAGAGTGATGGTGCCCAGCTGGAGGAGCTCAAGGATGGCAAGGAAGTTGTAGATCACCAGAATTTTTTCGGGCTTTTCTTCCACCAAGGAGCTGAAGGAGATGCGATGATTCGGGCTGCTGTGTAGCCGCTGGATCAGATAATCCTTCTGCGTGGAAATGGTGTAAGGGTACTGCACCACCTGATGTGTAGGCCTGCTTTGATCAAACTCATACCGCTTCAGCACCTTCTGGAAAACCTTCATCAGCTTGTAAAGATCCAGATCCTGCATCTCGGCTTCCACATCAATGGACTGAGAGAGCTTTTTGATTTCTTTGAGCAGATTTCCCCTTTGTTCCCTATCCAAGCGGTTGCTTTCCAGGCTGTTGAGCTCCTGAATTACCGATTTGTATTTTTTGTATTCCAGCAGGTGCTTCACCAACTCCTCCCGGGGGTCTATTTCATTTCCTTCTTCATCCAATACCGGTCTGGGAAGTAACATCTTGGCTTTGATACGCATCAGCGTGGCAGCCACTAGTATGAATTCACTGGCCACCTCCACATTCATCGTTTCCAGCTGATGGAGGTAATCCAGAAAATCACTGGTCACCTTAGCGATGGGAATATCATAGATGTCCAACTCGTCCCGTTCAATGAAAAAGAGCAACAGGTCAAATGGCCCCTCAAAGAGAGGAAGTTTGATCTCGTAAGTATTGGAATTTTGGGAATCGCTCACAGTAGGCCAAAGCTACTACTTCTGGCACTAATAGGAAATCTCAAAATAGTTTAGATTTGTGGAATATTTGATTCATAATTGTCTTGCCGCTAAACAATTAGAATTGAAAGTCGTTCATGAATCACCCCAAAAGATTACTATATGGAGATTAGGCCCGGAAAGCTTTTAGCGGAAATCGACAATCCCAACGACCTTAAGAAATTAGACGAGACTCAACTGGCCCAGGTGGCCGAAGAGCTTCGTGAGTACATCGTAGATCATGTCTCGGTGTATGGTGGGCATTTTGGGGCTAGTTTGGGAGTGGTAGAGCTCACTGTGGCACTCCACTACGTATTTAATACCCCGGTAGATCAGCTCGTGTGGGATGTGGGTCATCAGGCTTATGGCCACAAAATATTGACCGGACGAAGAAAAGATTTTCATACCAACAGACTTTACAATGGCCTTTCAGGTTTCCCTAAAAGATCCGAAAGTGAGTATGACACCTTTGGGGTGGGCCACTCTTCCACCTCCATTTCTGCCGCTTTGGGTATGGCGTTTGGGTCAGACTATAAAGGGGAGAAGGAAAAGCACCACATAGCAGTCATTGGCGATGGAGCGATGACCGGAGGGATGGCATTTGAGGCCATGAATCACGCCGGAGATTCTAATAAAAACCTCCTGATTATCCTCAATGATAATTGCATGTCCATAGACCCTAATGTGGGTGCACTGAAGGATTATTTAACAGACATTACTACCTCACCTACCTACAATAAGATCAGGGATGATGTGTGGAAGGTGCTTGGAAAAATCAGCAAGTTTGGCCCCAATGCCCGTGAGATTGTCGGGAACATTGAGAACAGCATCAAGTCCTTACTGCTGAAGCAAAGTAACCTCTTTGAGTCCTTGAACTTAAGGTATTTTGGCCCGGTGGATGGTCATGACATCAACCACCTCGTTCATGTATTGCGGGATTTGAAGGACATTCCCGGCCCCAAGATTTTACACTGTGTAACAGTGAAGGGAAAGGGTTTCAAACTGGCAGAACAAGACCAGACCAAATGGCACGCCCCGGGGAAATTTGATAAAATCACAGGAGAAATACGAAAAACAGTAGTTACAGAGCCCAAACCACCGAAGTACCAGGACGTATTTGGACATACCATGGTAGAACTGGCCGAACAGAACGACAAGGTGATGGGTATTACACCCGCCATGCCCTCCGGCTCCTCCCTCAATATCATGATGGAAGCCATGCCTGATCGTGCATTTGATGTGGGCATTGCAGAGCAGCATGCAGTTACTTTTTCTGCAGGACTGGCTACTCAGGGGATGGTTCCTTTTTGTAATATATACAGTTCATTTATGCAGCGAGCCTATGATCAGGTGATCCATGATGTAGCTATTCAGAAGCTCCCCGTGGTTTTTTGTCTTGATCGGGCGGGTATTGCCGGTGCTGATGGGCCTACCCATCATGGCGCTTATGATCTCGCTTATATGCGCTGTATCCCAAACATGGTGGTTGCTGCCCCTATGAATGAGCAGGAGCTCCGAAATCTGATGTACACGGCCAGTGAGTTTAAAGACGGTCCTTTCACCATCAGGTATCCAAGAGGCCAGGGAGTGATGCCTGTATGGCGAACCCCGCTGGAACAGCTGGAAATAGGTAAAGGCAGGTTATTGCGTGCCGGAGAAGAGGTGGCCATTCTCACCATTGGTCATATTGGCAATTATGCTGTGAAAGCATGTGACGAGCTGGAGAAACAGGGAATTCGGGTATCTCATTATGACATGCGCTATGTGAAGCCATTGGATGAAGCCCTGCTGCATCAGGTTTTTGAGAAAAATAAGAAGGTCATTACCGTGGAAGATGGCTGTTTGCCCGGAGGATTTGGCACGGCCATATTGGAATTTATGGCTGATCATAACTACAACGCAAAGGTGATCCGACTGGGAATTCCTGATCGCATTGTGGAGCATGGTGAGCAGGACGAACTCTATCAGGAGTGTGGCTACGACGCTGAAGCCATACTGCAGGCCACATACAAGTTACTCGAACTAAGTGCGGTAGTCTAACTGCAAACAACCCCCATCCGTCGAGAAATGGGATGGGCAATCGTCAGATTTCTTGTATATTCTGTTCCAATTTAAATGGGAACATTGAAAAGAAATCAAATACATAAGATTGGCTTTCTTGTTACTGGCCTGGTTTTCTGGCTACTGATGACTGCTTGTACCACATCCAGCAGTAGTAAGAAAGAAAAGGATCCCAACAGCGAACCTCCAGAAAAAATAGTGGATTTAGATCTGGATAAGATCAAAGAGCGTGGCTACATCACGGCCATCATGGACAATAGCTCCACAGGACTTTTCATTTACCGGGGCAATACCATGGGCTATGAGTATGAGCTCCTCAAGGCTTTTGCCAAATCTCAGGGACTGGAGCTTCGTATCAATGTTACCCCAAGCCTGGAGGAGGGCTTCCGAAAGCTGAATGCTGGAGAAGGAGATGTCCTGGCCTATAACCTTACGGTCACTAAAGACAGAAAAAAACGCATTGCCTTTACGCATTATCACAACCTGGTGAAGATGGTCCTGATCCAGCGTAAGCCAGATAATTGGCGAAAAATGAAACTCCATGAAATCGAAAAGCAACTCATTAGAAATCCGGTTGAGCTCATAGGGAAAGAAGTGGTGGTTCGGCATCATTCATCCTATTTTGATCGCCTACAAAACCTGTCTAACGAGATTGGGGACGACATCATCATTATCGAAGACTCACCTGAAGTGGAGACTGAGGCCATCATCCGAAAGGTAGCAGAAGGCGAAATTGACTTTACCGTGGCAGAAGAGGACATAGCGTTGGTTAATTCCACCTACTATCCCAATCTGGACATCAGGACTGCCGTGAGCTTCCCTACTCAAATTGCCTGGGGGGTTCGAAAAAATGGCGACCAATTACTTTCAGCTTTGAATGCCTGGATTATCGAAATGAGGAGAACTTCTGAGTATTATACCATTTACAATAAATACTTCAAGAGCAGGAAGGCTTCTCTGAAGCGGACTCAAAGTGAATACTATTCCCTGGGCGGAGGCAAACTTTCTCCATATGATTCTTTAATCAAACGCTCAGCCGCAGAACTGGAGTGGGACTGGAGGCTTTTGGCGGCTCAGATTTATAAGGAATCAAGATTTGACCCCAATGCCGAGTCATGGGCTGGTGCAGTGGGCTTGCTACAGCTCCTCCCGACCACCGCAGAAGAATATAATGTGACCATGCTCGAGGATCCTGTCCAAAACCTCTATGCCGGCACTCAGCACATCAAATGGCTTCAATCCTACTTTTCTGATGTGATCATCGATCCTTTGGAGCGGGTGAAATTTATCCTGGCGGCCTACAACGTGGGTCATGGTCATGTGATGGATGCCATCAGACTAACGGAAAAATATGATGGCAATCCCCAGCTTTGGGAGGATGTGAAGGAATACCTGCTGAAAAAATCGAACAGTAATTATTTCAATGATCCTGTGGTGCAATTTGGCTACTGCAGGGGCATAGAGCCCGTCACCTACGTCACCACCATCTTATCAATTTTCAAAAACTACAAGATACTTTTCCCGGAAGGTCTGGAGGTCGAAGCGGAATCACCAGTACCTAGCGAAAATATTTAGCCACCAGTTTGGCTGAAGATAAACTCATGGGAATTCCCCCACCGGGGTGCACACTGCCTCCGCAAAAGTAGAGCCCCTTCACTCGTCTGCTTTTGTTGGCATGTCTGAGGAAGGCAGCAAAAAGATTATTAGAGCTATTTCCATACAGGGCGCCCTGTGCTGAGCTCGTTTTTGATTCAATGGTACGTGGATCCAGTATTTCCTCCACTTCGATGAGCGGTGCAATGTCTTCCCCCAGAGTTGCTGTGATCTTATCCAGTATGTTTTTTCTTGCCTCAGTGATCAGTTCTTCCCAATTCTGACTCTGGTTGTTGGGTACGTTAATCATTGTGAACCAGTTTTCGCCGTGCTCCGGTGCATCCGATGGCTGATACCTCGAGGTGATATTTATGTAGACCGTGGGGTCATTAAAGATGGCCCCTCTTTGGAAAATATGCTCGAACTCGGCTTTGTAGTCTCTACTGAATAAAATGTTATGAAGATCAAGTTGAGAAAATTTCTTGCCTATACCCCAGTAAAATATTAGGGCTGAGCTCGATTTGGGTTGGTTTAGCAGAAACTTTGGTGCTTTGAGGTCCGGCATCAGCTTGCGGTAGGAGTTCACAATGTCCATATTGGAAACGAGCCGGTCAAAGTCCAGGCTCAGTCCTCCTGTCATCAGCCCTTTTACATGACCCTTTTCGATCAAAATTCGCTCCACGGGCTGGTTAAAGTGAAAGATCACTCCCAGCCTTTTTGCCAGGCTATACAGCGCGAGCGTGATGCTATGCATACCGCCCGCTGGAAAGTAAGCCCCAAGAGACATTTCCAGGTGTGGAATAATGTTCATGGTGGCTGGTGTTTTATATGGGGATGAGCCGTTGTAGGTGGCGTACCTGTTAAACATCTGAGTGATCCGGGGATCGTCAAAGGTGGATGCATTGGCGCCATTCATGGTTTGGAAAAACCCCAACCGATGGAGCTTCCTGTAGGCCTTAAAAGCATGTCGGGAGACGAAGGTTTTGGGATCCTGTAAAGAACTAAACATGAACAGTTCGCTCAGGTGTTCATACAGAAGTTGGCTTTTGGTCAATGCTTTTCGCACATTTTCGGGTCGCTCGGCGGTATTCTGAATAATTTCTTCAATGAGTTTTTCCTGATCGGCATGCGCAGATATATTCACCCCATCCGGGAAAAAGTATTCACAGTTGATCTCCAGCTTTTGGTAGGTGAAATATTGCGCGGGGTTCTCCCCGGCAAGTTCAAACAGCTCGTCGATGAGTGACGGAAGCGTGAGGAGCGAAGGGCCAGCATCAAAACGATAGGCCCCCAGTTTGATTTCGGACAGCTTACCACCAGGATACGCGTTGGCCTCAAATACCTCCACATGGTGACCCGCTATGGCCAACCTTATAGCACTGGCCAGTCCCGCCACCCCGGAGCCAATAATTCCCACTTTGTATGACATAGCGTTACAACCCTCCAGGGTAAGATCTGTTCATTTCTCTAATAACTAAAAAAAGTGATAAAAAAAAGTGGAATAACCATAAAAATGGTTACAACTTCCCACCTAATCGTATTTACAATTAAATCCTTTATTTTAACTTAGCCCTAATCGCCCATGTTATTCCCTGAGAAATTAATGAAAACACAAGTTGAGCAACTTCTAGACGAGTATAAAAAGGTACGAAATATTGACCTGACGCTCGATCAGTTTACGTATATCCTAAATCTTTACCCTTCCCTGATCGTGTGCATGTGCGATGGAGTGCTGGACAAAGGTGAGTGGGATGGTGTCCTCCGCCTGGCCAAGGGTCTGGCCATGGAGTATGGTGATGGCCTGGGTGATCCGGACCTGGAGAGATTGGAGCAGTCGTTTCGTACGGAGTTCAGATACCTGCTTGACAATATAGAGAAGTGGCAAAAGAAGTTTCTGAATGCCCTTAAAAACCATATCAGTGACAGCCGCACGGATAAAGAGTTTGTTCTGGAGTCGATGTACCTGTTTGCCAATGCCGCAGATGGTATTTCAGATGTAGAGCAGGAGACAATAGAGATGCTTACAGAACGTCTTTCTTTAGAGCATTAAATGATTCAATGATAGGCACCAGCGGATGACTCATAGGGTCAAAATCGTCAGGTAGTGCCCTCATGATTTGCTCTTGCAATTCACCCAGTTTTTTGGCTTTTGAATAAGGGATGTCACTGAATGTGACCATTGAATATAATGGAATCCAGCTATCGGGGTAAGCCTCTTGTAGTCTGGATTCTAATTTTTTGATGGCGACAAATCGCTCATCGGCCACCTTGTCCCGCATTTCCACAAAATTTTTCATCGCCAGGTCGGCGATGGCATCTGCGTCTGCTTTCCGGTGATTGGAGAAATAAGGCAACAACTTATCCCAGTCAAACTTGAGCTTTTCTCCCCATTCCATAAACAGACGGCAATCTTCAAATCCAGCATTCATCCCCTGCCCGTAAAAGGGCACAATGGCGTGGCTGGCATCTCCGATCAGGAGGCTCCTGTTTTTTACCCAGGGACTTGTTTTTATAGTCACCAGAGAGGCTGTAGGATTTGTTTGAAATTGAGCTACCAGATCCGGGATGAGGGGAAGCACATCCTGAAAATAGGTCTCGAAAAACTGTAAAACCGAGGCATCATCTTTTAGGCTATCAAATGAAAGGTCCCCTTCGAATGGAAAGAATAAGGTACAGGTGAAAGAGCAGTCCGGGTTGGGGAGTGCAATGAGCATGAAGCTACCTCTGGGCCAAATGTGGAGGTTGTTGGGTTCCATGGCAAACGTGCCATTGACGGCAGGGATGTGGAGCTCTTTGTACCCGTGTTCGATGTAGTGCTGGTGAAAATTGAACCGATCTGTTTTTTCCAGGGCTCTTCTCAACATGGAAAAAGCACCGTCTGCCCCTATGAGCACTTCAGATGAAACGGAGCGGACTGAGGGGTCATCAAAATCCATAGCCACGCTCTCAAGATCTACCTGGCTGCATTTGTGATCAAAATGGAAGTTGACCCCATGAGATTCTGCGTGATCAATCAGGATGTTGTTCAGCCCTGATCGGGAGACAGAGTTGATATGCTGACTGGCCCGGCCATAGGACTGAAAGTTGAGATTTCCTTTGAGGTCGTGGATCATTCTACCCATCATGGGAATGAGCGCAGGTTCTATTTTTTCAAAAACCCCTGCTCGTTTCAGAGCGGTGATTCCCCGATGACTGAGCGCCAGGTTGATAGATCGTCCCTCACCTATTTTCTGAGACCTGGGATCTCCGCGCATCTCAAATACATCTACCCCGAAGCCTTTTTGCGAAAGCAACGCTGCCAGCAGTGAACCCACCAGGCCAGCTCCTAAAATACTGATCTCCTTATGCTCCATAAATGATGACGAGGGCCTTGAGTATTTGACAAAATTCGTAGACCTCACTGAACGTGTTGTACATAGGCGTGGGCGCCACTCGGATCACATTAGGTTCCCGCCAGTCCAGGATCACCCCCTGGGCGATCAGTCCATCGTAAATCTGTTTTCCATTTTTGGCGATAAATACCGAGAGCTGACATCCTCTGGCTTCTGGGTCAGTCGGGGTGAGAATGTCAATGTTTCTGCTGATGAGGTCATCTGAAGACAGGAGGTATTCCAGGTATCCGGTTAGGGAGAGGCTTTTTTTCCGAAGTGCTGCCATTCCTGCTTCATCGAATAGTTCTAATGACGCATGATGAGCCGCAGTGGAGATCACGTTGCTATTGCTCAACATCCAGGCATCCACTCCGGGGTTGGGCACAAACTGGTTATCCATGTTGAACCGGGTGTTATGGTCGTGGCCCCACCAACCCTTTAATTTTGGAAAATTCGGATCAGAACAATGCCGCTGGTGAATGAAAATGCCAGAAACACCTCCAGGCCCCGAATTGAGGTATTTATAGCTGCACCATGCCGCGAAATCAATGTTTTCATCATGAAGGTTCATAGGCAGGTTACCCATGGCGTGTGCCAGGTCAAATCCCGCAAAGGCTCCTACCTGATGGGCGGTTTCGGAAATGGCTTTCATATCGAAGTACTGCCCCGAGTAATACTGTACACCGGGAAACAGGATCAAGGCCAGTTCATCACCACGTTTCAGGATGGCCTCAGTGATTTCCTCGGTTCTGAATGTTTTACCATCGGCAGGTTGGAGTACAATTAAATGTTCTTTGGGGCTGACCCCCAGGTGCTCCATGTGAGACTCCACGGCATAATGATCCGAGGGGAACGCCCCACCTTCAATCATGACTTTCACCCGCTTGCCATCAGGTTGGTAAAAGGAAGCCAATAGCAAATGCAGATTGGTAGTCAGGTTATTCATGCAGACCACCTCTTCTTCCAGGCCACCCACCAGTCGAGCCAGGGATTTCTTGGAAAAATGGTGATACTCGGCCCAGGGCCTATCCCCATCAAAGTGCCCTTCCACACCATGCTCTTTCCAGGACTGGAGCTCGTTTTGGATAAAACTTTCAGTTCTTTTTGGCTGTAGCCCGAGAGAATTCCCACAGAAATAAATAACCTCTTTGTTATTCTTTTTAGGAATATGATACTCTTTTCTAAACCTGCTCAGTGGGTCTTTTTGATCTTGCGTTTTCGCAAAATCCGGGGTGTTTTGATAAGTCATTTAGTCTGTAAATCTCGGGTCAGTTTGCATTATGCTTCCACAATTGGGGCACGTTCTCTTCTCTTCGGCATTATAAAACTCTCTGAATCGGGGTAGAAAGTCCTTTTCGATGTTCGTCAGATGAAAGTAAGTGTCGTGTAGCTTGTGATTGCACGCATCACAAAACCACATCAGTCCATCCGTGTGCTCTGGTTTTCTTTTTCGCTCTATGACCAGCCCGACAGATCCTTCTGATCGAATGGGCGAATGGGGCACTTTGGCAGGGAGGAGGAACATCTCTCCGGCTTTGATCGGAATATCTACTGCCTGCCCATCTTCCTGTA
Source organism: Marinoscillum luteum (assembly GCF_044005705.1). Classification (NCBI taxonomy): domain Bacteria; kingdom Pseudomonadati; phylum Bacteroidota; class Cytophagia; order Cytophagales; family Reichenbachiellaceae; genus Marinoscillum; species Marinoscillum luteum. Next base: position 32,345 of record NZ_JBIPKE010000014.1, on the reverse strand, counting down.
TTTTCACGATGATGTCGCCTTCCAGCTGGAAGAACAACTCCTCGGTTTCATTGTAGTGAAAGTCTTTTCTGGCATTCGGGCCACCCACGATCATTACAATGTAATCACCCGCATCGGCATAGAGGTTTTTATTACCCACCGGCGGTTTCAGCAGGTCACGGTTATTGTCTATCCATTCCTGCAGATTAAAGGGTCTTTGAATTGCCATGGCCTTTGGTTTTTTTATTAATTACTTTAGACGGTGAAAAGTTATAAATAATACCTGACCCACTAAAGAAAGTTTTAAAACAATGAACCTGAATCTAAATAGCAAATATGCACTGGTGTGTGGAGGATCTAAGGGAATAGGAGCGGCAATCGCCGAAGCCCTGGCTGCAGAGGGTGCAAAAGTGATTTTGGTAGCCCGCAATGAAGAGGAACTCCAGGCTCAGCTCAGCAACCTGAAAGGTACTGGTCATACCAGCGTTGTGGCAGACCTGTCCCGGCAGGGAGATGTGGATCGCTTGGCCCAGCACATTCGTGAAAAGCAGGTGGATATAGTGGTGAATAACACCGGTGGGCCACCTCCGGGTCCGGTTTCTGAGGCTACCTGGGAGGATTTTGAGCGGGCTTTCAGCATGCACCTGCATGCTAGTCACCAACTCATGCAAGCGGCATTGCCAGCCATGAAAGAAAAAGGTTTCGGAAGGTTCATCAATGTCATTTCCACCAGCGTGAAAATCCCCATTACGGGGCTTGGTGTGAGTAATACCACGCGTGGTGCGATGGCCTCATGGGCCAAGACCCTCTCGAATGAAGTGGCTCCCCATGGGATTACGGTGAATAATATACTGCCAGGCGCTGTGGAAACCACCAGACTGGAGGCCATTATTAGTAATACAGCTGAGAAAAAAGGCATCTCTGAAGAGCAAACTGCAGCGGCCATGCGGAGCGGTATTCCTGCCGGCAGGTTCGGACAACCTGACGAGTTGGGAGCGCTGGCAGCTTTTCTGGCTTCGGACAAGGCTTCGTATATCACCGGGGTGAGCATTCCTGTAGACGGAGGACGAACTGGATCATTATAAGTATGATAGTCATAGATAATTTCATTGGTGGCGAGTTTCACAAACCTAAAAGCGGTCAGTACCTGGACAACATCAACCCGGCTGTGGGGGAGGTCTTCGCGAAGATTGCCAACTCATCTGCCAAAGATCTTGAAGTGGCGGTGAGCGCCGCGTCAGGAGCTTTTCACGAGTGGTCGCGAAAGACGCTGGCCCAGCGCTCCAAAATTCTTCACAGACTGGCTGATTTGATAGATGAAAATCTGGAAGCCCTGGCCAGGGCTGAGAGCCAGGACAATGGCAAACCGGTTGCTCTGGCCAGGAGGGTAGATATCCCCCGGGCAGAAGCCAATTTTCGGTTTTTTGCTTCGGCGATCATCAATGAATCTACCGAAGCTCATGTCATGGAAGGCCATGCGGTCAATTATACAAGGCGGGCTCCACTGGGGGTGGTTGGGTGTATCTCACCATGGAACCTGCCGCTTTATTTATTTACCTGGAAAATAGCACCGGCGCTGGCCGCCGGAAATTGCGTGATCGCCAAGCCCTCAGAAGTCACGCCATACACTGCTTTTTTACTATGTCAACTAGCTAATGAAGCTGGATTGCCACCTGGGGTATTGAATGTGCTGCATGGCAGGGGAGCTGAGATTGGCCAGTTGCTGGTAGATCATGCAGAGGTAAAAGCCATTTCCTTTACGGGAGGCACTCAGACAGGTCGTATCATTGGTCAGGCTGCGGCCAGACAATTCAAGAAAGTGTCTCTGGAGCTCGGGGGCAAGAACCCTGTAGTGGTATTCGATGACTGCAACTTTGAAGAAGCGGTGCAAACTACCGTCGAAAGTTCTTTTACCAACCAGGGGGAGATTTGCCTTTGCGGATCACGAATTTTTATTCAGAAGGGAATTTATGAGCAGTTCAAGGCGGCCTTTGTGGAGCGGGTGAAAGCACTCAAAGTAGGTGATCCAGCTACAGAGGTGGATCTTGGCGCATTGGTATCCCACGATCATTTAGAAAAAGTAGACTCCTATGTGAGCAAAGCCAGAACAGATGGTGGGAAAGTGCTGGCGGGTGGAAGCCGAATCACTTTGATGAATGGCTACTATTATGAGCCCACGGTCATCGAGGGGCTGGATGAATACTGTCAGATCAATCAGGAGGAGGTTTTTGGGCCGGTGGTGACACTCATGCCATTCTCTGATGAAGCGGATGTGATCAGCAAGGCCAATTCCACACCGTATGGATTAGCGGCCGTGATTTGGACGGAGAACCTGAAGCGTGCCCATGCGGTGGCGCATCAGATCAAATCCGGAATTATATGGATCAACTGTTGGATGCTCCGTGACCTGAGAACCCCATTTGGAGGGATGAAATCATCAGGCGTCGGGCGCGAAGGGGGAAGTGAGGCTTTGCGGTTTTTCACCGAACCACAAAATATCTGCGTGAAACTATAGAGAAAAAAAGCCCTTTCTGGATGAAAGGGCTTTGATTCTTAAGATTGTTGGATTATGCCGTAGTCTCTTCTTCAGACCTCAACTTGGAGATGCTGAATGACTTACGCTCTTTGTGTCCACAGTATCCACAAGTATAATATTTCATCAATTCGCCCTCTTCAGTAGTAGTGGCCTCTTGCACCACTTCTTCTCTGTCTATTTTCAGGGTCTGGTAGTTACACTCTGAGCACTGCAGTGCGTGTAGTCTACCATTGTATTTTTCTATTTTGGTATATCCCGAAACCTCATCTACCCACACATCATAGTCCACTGAAAAGGCGTCTTCCTCAGCTTGCATACCTTCATCCAGATATACATCCTCTTCCTCTTCACTCAGCAGCTTCATTTTGCGACCATCAGGAGAAATTCTTGGTGTGAACCTCAATTTTTTCAACCTCTTTTCGATGAAGAAAGGATAGTAGAACTTCAACACATTTTGGATAACTACTCCCACGATCATGGAGACCATGAGGGTCACAAAAATCCAAACAAAGAACCACAACCAGGTGGTATTAGCTCTTAGGGTGTTTGCATACAGTGACGCACCGATCAGAATCAGCAGAAAACCATACCAAAGGAGGTTGATTTCATGCATATTGATATAATCGTATTTCGATTTAGCATCTGTGGTGGTTAATAATTTCAGGTAATGACCTAACAAGATCAAAACACCAACACCAGCTATTGCATAGGCTAGATATTGCCCGTAAGTATTCCAGGCTTCAAGCAAACTTGGTGATATAGGATCGGTCATAGTAGAATTTTAGGTTATTCGGTTAAAATACAAAAATGTCACATTTTTTTAAAATCACAATGCACTTGTCTCTACAACGTGATTTTATTCTCGCTAAAACACCCCTGTAAAATATTAAAAATAATACATCAAGTCAATGAATCTATGAATTTATCAATATTCACCATCATTCCAACGTTATTCCTCTAATAAGTGTCACAGGGGTAGATCAAACACTATCGAAAGAGAATGGTTAGCATTCCGACGAGTATTTGTTGGTGACCGGCGGTTTTATTGAAATTATGAAGTGAAACTATCTTAGATTTGTCCTGATTTAACTAGTAATCGTCTAAAATTAAAAACTCAAACTTAAAATTGAACAAATGAAAAACGTATTTAAAAATCTAATGATTTACGGTGCAGTGGCATCAATGGCCTTTTTATACAGCTGCGGCGGAGACGAAGAAACTCCAGCACCAGCAGTGCCGACCATTGCTGTAGCTACTACAGTGAATGGGACAGCCGCTACCAGCCCGTTGAATGTGGTGCCTGGTGATGAGGTAGTGTTCAATGTGAGCATCAATGCTGAAGGTGGATTCAATGTATACAGAGTATATGCGTCTAAAGATGGTGGTACTGCTACCAAATTGGCTGAGTACACCCGACTGGACCTAAGCGTAGATGCTGGTGTGGCCGTGGTAACGGACTCACGTGCTACTGAGATCGAAGCAGAAGACGTTGGATCTACAATTACTTACGAATTTGAAGTAGTAGATGACAAAGATCAGACTTCAACTACCGAGATCGAGGTGGTTGTTAACTCTCCTGAGGCGAGAATTTACGCAAGCAAGAAACTTCTTGCCCCTAGCGGAGACTTTACAAATGAAAACTTTTTTAGTGTGAGCACTGGAGAACTGTACTCTAAGTCAGAAGTGAACTCAACTACTGAGGCAATTTCTCCATTGATTGATTTTGGTTATTACTACGGTAATTCTGAAAACGCTTCCATCGCTTCACCTAAAGGTTTCGAGTCGACTGTATTTGCTTCACAGGTGGAAGGTTGGAATACCAAAAATGCAACAGTATTGAAAACGACCACACTTACGGCTTCACAGTTTAATGAAGTGTCCACTTATGCTGATATTGATGCTGCGTTTGAGGCGGGAACATTGGATGCAAATGGGGTAATTACTGGATTGACTGAAGGAACTGTATTGGCTTTTGAAACGGTTGATGGAGTTAAAGGTCTCATCCTTGTTTCTGAAATAGAGCCTGGCTTTGAGTCTAATGACTATATCGAATTAGATATTTTAGCTCAGTTAGAGGCTAACTAATTTCTAGAATTTAACAGAATCATAAAACCCTCCCGGATAGCTATCCGGGAGGGTTTTTTTATTTAATACTGCGACTGTGTACTTTTAGCCCCAAATAACTCAATCAGGGTTTTATAAACCAAAAAACAAACATCATCCTATGTTGAATTTCTCCAAATTATTGCTACTCACACTCCTTGCTTTTGCCTGCGCAAAGCCTGCGGAGGTTAAAAAGGCCGTAGCTGACATGACCGACGAGGAGGTCATGGCCTATGCGACAGCATTGGCCAAACAAAATATTATTGTGGATGGCCATGTGGACCTTCCCTATCGCATGGAAGTGAAGGGCTTCATGCTCAAGAAAAAGGTGGAAGACGTGTCCGTGGAGACAGAGGGCAACTTTGACTACCCGAAGGCCAAAGAAGGCGGGCTGGATGCACCCTTTATGTCGATCTACATACCCTCATCTTATTATGTCAAAGGTGGAGCCAAAGCGTTTGCGGATTCGCTCATAGAGATGACACAAAATGTAGCGACTGCTTTTCCGGACAAGTTTGCCCTGGCCAATACACCGGCTGATATCCAGGCCAATTTTGACAAGGGGCTCATTTCCCTGCCTTTGGGTATGGAAAATGGCGCACCTATTGAGGACGACCTGGCCAATGTGGAGTATTTCTTCAACAAGGGAATCCGGTACATCACGCTTACCCACTCTATAGACAACCAGATCAGTGATTCGTCTTACGACACTACATACACCTGGAATGGTGTGAGCCCGTTTGGAGAGCAGGTAATCGCCGAAATGAATCGCTTGGGCATCATGGTGGACATTTCTCACGTGACAGACAGTGCTTTCTATGATGCACTCAGACTGAGCAAAGCTCCGTTGATTGCTTCGCATTCATCTTGCAGAAAGTTCACACCTGGATTTCACAGAAACATGTCCGATCAGATGATCAAAGACCTGGCGGCTAAAGGTGGGGTGATCCACATCAACTTTGGCTCAACATTCCTGTCAAAGGAGTCCAGGGATAAATATGATGCCATGGATTCTGTGATGACCAATTACCGTGCTGAGACCGGGCTTTCGAGAAGTGATTCTGCCTATAAAGCTTTTGCTAAAAAATACTCAGAGGACAATGACGTGTATGCAGACGTGAAAATCGTGGCTGATCACATCGATAATGTGGTGGAGATCGCAGGCATCGATTTTGTGGGCTTTGGTTCTGATTTTGATGGCGTGGGCGACAGCCTGCCAAAGGGCCTCAAAGATGTATCGATGTTTCCCAATGTGATCTATGAATTATTGAAAAGAGGATATACAGAGGAGGACATAGCCAAGATCTGCTATAAAAATACTTTCCGTGTGTGGAATGAAGTGATTAAAATAGCTGAGTCTATTCAGGGGATTTAATGACTGATTATCCATTAAACTATTTAGAAGTTGCCCGGGTCATCCGGGCAATTTTGTTTTAAGGCCTGTCAGTTTCCCTTTTTGAGGGAGTTTATAAACTTAGACCAGGCCCAGGGATTGAGCAGGTTGTTTTGAGGGGTCTGATATTTATTCTGAATGGCCTGCATTTGCATCTGCATATAATACTGGTGGTTGGCATTGGGACTGGCTGGCAGATCAGCATAGGCGCTGCTCATGTAGTCACTCGAAAGCCAGGCGTTCAGGTTGTTATATTGCTTTTGATAGGGCGTCTCCAGAGAAAGAATGGCTTCTTTAAACATGGCTTCTGTAGGATAGGGAAAAACTTCCACCTCACTCAGCAGCGTCACATCTTCTTGCATGGTGATGAGTACTTTCAGGCTGGTGCTTTCCTTATGCTCAGGCACAATATAGAATTGACGCTTAAACCCTACAGCACTAAAGACCAGACTGTCTCCTTCCAGAACAGGGAGTGAGAAAAAACCGTATGGGTTGGTAGTAGTCCCGCGACCGGCTGTGGGTACGTATACGTGTACTCCTGGGATCACAGAGTTACTGTCGGGTGCAAGGACCACTCCGGTAAATTGGATGATGTTCCTTTTGACTGGAGTATCCGACTGAGCCACCAATGCGCCGACGGTCAAAAAAAAGGAGAATATGTAAATGAAATATTTTAGCAAACCCTTGAAACTTATACTTTCTATATTAATAAAGGTCTAACGGGAAAAGTTGTTTAAAAGCTATATTTCTAGGAGCTTTAAATAACTATACCCGTCAAAGGTACTGATGAAAATGTTTTTTGGGGATAACCGACTAAGAATATGCGATTAAAGAATTTTAGTCTAAACTACGGCACTCAGATTTTCAAGGCCTTTGGAGACGAAGCGAGAGTCAGGATTATTCACTTGTTATTCAAGAATGATGAGCTGGCTGTCTCTGATCTGGAGGCCATCCTGGACTATACACAGACGAAAACCTCGCGCCATATTGGTTATCTGAAAAATTCCGGGCTGGTCAACGCAACAAAAAAGGATCAGTGGGTCTTTTATAGTATCAAAGACGAAGTTTACGACATGGTTTCGCAGATATTTGATTTTCTCAATAAGGATCTTCAGCTTCAGCGAGATCAGGAAGTCTACAATACCATGAATTCCAACAGGGAGCTGGCGATTAACAAGTTAGCCGCAAAAGATTATAGGAAATAATGAAATTCACCCATATTTTTTTTGACCTGGACCATACGCTTTGGGACTATGACCTCAATGCCCGCAAGGTGCTCAGTGATTTGTATCAGCAGTTTGAGCTGCAGCGAGAGATTGTTTTTGGACCGGAGCGTTTCACAGAAGTGTTCTTTAAAACCAATGACACACTCTGGCAACAATACAATCAGGGCAACATAGACCGGGACGAAATCAGAACCCAGCGATTCAGAAAGGTGATGGCGAAGTGTGGGGCGCCTGATTTTGAAAAGACCGAAGAGATGAGTGAGTATTTTTTATTCAATTGTCCTCGGCAAAAGGCCACCATAGCAGATGCCACTATGATTCTGGACTATCTGAGCAAGCGGTACCATCTGAGTGTGGTCACCAATGGTTTTGATGATGTGCAGTCCATTAAGCTGGAGGCTTGTGGCCTGGACAAGTATTTTTCGCATGTATTTACCTCTGAAACTACGGGTCATAAAAAGCCATCACGGGAGATTTTCGATCATGCCGTGAAGGAAGTCAATGCCCACGTGAGCACCACACTGATGATCGGCGACAATCATAGCACGGATATTATAGGTGCGAGAAACGCGGGGATCACTCCGCTCCTATACAATCCCAAGGGCCTGGTGAAGTCAGATTGTCAGCTACAAATCAAAACACTTTCAGAATTAATGAGATTACTATAAAGGAGCTACTCCTATTTTATAATTTTGCGGGAGCAAAAAATAAACAACTACTACATTATGTCTAAAGGAAACTACTACATACCAGAGCCCTCCAACGAACCGGTACTGACCTACGCCCCAGGTACACCGGAGCGTGAGGAATTGAAAAAGGCCGTGAAGCTGGCTCGGAAAGAAGAGCGCGATATCCCCATGTACATTGGCGGAAAGGAAGTGCGTACCGGCAATAAAATCAAAATGAGCCCTCCATATGACCATAAGCATGTTTTGGGTCATTTTCATGAAGGAGATGCTTCACACGTGGAGGCAGCCATCAAAGCTGCACTGGATGCCAAGGAGGCCTGGGAAAACCTGGCCTGGGAACAGAGAGCAAGTATTTTCCTGAAAGCTGCTGATTTGCTGGCAGGTCCTTACAGAGCTAAAATCAATGCAGCCACTATGCTGGCACAATCCAAAAATGCCTACCAGGCGGAGATCGACGCGGCGTGTGAGTTCATTGACTTTTTGAGATTCAATGCGGCATTCATGCAGGAGATCTACATGGATCAGCCTGAGTCTTCACCAGGTATCTGGAACCGACTGGAGTATCGTCCTCTGGAAGGGTTTGTTTTTGCCATTACACCTTTCAATTTCACTGCTATTGCTGGCAACCTGCCTGCGTCAGCAGCACTGATGGGCAACACAGTAGTTTGGAAACCCAACTACAGCCAGGTGTACTCAGCGCAAGTGATCATGGAAGTGTTCAAAGAAGCTGGTTTGCCGGATGGTGTGATCAACATGATTTATGTAGACGGACCAGTGGCCGGGGATGTGGTATTTAACCACCCGGATTTTGCCGGATTGCATTTTACCGGAAGTACGGCCGTATTTAAACACCTTTGGAAAACCATAGGTCAGAACATTGATAAATACCGCTCATACCCAAGGGTGGTTGGCGAAACTGGCGGAAAGGACTTTGTGATCGCGCATAAATCAGCGGATCCACAGGAAGTGGCAGCAGGACTGATCAGAGGTGCGTTTGAATTTCAGGGACAAAAGTGTAGTGCGGCTTCAAGAGCTTATATTCCTTCTAATATCTGGGAAGCGGTGAAAAAGCAAATGGCCGCTGACCTGAAGGAGATCAGCATGGGCAGTCCGGAAGATTTCTCCAATTTTGTGAATGCCGTGATCGACAAAAAATCATTTGACAAAATAGCTGGCTACATTGATCGGGCCAAAAAAGACACGGATGTAGAAGTACTTTTTGGAGGCAACTATGACGATTCAGTGGGTTACTTTATAGAGCCTACGGTTTTACTGGCCAAGGATCCAAAATACACGACCATGTGTGAGGAGATTTTTGGGCCGGTGCTGACGGTCTATGTGTATGACCCGGAACAGTATGAGGAGACCCTGACCCTGGTGGATCAGACATCACCTTATGCACTTACGGGAGCGGTTTTCTCCAAAGACAGGTATGCGATAGAACTGGCCACTAAAAAGCTCAGAAATGCCGCTGGCAATTTTTACATCAATGACAAGCCTACCGGAGCTGTAGTAGGGCAACAGCCATTTGGCGGAGCCAGAGGTTCTGGTACCAACGATAAGGCCGGTGCTGGTATCAACTTGCTGAGATGGGTAAGCGCCCGTACGATCAAGGAGACACTCGTACCACCAAAAAGTTACCGGTATCCGTTTTTGGATCAGGAGTAGAAATAGAAATGCCAGCCCGAGTGATCGGGCTGGCATTTTTTTTGAGGATTTGAAGAGAATTCTAACTGTTTGACATCTTTGAGCACCTGGTTTTGACCAGATCCTTATCATCCATGAATAAATTCATAGATGCTATAGCAACCTCCATCTAGTGGAAAAATCTTAAGCTTTCGTAGTGGACCATGACTTTTCCAACACCACAAAGGCGATTAAAAGTACGAGTCCGATAAGTGAAAATAACATGGCTAAAACTGATTTGGTTATGAAAGTAAATTTAGACAGAACGAACCGCGCCTGAAATACCGCATATGTGGTATTTAGATGAAGGTTTTAGGGGATTTATGTGAAGGAATGCGATAAAAATGACGATTCAAAGCTTTTTGAAAAGTAGAAAGCTCTTGTTCATTTTGGCTATTGAACACAAAAAAACCTCCCCGATCACTCGGGGAGGTTCTTGTAAATAAGTTAGGTATAGAGTTGCTTTAATTTTTCTCGAAAGAGGCCACGCCAGTATTGATGTTAATAGTTACATCGTAGTTTCCAGCCTCAGTGATGTTGAAGTTTGCTGGAGTGTCGTACCCGTCAGGTCCCCAGTTATAATCCCACGTCTCATCTGTTCTAATCTTGGCTTCACCTACTACCAGATCTACATTAAGTGTCCATACAGCAGGATCGAGCAAATCTCTCGTCATGTTGATGTCTGTTGACCATGTATCATCTCCGGTTGCGCTACCGATCAGTGCAATCTCAGTTGCGGTGAATGACACTTCGCCAGATGAAGGGTTAAACATGATAATATAGGTATCTTCCTGAGCGAGTGAAACGGACACATCTCCACCGCCTTTGGTGGCCGTACCTGAAGGGAATGTGAATCCACCCCACTGGTTATCCCAGCTTTCATTCTGTCTGAATTTGAAAGCGCCTTCATAAATACCCATTGCGTGACGGAACGAGTTGTTTCCAAAATCTCTCAATTTAACATCGATTCCCCATCCGGAATCATCGCCTGTAGTAGCACTACCAATGATGCTGATGGAAGGGAATTTCACAAAGTCAAATTGATAAGCAAGCGTTGCATCATTAAAGGTGACTTTATAATAGGCCTGAGAGTAGCTATTGTCCAATACGATAGAGCTACCAAACAGATCAGCTTCGCCATCAGGCTCATTGTCACCCCAGTTTTTCTTACTCAGGTCCGCAGCTTCTGCAAACTTCAGCACGTCACCTTCCTTGAGAATCACTTCAGCAAGTATCCAGGTGTTGTCAGAATCTAATTTGAATTTGTATTCATCTGAACCTTCGAAGTTATTGAAAGATCCTACAAGATAAAGACCGGTAATGTTTTGTGCGATAGGCTCTACCAACTCCACTGTGTATGCCAATGTCTTATCGTTGAAAGTGATGATAGACTCACCTGTATGTCCACAGTTGGTATCTGGGCCACCGCCGGTTGCTACTTCCATTACACCATCACAGTCACTATCCCCCCAGTCGATATCTGACCAGTCTGGAGTGTTTTTGAATTTCCATCCACCACCATCTAAGGTAGATGTGATTTGCCAGGTATTGGCAGCAACAAGTTCAAGCGCATCTGCCCCCCAACTGTTGAAGTTTCCTGCGATGTACATTTCTGGATAGGTGGCATCAAATGGCAAATCGAAAACGATGAATGAATAGTCTCCGGATACCGATAAGTTAGCCACGTCAGTTACTGTTACGGAAATGGTATAGTCACCAGTGTCCAATGCAGTGGATCCAAAATCCGCAGCGGCCCAGGTGAAAGTACCTGATGTTCCGCTCATGGTACCACTTTTCGTTGCCAGTTCGTTGCCGTCAGCATCTTTCAGCTTAGCTGAAACAGATGCAAGCGGAGAGCTCTCCCCATCATGGGCTTTAATAACGATATCAAACTCCGACCCAATTTTTACACTTCCATTGGGGGTCACCTCATCAATGACCGGAGCAATATCAAGCACGTCGAAGCTATTGGAGATCTCGTCTTCACAGGAGAAGAGGGCTGCCATAATAACCACCGGTGCGATTAAGTTAGATAATACTTTCTTCATACTTCTTTATTAGTTAAAACTTCTACAATCGGACGTTCTTCGTCCTTTTTACAAACTTAAAAACATTTGAAAATAATGTAATTATGCCAAAAATAATCTGAATTGCCACTTCTTTTTTTCTCAATTTTTGTTGCAATCGTTTTCATTTTGGGTTGTTCCTATTTACCACGAACGGATTTTGGATAAATGCTCTTTAATAGGATATTTTACGCCGGCATAAAACAGAAATCATGAAAAGCATCCTTTCAATACTGGCAATTCTGCTGACCTCCGTTACTCTGTCAGCACAGATGGTTACCCTTTCTCCAGCCAATCCTTCTGGAGACGACGAAATTACTATAACCTTTGATGCCACTCAGGGCAATGGCGAGCTGGTAGGCGCGGCAAAGGTGTATCTGCACAGTGGAGTTGTATTAGATGCGCCCGATGGAACCGCCTGGAACAATGCCATTGGTAACTGGGGCATGGATGATGGTGTGGGACAAATGACAAAAGTGGCAGGAGCAACAGATAAGTGGGAGATCAAGTTGACACCTACAGCCAGACAATACTACGGGGTAGATGCATCAGCTACTATCTTCAGACTGGCCATGGTCTTTAGAAATGCCGACGGGACTAAGAAAGGAACCGCTTCTCCTGGTACCTATGATTGGGGCTTTGTAGCCGGAAATCAGGATATCTATGTGAACCTGGACGCGGGATTCTATGTAAGTATTCTAAACCCGGCAGATGATGAGGTGTATTTGACTTCTGGTGAGGCCTTGAAAATTGAGGCGGAAGCCTCCGCAGAAGTCACTGCGATGGCACTGGCGATAGATGAAGGTCAGGGTTTTGTGGAAGTAGCGAGCGTTTCCTCCGGTACCTCCATCACTTACGATTATTCGCCTACTCAATCCGCGACAGTGTCTATCAAGGTGAGTGCAACGATCAGCGGTCAGAGTGTGGAAAACCAGATGACTGTCAACATATTGCTCAGGCAGTCCACGCCGGTGGCGGCTTTGCCGGCTGGAGCCAAAAAAGGAATTAACTACGTTGATGGTGATGCCACTTCAGCTATTCTGGTGTTGGAGGCTCCCGGAAAGGAGTTTGCCTATGTGGTTGGTGATTTTAACAACTGGACCCCTTCCGACAATTACCTGATGAATAAGACGGCAGATGGAGAGCTTTTCTGGTATGAGCTCACCGGGCTTACGGCTGGAGAGGAATATGTCTTTCAATATTGGGTGGATGGTACCATCAAAATAGGAGATCCCTATGCCGATAAAGTGGGAGATCCGTGGAACGACCAACACATTCCCGCAGCGTTGTATCCCGATCCTACAGGCTATGACAAGACCGACTATCAGATGGCTACGATTTTGCAGACAGGACAAGAGGCTTATGTATGGGCCGAGACTGAATCGACGTGGAGCCGGCCAGCCAAACAGGACCTGGTGGTTTACGAATTGTTGGTTCGTGATTTTTTGGGTTCTCATAGCTACCAGGACTTATCTGATACCCTGGGCTACTTGAAAAGAATTGGTGTGAATGCCATTGAGCTGATGCCCATCATGGAGTTTGAGGGAAATGAAAGTTGGGGATACAACCCTGTTTATTATTTCGCCCCGGACAAATACTATGGCACCAAAAATGACCTAAAACATTTCATTGAAACGGCACACCAGCAAGGTTTTGCCGTGATATTAGATATGGTGCTTAACCATGCTTATGGCCAGTGTCCGCTGGTGAAGCTCTACTGGGATGAGACATTGAATGCGCCTGCGACCAACAGTCCATGGTTCAATCAAGTGCCAAAACACCCCTTCAATGTAGGTTACGATTTCAATCATGCATCCACCTACACTCAGGACTTTATGGATTCCGTGAATAATTACTGGATCAATGAATATCATTTTGACGGTTACAGATTTGACTTATCAAAAGGGTTTACTCAGAATAATACCGGAGATGATGTGGGCGCCTGGGGGCAGTATGATCCCGGAAGGATCTCAATCCTCAAGCGGATGAATAATGAAATCAAAGCGGTTGATGCGAGTTCTTATGTGATACTGGAGCACTTTGCGGATGCCCAGGAAGAAACGGAGCTAGGTAATGCCGGAATGTTGCTTTGGAGAAATGTGCATGGAGATTTTGACAGTGCTTTGAAAGGAAATGCGCGGGGCATATCAGGAGCGGCATCCTCCATTCATGTGTCATACATGGAGAGCCATGACGAGGAGCGTCAGATGGTGGGGATGTTGTCAGGCGGTTTACAAGCTGGAAATTATGATGTAAAAAATACGGCAGTGGCTCTGGAGCGAGCTAAAATGGGGGCGGCATTTCTGATGTTGCAGAAGGGTCCCAAAATGATGTGGCAGTTCGGAGAGTTGGGTTATGATGTTAGCATCAACTTCAACGGAAGGGTTGGAAATAAGCCACTTCCCTGGGGCAGTGGTAACCTGGGGCTTTACGAAGACCCCCTGAGGCAACATCTATATGATGCTTATGCGGCCATCAATCATTTGAGGGTTACCTATCCGTCTGTCTTCAATGTGGGGGATGTAGAGGCATCTCTTGGGGGTAAACTAAAGAGTATCGCGATCCAGCATGGTCAGTTGGATGTGGTGGTTATTGGCAATTTTGGGGTAGAGGAAGGCGAGCTCACTTATGAATTTCCGAGTACGGGAGCATGGTTTGATTATTTTGGAGGAGATGAGTTTTCTGTCACCTCTGCCGCGGCTACTCAAACCCTGAAGCCAGGTGAATTTTACATTTACACCAACAAAAGAGTATCTGAGGGCTTTCCGGGAGTGGTAGAAATCTATGAGAACCCCGTGACCGTTTCCCCTTCGAGTTTTGGTTTGGATGATGAGATCACCATCATTTTTGATGCGACCAAAGCGAGTAAAGACGGAACAGCCGGCCTGGTAGGTGCTTCAAAAGTATTCATGAACGCTGGTTTGGTAGTCAATGACCCTAAGGGTACTGACCTCTCACATAAGGTTGAGGATGGATCAGGTGAAATGACCAAAGTAGAGGGTCAGGATAATCAGTGGCAGATCACCCTTACACCGCGTGCTTATTTTGGATTGAGTCAGGAAGCTACGGCCTTCCGCATGGGCATGCATTTCAGAGATGAGGCTGGTGAAAACATCGGGAAGGGGTTCAGGAACGAATTGGTTTTTTTGGAAATCCAATCAGACGTGGCATTAGTCTCTTTTGATCCGGCTGAATTTTTCACCAATCAGGAGGTGTCATTGATTTTTGATGCCAGTCTGGGTGATCAGGGCCTGCTGAATGCCACTAAAATTTATGCGCATTCGGGAGCCGTATTGACTCCTGGAGACAATCCATCTTTTGGTTCCAATGTAGTCGGAAACTGGGGAGCGGACGATGGAGTTGGTCAAATGACCAAAATAGACGGAACAAGCAAGTGGGAACTGAAATATACACCTGGTATGCGAGACTATTACGGATTGGCAGCATCCGATTCTGTTTACTGGATTTCGGTAGTTTTCAGAAGTGCAGATGGCAGCGTGAAGGGATCGGGGCCTGCTGGAGATTTTAAAGGAGGCTTCATAGCCGCCAATGGAGACATCTATCTGAAAGTGACTCCACCGCAAAAGGGGGAAACCCTTGGGGTGAAGAAGGAAAACCTGGGCAAAGTACGGATATTCCCTAATCCTACGACTGGTCAGTTTCGCATGGATGGGGAAGTGAGCACACCTTATAATTTATTCTTGTTTGATATGAGCGGGAGAATGTTATCCTCTCTTCTGATCCAGGATAGCAGTAAGACCATCGATCTATCACATTTGAGAGAAGGCCAGTATCTCCTGCAGGTTGTCAGCGCAGATCAGACCAGGAGCCTTAGGTTGGTGATTGTTAAATAATTGTAAGCGAGTTCATTAAATTTACCGACTAGCTAATTTTTTTAAATACAATGAAGAAACTTTTCATGACCCTTTTGGCAGCTACTCTATTTTTTGGCTGCAAGGAAAACACGGCTTATCAGGCCATATTGAATGACCCGGAAACTTTTAGCGGGGCGATGAAGCAGCTGACGGATGTTATCGTGTATGATATCTTTTCTCCTCCGGTGGCTAGCCGGGTTTATAGTTATTCCAGCATCGCAGCCTTTGAGGTGCTTGCAATTTCTAATCCAGATACCCTGATTTCCCTGGGCGGGCAAGTGACGGATTTTACCACACCTCCGGCACCACCTGCTGGCATCAATGATAAGTTGGCCAGTTTGCATGCCTTTCTCACAGTGGGCAAAGCCTTGATTTTTTCTGAAGATAAAATAGACGCTTACCGTGAAAATTTATACAAGAATTTGGAAGAGAACGGTCTCCCGGCTTCTGTGAAGGAAAAATCACTGGCGTATGGGGAGCTGGTGGCGAAGCATGTGATGGCCTGGGCAGATGGCGATATGTACAAACAGACCCGTACTTTTCCTAAATATACGATCAGGAATGAGACCTATGCCTGGAAGCCAACGCCACCAGATTATATGGAAGGGATAGAACCTCACTGGAATAAAATCAGACCCCTCATATTGGACTCAGCCAATCAGTTTCCTCCGGTACCTCCACTGGAACTCACCATGGACAAAGACAGTGAGTTTTACCGTCAGCTGGCCGAAGTATATGAAAAAGGAGGTGGTCAGAATGAAGAGAACACCCAGATCGCCAAGTTTTGGGACTGCAACCCTTACGTTTCACATCACCGTGGGCATGCAATGTTTGCCACGAAGAAAATCACCCCCGGAGGGCACTGGATAGGCATCGTGGCCATTGCCACCCGGAAGGCCGGAAACAACTTCAGTGAAACGGTGGAAGCTTACACAAGAACTTCCATCGCCCTGTTTGATGGTTTTATCAGCTGCTGGGACGAGAAATGGAGAAGTATTGTAGTCAGACCTGAGACGCTGATCAACCAATACATGGATGAGGAATGGGTGCCCCTGCTACAAACACCTCCTTTCCCTGAATACACCAGTGGACATAGTGTGATTTCACGTGCCGCGGCAGTTACACTTACCGATTATTATGGTGACAACTTCTCCTTCGAAGACACCACCGAAATGGAGTATGGACTCCCACAGCGGGATTTCAATTCATTTCTGGAAGCTAGTGAAGAGGCCGCGATCAGCAGGCTCTATGGCGGTATTCATTACATGATGGCCATAGAGAATGGAGTAGATCAGGGTGAGAAAGTGGGAGATTTCGTAGTACAAAACCTTCAGACCAGGCGCAATAAGGCACTGGCTACCAAATAAACAAAAGACCAATGACAACATTGAAATCATTAAAAATAGCAGGCCTTGTGGTACTGCTATTTTTTTCATGCACCCCTCAAAAGCAGACCGAAGCAACTGATGAAACTGCGGATTTTTATGAGCCTTGGGAATCACTGGGGCCGTTGTTTCACGATGTGCAAATGGCAGGGGTTTTCCCTGATTCCAAAACCTTCGTGGACTGCACACCCAAGAGTTATCCTGCCACCATCGCTTCGGATTATCTCGCCCGCAAGGATGATCCTGATTTTGATTTGAAGGCTTTTGTGAGTGCAAACTTTATCCCTCCATCTGAGCCTGAGATCGTAGCATCAAGGGAAGAGTCACTCAAGATGCACCTTGAAAATCATTGGAAAAACTTAACAAGGAAGGCCAGTGAATCAGACGAAATTTCGACTCTGATCCCATTGCCCGGCGAATATGTGGTGCCCGGTGGGCGTTTTAGAGAAATTTATTATTGGGATAGCTACTTCACCCTGATAGGGCTGGGGGCCTCTGGTCGTACGGACCTGGTAGAGGCCATGGTCGATAATTTTGCTTATCTGATAGATACTGTGGGCTTTATTCCCAATGGCAATAGGACCTATTACCTTGGCAGAAGCCAACCGCCGTTTTTTGCTTCGATGGTCAATCTTTATGCACAGCTCACTTCCGTAGAGGAGGCCACCATTTATTTGCCTGCAGTACAAAAGGAATACGATTTTTGGATGCAGGGATCGGAATACCTGAGCTCAGACCTGCCTGCAGTCAACAGAGTGGTGCGCTTGTCAGACGGAACCATGCTCAATCGCTATTGGGATTTTCTGGATTTCCCCAGACCAGAATCACACAAGGAAGATTACGAATTGGCAGAAGGTTTATCAGATCAGGAGCAGAAGAAACTCTATCGCAATCTGCGGGCCGGAGCTGAGTCCGGATGGGACTACAGCACGCGCTGGTTTCAGGATAAAGCCGATTTTGGAAGCATCCGTACCACGGACATGTTGCCTGTGGACCTGAACAGTCTCATGTTTGCGGTGGAAACCACCCTGGCCAATCTCTATGCGGCTGACGGGAAGGTTCAGCAGTCAGATTTTTATTCAGCCCAAGCCGATCAGCGCAAGGCAGCTATTCAGCGCTTGTTTTGGGATGCCGATAAAGGGGCCTTTACAGATTATATCTGGACGGAGAACAGACTATCGGATCAGCTGACACTGGCGGGCGCCTATCCCTTGTACTTTATTCTAGCGTCAGCTCAGCAAGCCGATGCACAGGCACGAGTATTGGAGTCAGACTTTCTCCTCCCTGGAGGGGTAGTGACCACTACCATCGAGTCCGGGCAGCAATGGGATTACCCCAATGGTTGGGCACCCCTCCAATGGATGACGATTAAGGGTCTTGAACATTATGACAAAATGGATTTGGCGACTGAGATCAAAACCAGATGGTTGAGGGTGAATGATAAAGTCTACCAAAATACCGGCAAAATGATGGAAAAATACAATGTGGCTGACACCACTCTGATCGCCGGAGGAGGAGAGTACCCCACGCAGGATGGTTTCGGGTGGAGCAATGGCGTAGCCCTAGGACTGATGTCAGACAATGTGGCTTACTGAGTAGGTGACTTTCTAACGGAAAGGCAGCAGAGGAATAAATTTTTAATTTTCAATCGTTTTCATTCGCACACTCGCAAAACCCCTCCTCGAAAGCAGGGGTTGATTGCCATTTTCTTACTATTATAGGGATTGAAATCACTGACTAAACCAATCCCACATGGAAAATGTAGCATTGAGCTTTGTAGATATAGCCATTATTGTCGTTTACATTTTTGGCATCATTTGGTATGGAATCTCCAAGGGCAAACAACAAACCTCCGAAGAGTATTTTTTAGCTGGTCGGAACATGACCTGGCCCATCGTCGGGATTTCTTTGTTTGCAGCCAATATAGGCAGTAACACGCTCATTGGTCTTACCTCCGATGCGTTTCAGACCAATACGGCGGTTTACAATTATGAGTGGATGGCGGCTGTAGTGCTGGTTTTCTTCTCCATATTCTTTTTGCCCTTCTACCTGCGCTCAAAGGTCTACACCATGCCGGAGTTTCTTGAGCGCCGGTACGACAGCAGATCCCGGTATTATTTTTCCTTTATCACCATTGTGGGCAATGTCATTATCGACACCTCGTCTGGGTTGTATGCCGGAAATCTGATTCTGAAAATCATTTTCCCGGAGATTTCTTCCACGTTTATCATTGTAGGTTTGGCATTGGCCGCCGCAGCATATACGATACCGGGTGGGCTCTCTTCCGTTGTTCATACCGAGGTGATCCAGGCGATTCTATTGGTCGTGGGCTCTATGATTTTAACTTATTTCTGTGTTACGGAGGTGGGCGGATGGTCAGGATTGATGAGTGGCCTGGACGCACTCAATAGCAGTGGCTACATCAGTAAACCAGCCGACGTAGTGTTTGATATGGCAGGGCCAGTGGATGATGCGTATATGCCATGGACCGGCTTGCTCTTTGGGGTGCCGCTACTTGGTTTTTACTTCTGGGCCAACAATCAGTTTATGGTACAGCGTGTACTCAGCGCCAAAGATCTCAACCACGGTCGCTGGGGAGCATTGTTTGCCGGGTTACTGAAAATCCCGGTGATTTTTATCATGATTTTTCCTGGAGTGATTGCCATTGTGCTGTTTTCTGACCTGGACATCAGCGGGCTGAACTATTTAATTACCAATGAGGCCGGCGAGCAGGTGATCTGCCAAAACCTGGAGGATTGTCCCAATATGACCTATCCGGTCATGCTTTATCAACTACTACCTACAGGGCTGCTTGGGTTGGTCATTGCCGGATTGTTGGCGGCCATGTCCAGTAGTATTTCGGCTACACTCAATTCTGCCTCTACCCTGATCACCATGGATTTTGTGAATAAGTTGAATCCTAACCTTTCCAGCAAACAATTGGTGCGTGTCGGCCAGATTGCCACGGTGGTACTGGTATTGTTGGCTGCATTCTGGACACAGTACATTGAGCAGATTTCTGACTCCCTCTGGGAATACCTTCAGTTGGTGTTAGGGTTCATTGCCCCACCGGTGGTGGCAGTGTTCCTGGTGGGTTTGTTTTGGAAGCGAGGTAATGGAAATGGAGCCTTCGCAGCCCTTTTGGCGGGTCTTGCGATATCGGTTTTGATTATTCTTTCCTCAGTTTATGAGTTATTCCCTTCGCTAAATGCGATTCATTTTTTGCATAAAGCACCTTTGCTCATGCTGGCTTGTATACTGGTGCACGTCATTGTCAGCTTGCTCACCCCAGCCCCGAGTGATGAGGTAGTGAATACCCTCACCTGGAATGCGGGATTATACAGAGCAGAAACGAAAGAACTGGCCGGACTCCTCTGGTATAAGAATTACCGGGTACTGGCAGTTATATTGTTGATCATTACGGCTGTTGTCGTTGGGTCATTTTGGTAAGGAAAATATAAAATATCATGGCATACATTGTCGCATTAGATCAGGGGACTACCAGTTCGAGAGCCATTCTCTTCAATGAGAAAGGGGAAATCGTCGGCATAAAGCAAAAGGAGTTTACCCAGTTTTTTCCGAAATCCGGATGGGTAGAGCACGATCCGGAAGAGATATGGACCACACAGTCTGAGGTTTTCCGATCTCTTTTGAATGAACTTTCAATTTCGCCTAAGGAAATTACCGCCATTGGCATCACCAACCAGAGGGAAACTACCGTGGTTTGGGATCGGGATACAGGTGAGCCTGTCTACAATGCCATCGTATGGCAGGATAAACGTACCTCGGAGTTTTGTGAAGATCTGAAGAGTAGGGGCCTTGAGGAAAAGGTTAGAAGCAAAACCGGTCTTGTAATAGACTCCTATTTCTCGGGCACAAAAATTAACTGGATACTCGACAATGTGGAAAATGCCAGAGCGGAGGCCGATAAAGGGAATCTTTGCTTTGGCACCATAGACACATGGCTGGTATGGAAACTCACCAATGGCAAGGCTCATGTGACTGATTACACCAATGCCTCGCGGACTATGCTCTACAACATTGTAGAGAATAAATGGGACGATGACTTGCTCGAGATCCTGAAGGTACCAATGTCCATGCTTCCTGAGGCCCATCCTTCAGCCTATCATTTCGGAGATTTTGAATTCAAAGGCACCACCATTCCTATTATGGGCATTGCGGGAGATCAGCAGGCGGCCCTTTTCGGACAAGCGTGCTTTGATCCGGGAGAGGCTAAAAACACCTACGGCACCGGCTGTTTCATGCTGATGAATACGGGTACCAAATGTGAGGTATCCCAAAATGGTTTACTGACTACCATGGCCTGCAGTACTACCGGAGAGCTTACCTACGCTCTGGAAGGCAGTATATTCATTGCAGGAGCCGCCATACAGTGGTTACGTGATGGCCTGAGGGTCCTGGATCATGCGGAAGATTCCGAATACTTTGCCAGAAAGGTGGAAACCAATGAGGTGTATTTGGTACCGGCATTTGCCGGACTAGGGGCACCCTATTGGGATCAGTATTCGCGAGGAGCCATTTTTGGACTGACCCGCGATACGGGAAAAAATCACATCATCAAGGCTGCTCTCGAATCCATAGCTTTTCAGACACGAGATGTTAAAACTGCAATGGAGCAGGATTCTGGTATAGAGATCACCAGTCTGATGGTGGATGGTGGAGCCACTAACAACAATTACCTCATGCAGTTTCAGTCGGATATCCTGGGAGTAGAGGTGGATCGCCCCGCCATCACGGAATCTACGGCACTCGGTGCTGCCTATCTGGCGGGGTTGCATGCTGGCGTCTGGACACTGGATGAAATTAAGAAAGTGAGAAAGACGGATAGAAAATTTGCTCCGGGCATAACAAAGACTGAACGAGACCACTTATACAAGGGCTGGCAAAAAGCAGTACAAAGAACATTTGACTGGGCAAAGGATTTATGAATGCATTCAACGCAAATGACAGGGGTGATTTGGTTAAGGTCCTGGGAGATACCCACTACGACCTCATCATTATAGGGGGAGGTATTACGGGAGCAGGTATAGCGCTGGATGCTGCCTCAAGAGGATTGAAAACAGCCCTGTTTGAAAAAAACGACTTTGCCTCGGGTACCAGTAGCAAATCCACCAAACTGATACACGGTGGACTTAGGTACCTCAAGCAATTTGAGGTAGCACTGGTTCGTGAAGTAGGACAGGAAAGAGCAGTGGTGCACCATCTGGCGCCGCACCTGGTGAAAGCGGAGAAGATGCTTCTGCCATTGATTACAGATGGCACTTATGGAAAAATCCTCACATCGGTGGGGCTGATGGTCTATGATGTACTGGCCGGGGTGGAGAAGGTGGATCAGCGCAAGATGCTGACCAAAGAGGAAACACTAGAGATGGAACCCCTGCTTGGGCCTGATGTACTGGAGGGAGGCGGGGTTTACGCTGAGTACAGAACTGACGATGCCCGCCTCACAATAGAGATTCTGAAAACAGCTACCCGGATGGGTGCCGATATTATCAACTACGGAGAGGTCACAGACTTTGTGTACCATGCAGGGAAAATTACCGGGGTACATTGGCGTGATAACCTTACAGACACCAGCTACACGAGTAGTTGCGATTACACGGTGAGTGCAGCTGGGCCATGGGTAGATGAAATACGAGCCAAAAACAAATCCTTACATGGGAAGTACCTGCACCCTACTAAAGGTGTGCACATTGTGGTGCCGCATGAGAAGTTCCCTGTTCACCAGTCGGTCTACTTTGATGTGCCGGATGGGCGGATGATTTTTGCCATTCCCAGAGACCGGGTGACCTATATTGGCACCACCGATACAGACTACCATGGAGACATCAATCATGTGCGCACTGAAAAAGTGGACGTGGACTACCTGATCAATGGAGTAAGGCATATCTTCCCTAAGATAAAGCTCAACATAAAGGACGTAGAATCCAGCTGGGCAGGCCTGCGACCCTTGATAGAAGAGGAGGGAAAATCGGCCTCCCAGCTTTCGCGAAAGGATGAAATATTTGAATCAGAAACGGGACTTTTATCGATAGCCGGAGGTAAACTGACAGGCTATCGCAAGATGGCAGAACGCATTGTGGACAGATTGTCCAAAAAGATCAGAGAGGATAAAGACAAGAAACTTTCGGACTGTGTGACAGACAAAATTTACCTGTCAGGAGGCGTGTTCAAGGACGGAAATGATGTGCACAGATACCAGAAGGAAGTAGAGCAGCAGGTGGTTTCCTTTGGACTGGACCCATACTATGCAGAATATCTTGTGAGTAATTATGGTCGACAAACAGGCGACATTTTTAAACTTTTCAGGCAGAGGCAGGAAACAGACCCTGAAATACGTCTGGCGCTTTCGGAGTTGGTTTTTACTATAGAAAATGAAGCAGTCCATTCACTGCTGGATTTTTTCGAAAGAAGAACAGGGAGGTTGTATTTCAATATCAAGACCATCCCTAAACTCATAGAGCCCGTTTTTCAACACCTGACCTCTACCTTTGGGTGGTCAGAAACCCGCCAGCAGCAGGAGAAAGATTGGCTTCATCACGGATTGGAAGTAGCCAGTCATTTTCTATAATCCCATTTTCAGTATTCAAAAAATCGACATGAGTGTAAACAAAACATGGTGGAAGGAAGCAGTGGTATATCAGGTATACCCCCGCAGTTTCAATGATAGCAATGGCGATGGCATTGGAGACCTGCAAGGGATTATTCAAAAACTGGATCACATCAAGAGTCTTGGAGTGGATGTCATCTGGCTGTGTCCGGTGTACAAGTCGCCCAATGATGATAATGGCTATGACATCAGCGATTATTATGACATCATGGATGAGTTTGGCACCATGGAGGATTTTGACGAGCTACTAAGCGGGATTCATGCTCGTGGGATGAAACTATTGATGGATCTGGTGGTGAACCACTCCTCCGATGAGCATGCCTGGTTCAAAGAATCAAGGTCTTCCAGAAACAACCCTAAGCGCGACTATTACATTTGGAAGCCGGGGAAGAATGGTGGGCCACCCAATAACTGGCCTTCTTTCTTTAGTGGAAGTGCCTGGCAGTATGCTGAAGAAACCAATGAGTATTACCTGCATCTGTTTACCAAAAAGCAACCTGACCTGAACTGGGAAAATCCGAAGCTCCGCGAGGAAGTCTATCAACTGATGCGCTACTGGTTGGACAAAGGGGTCAATGGCTTCAGAATGGATGTGATCTCCGTGATCTCTAAAAGAAACTATGACGATACCCCCCATGCCAACTTCAATGATACCATTGCTCAGGTCTATGCCAACGGCCCCAGGATTCATGAATTCCTGAAGGAAATGAATCGGGAGGTGATGAGCCACTATGATGTGATGA
This sequence comes from Marinoscillum luteum, assembly GCF_044005705.1. NCBI lineage: Bacteria > Pseudomonadati > Bacteroidota > Cytophagia > Cytophagales > Reichenbachiellaceae > Marinoscillum > Marinoscillum luteum. The sequence continues at coordinate 8,033 of NZ_JBIPKE010000014.1, read as the reverse complement.
CAGTGGGCGAAGGCCCCGGAATAGATCTCGATACAGGCTTGCAGTATGTAGCAGAGGATGAAAAAGAGTTGAATATGCTTTTTCATTTCGGGCACATGTTCATGGATCACGGACCAGGCGGAAGGTTTGATCCGAAACCAATCGACTTTGTAGAGTTTAAGAAAATATTCCGACTCTGGGATGAGAAATTTAAGAACGACGGATGGGGTAGCATTTTTCTTGGCAATCATGATTTTCAGCGGATCGTTTCTCGCTTTGGTAACGATGCGGATTTTTGGGAGGAGTCGGCAAAATTGCTCTGCCTTATGCTGATGACCATGAGAGGCACGCCCTATGTGTATCAGGGAGATGAGATAGGGATGACCAACGTGGCTTTTGATCGCATTGAGGATTACGATGATGTGGAGATCATGAACGCATACGCCGAGTGGAAAGCGCAGGGCAAAGACCTGGATCTGTTTCTCAAGCACGTGCATGTGAATGGGCGTGACAATGCCCGTACCCCCATTCAATGGGATGCCACTCAAAATGCCGGTTTCACTTCTGCCACCCCATGGCTGAAGTTAAATCCCAACTATACCAAAATCAATGTGGCAGATCAGCAGAACGCAGAGAACTCCATCTTGAATTTTTACAGGCAAATGATCAGCGTCAGGAAGGCCAATCCATCACTTGTGTATGCAAACTACGCTGTGATCAATGAGGCACACAAACAGGTATATGCTTATTGGAGATGGGACGATGCGGTCAGGTACCTCATATTGCTCAATTTTTCAGCAGATCAACAGACCTTTGAAGTAGACGATCGGTTTGATATTGAATCTTTGTCTTTGATCATCGGCAATATGGGAGCGGTGCAAATGGAGGGAGAAAAGATTTTCAAACTACTGCCGTGGCAGGCAGCCCTGTACCAGCTTTGATCCGGTGGTCATCAAATTTTGGAATTGCTAACAATTCTTTAAGATACGATTAATTGATCTCTGACTTTAAACCCTTTAATTTGGTGAGATCATTAAATTTCCCGTGTGAAGATTACCAATAAAGTTGTTTACCAAAATCTGGACGACCTGTTTAATCAGTCACCTGTTTTCGAGTTAACGGATGCTGACAAATGGGTGATCTTTAGCGACCTCCATATGGGCGATGGTGGCTCCACTGACGATTTCCGGACCAATTCCGACCTTTTTACCAGAGCACTAAAGGAGCATTATCTTCCCCGGCAGTATGGCTTAGTCCTCAACGGAGATGTGGAGGAGATGCAAAGGTTCAGCCTCAGGAAGATTTATAAGCATTGGAAATCTGTCTACGAGGTTTTCGATCAGTTTAGAGATCAGACCAGATTGCTTAAAACCATTGGTAATCACGATCTGGAACTAGGGATGATGAAGGATTTGCCATTTAATTACGAGCACCTCGATGGATTTGTGTTTGATTACAAAGGGGACAACCTTTTCTTTTTTCACGGGCATCAGGCTTCCAAGCGGTTTCAAAAACACAATGAATTGATCGGGTTCACCCTGAAGTACTTTGCCAACCCTCTGGGGATCAAAAATTACTCGGTGGCTCACAGCAGTAAGAAACAGTATAAAATAGAGAAGCGGGCCTATCATTACTCAGCTTATCGCAAAGTGGTATCAGTCATTGGTCACACGCATCGTCCGTTGTTTGAGTCAATGCACAAAGTAGAGCGGCTGAAATATAAAATCGAGCAACTTTGCCGCGAGTATGTAGAGGACATAGCCAATCAGACGGAGGCCATTGTCAGGTCCATAAGGGCCTATAAGAAGGACTTAAAGAAATACTATAAACAGGTACGCGATACCAATTTTCAGAACTATGTCTACAACACCATTTTTAACATCCCCTGTCTTTTCAATTCAGGCTGTGTCATAGGCAAGCGTGGGATGACCTGTCTGGAAATAGAAGGTGGTAAAATCAGGCTGGTTCACTGGTTCGATGGCAACATCAACAAGAAGTACCTGCATAAAACCGGCTACCAGCCACAGCAGATTCCAGGCACTGACTACTACCGCATGGTGATCAATGAAGAGTCTCTGGATTATGTGTTTACCAGAATAAAATTTTTAGCTTGATGAGAAAGATAATTTTGTTTGTTGGCTCCCTAGTTATGCTTACCTCCTGCTTTGGCCCGAAGAAAAACATGAAAGAAACCTTTGACCTTCAGGGACACAGGGGCTGTAGAGGGCTCATGCCTGAAAACACCATTCCGGCCTTCATCAAGGCCCTCGATCTGGAAGTAACTACCCTCGAAATGGACCTGGCGGTCACCAAAGACCGTCAACTGGTCGTTTCGCACGAACCCTTTATGTCAGCTGAAATGTGCCTTGATTCTATGGGAAATGAAATCCCAGAAACGCAGCAGCTTCAAAACAATATTTATCAGATGACTTATCAGGAAGTGGCAGGTTTCGATTGTGGCTCCAAACCACACCCAAGATTTCCTGAGCAGCAAAAAATGCAGGTAGTCAAGCCACGACTAGTGGATGTGATCGACCAAGTGGAAGACTACCTGAAGGTCAACGGTAAACCCCCTGTGGCTTATAACATCGAGATCAAGTCGCAGCCAGAAACCGATGATCTCTTTCATCCTGCACCCCCCACTTTTAGTGACCTGGTTTATGCCGTCTTAGATGAAAAACTTGACTGGAGCAGAACCACAATTCAATCTTTTGATTTCAGGGTGTTACAGTATTTTCATGAGCGTTACCCAAAAGTGACACTGGCGCTATTGATCGAAAACGACCTGACGGTGGAAGAAAACCTGGATTCACTCGGGTTTACCCCGGACATCTATAGTTGCTATTTTCCATTACTTTCGCGGGAGTCTGTTGATTTTTTACATAGCCGGGACATTCGGGTAATCCCATGGACGGTAAATGAAGTGACAGAAATGAAGGACGTAATGGAACTTGGGGTGGACGGTTTAATTACCGATTATCCCAATAGGTTTAATAGCATAAAGGATAAAAAATGAGTAAGAAGAAGTACGACGTTTATGCCATTGGCAATGCTGTAGTGGACTATGTGTTGGAATGTAGCGATGATTTTTTGATCGAACATGGGATCGAAAAATCAGTCATGACCCTGGTGGACGAGGAGCGTCAGGTGAAAGTACTAGCTGCCGTGAAAGACGGCATCAAAAAGAAAGAAGGAGGCGGGTCTGCTGCCAATACTATAGTGGCGACAAGTATGCTGGGTGGCAAGAGCTTTTACTCTTGCAAAGTGGCCAATGACGAAGACGGCAGGTTTTTTCTGGACGAGTTGGCCAATAATGGCATTGACACCAACCTGGATGGAAGTCACCTGGATGCGGGGATAACAGGAAAAGTACTCATCATGACGACTCCTGATACGGAGCGTACCATGAATACATTTTTGGGGATCAGCTCCGCTTTCTCCAAAGCGGAGCTTCGGCAGGATGCCCTGATCAACTCCGAATACCTCTTTATAGAGGGATATCTGGTAGCTTCAGAGACAGGTAGGGAAGCGATGAAAGTGGCTAAGAGAATGGCCGAAGACAATGGTGTAAAAGTGAGTATTACGTTTTCTGACCCCAGTATGGTGAAGTACTTCCAGAAGGAAATGGAGGAAGTGGTGGGAGCCTCTGTGGATTTGCTCTTTTGCAATGAAGAGGAAGCAATGCTCTTCACCAAGACCGATTCTGTCGCTGATGCCAGAGAAGAATTGAGAAAAGTAGCCAGAAAATTTGTGATCACACAAGGGAAGAATGGCGCCATGATATTTGATGGAGATACATTCGTGGATATAGAGTCCTACCCGGTCTCGGCAGTAGATAGCAACGGCGCAGGGGATATGTTTTCCGGGGCATTTCTTTATGGCATCACCAACGGTCACACTATGGCTTCTTCGGGTAAGTTGGCCAGCAAGGCAGCCTCAGAGGTGGTTGCTAAGTACGGCCCCAGGCTCACATTCCATCAGCTTCAGGAGATCAAGCGTGAAGTTTTTGACATTTAAACCCCTTTTTTTCACCACGTTTTCATAAAAATTGAAGAAATATCTCTGCGGAGCGGCGTTTAGTTTGGTAAAACTCAATCTTTACTTATCTTTGCCCTCCGTTTTGAGAAATCTCAGATTCCGGTCAGTGATTGGGGTCTGGTCATAATAAAAGAATAAGATAAAGGCATAGCCATGAAGAGAACATTTCAACCTTCAGTAAGGAAAAGAAAAAACAAACACGGATTCCGTTCAAGAATGGAGTCAGCCAACGGTCGTGCTGTATTGGCCAGACGTAGAGCAAAGGGAAGAAAGAAACTTACTGTTTCTGATCAAACTCACAAGAAATAAGTCTAACTAAAGGCCTATGACTGACTCAGGCCAAACGACTAGTCATGCGTTTTCTTTTCCAAAAAGGGAAAAGCTGACCGGTAAAAAAGACATTGAGGAACTGTTCAAGAATGGTTCCTCTTTTTATTTGCACCCTTTGTTATTGAAGTACAGAAGGGAGGAGGATTCTGCCGTGACCTATCATCGCGCCCTCTTTACAGTCCCCAAAAAAAACTTCAAGCGAGCCGTTCGGAGAAATCAGCTGAAGCGCCGCATGAGAGAAGCCTATAGGCTTCACAAATCCATCATCTATCAATCACCCGTTAGCGGCTTTTATCAGCTGGCATTTGTCTATTTAGATAAATCACCATTACCTTATGGTGAAATAGAGGATAAACTTAAAAAGCTATTGGTACGTTTAGAAAGTCAGCATTCTAAGATAGGGAAAGAACACCCGGGTGAGCCCAATTGAATGCAAGTTTAACCTCCTGTTTTGAGTACAAAATGAACAAGCAATGAATAAGAAGTGGAAAGCAATCGTGGCCATCTGTGCCATTAGTATTGGTTTTTTGGCTTTTAAAGCCACTCCCGTGGGTGATCGCACCTTCGAGATCGTGAAGAACCTCGATATTTTCGCCACGCTGTTTAAGGAAGTAAATGCCTACTACGTGGATGACATTCATCCGGACCAGCTGATGCGTACAGGCATTACAGCCATGCTGGCTTCGCTTGATCCTTATACCAATTACATTCCCGAAGATGACATAGAGGATTATCGCACCATCACCACCGGTGAGTATGGGGGCATTGGTGCTATAGTCGATAAGAAAGGAGGCGTGAGCACCGTAGTGATGCCTTACGAAGGCTACCCTGCGCACAAAGCTGGTCTTAAAGCGGGAGATCAGATTTTGAAGATTAATGGAATAGTGTTGGAGGGCAAATCGTCCGATGCTATCAGCAAACTGCTGAAGGGGCAGTCCAATTCGGATATTGTCCTGACGGTAAAGAGATTCGGACAAGAAAAACTGTTTGATGTGACGCTGGCTCGTGAGCGTATTACCATTAGCAACGTGCCTTATTTCGGAATGGTAGCCGAAGGAATCGGCTATGTAAAACTTACGGATTTCACTACCGAAGCAGGCGCTGAGGTGCGAAATGCTGTGAACGAGCTGAAAGCTGATGGCGCGAAAAAAATCATTTTGGATTTGCGGGGTAACCCGGGGGGCTTATTGGAAGAAGCCGTCAATGTTTCCAATGTCTTTGTGGGCAAAGGCCGGGAAGTGGTGACTACTCGAGGGAAGCTTAAGAACTGGACCAAGACCTACAACACTTTGAATGATCCCGCGGATACTCAGATTCCCCTTGCTGTATTGATCAGCAATGGAAGTGCATCGGCTTCTGAGATTGTAGCGGGAGTGATGCAGGACTATGATCGAGGAGTGCTCGTAGGGCAGCGTTCTTATGGCAAAGGACTGGTTCAGCAGACACGACCACTGGCTTATAACTCTCAACTAAAAGTGACCACTGGAAAATATTATATCCCTTCTGGCAGATGTATCCAGGCCATTGACTACAGCCATCGAAACCCAGACGGTAGCATCGGCAAAATTCCGGATTCACTCAAGAGTGAGTTCAAGACCCAATCCGGTCGATCTGTTTTCGACGGTGGGGGCGTAAACCCTGACATTGAAGTGGAGCCGTTTGAGTACGCACCTATCGCCTACAGTCTGATGTCCAATGACCTGGTTTTTGATTATGCTACTCGTTATTATTACGCACACCCGGAGATTAAACCTGCTAAGGACTTCACCCTTACAGATGCAGAATATGATGAATTTAAAAACTGGTTGAAGGACAAAGAACTCAACTACACCACTCAGGTGGAGCAAAATATTGAGAAACTAATTGCATCGGCCAAGCAGGAAAAATATTATCAGGATATTGAGCAGCAGATCATGGATTTAAAAAGGGAAACCCTTCATAATAAGGATCAGGACCTGATCACTTTCAAGCCAGAGATTAAGAAATTGCTGGAGCAGGAAATTGCCGGGAGGTATTACTTCCAGAGCGGAATGATCGAGTCTACCTTTGATCAGGACCGGGAAGTCATGGAGGCCATTAAAGTTCTTAATGATTCCGAACGATATCAGAGCATTTTAAAAGGCAAATAATTGAGTACTATTCTAAGCCTCGACACTTCCACTAAGGTTTGTTCAGTGGCCATTCATCAGGAGGGAGTTTTGATAGGTCATCAGGCCTATCATTTGCAGAAATCCCACTCCAACCTTTTGCCAGGGATCATTCAGCAGCTGGCAGAGAACTGTGAAATGTCTTTGTCCGATCTGACGGCTGTCGCCCTGTCTGCAGGACCCGGATCTTATACAGGTCTGCGAATTGGCACAGCTACTGCGAAAGGAATGGCCTATACACTGAGCATTCCGTTGATCGCTTTGGATACATTGGATACTATGGTTGCTCAGGTGGCCCCTATGCTGAAGGGAGAAGAATTGCTCTGCCCTATGATCGATGCCAGGCGCATGGAGGTCTACTGCAAATTGGTAGATCATTCCGGCGCTGAAATTTGGAAAACCCAACCACTCATAGTAGATGAGCACTCTTTTGATGATCTCCAGCAGGAAAGCATTTACTTCTTCGGTAATGGCTCCGATAAGCTGGAGCAACTCTTTGGAGGAGTGGATAGGTATCACTTCATCAGAGACATTCATCCGTCTGCGGCCCACATGGGGGAGGTAGCCTGGGCCAAATTCCAGCATTCGGCATTTGAAGACATTGCCTACTTCGAGCCGGAATATCTAAAGGAATACCGAACTAATGTCCCATCTCAAAAGTTCAAGGTGTAATGGAAGAGATAATTAACCGTGTTTCGAAGAGTCCTTTAATCTCATTGGATTTCGATGAATATATTGACCAGTCCGAGCGGGCTTTTTTTGACCTGAAAGAAGGGCTTTTTCATGGGATGATTCTCAAAGAGAAAGAATTTCGTGAGTTTTTGAGAGATTATGATTGGCTGGCCTTCAAAGGCAAAAACGTTGGGGTCGTCTGTTCTGCAGATGCCATCATACCATCCTGGGCTTATATGTTAGTAGTTACCAGGTTGGAGGGTGTCGCCAATCTATCGGCGTTTGGTGGTGAAGAGGAACTCGAGAAAGCCTTAATCAATCAGGCGATTGATGAAATCCTGGAGCAGGATCTGGAGGGCGCCAAGGTGGTCATTAAGGGTTGTGGTGATATCAAGACCAGAGACTACGCATACTTCGAGTTGACAAGGAGGCTGCTGCCTATGGTGTCGAGTATCATGTACGGTGAGCCTTGTAGCACTGTCCCTGTTTACAAAAAGCCCAAATAGTTTTCTTGGGTCTGTGCTGACATTCCAATTTTCAGTTAATCACCCCATCAATTTTTGATTTTCCCGACTTCTTTTAGGGCTGATTGATGTTTTTGAATCCATGGGTCATGGACCAGGTCTGGGCCAATCAGCTGATAATCAGGCTCGTGATTAGGTGGGTTGATTAGGGGTTAAAAAAAGTTGTTTTATTTATTGAAAAATGAGCGGTGGAATCAGTGGCTTTACTATCTTTGCCGTCCATTCAGCGGGGATGGGGAGATGCTTGAGAGGATGAGGTGAGATTGGGCTTAGAAATAAAAAAATATTTTTCTCACAATAGGGTTTGATATTAAAAAATAAGTTCTAATTTTGCATCCGCTTT